>NZ_CP025572.1:4415293-4498061 GCF_018336975.1 Marinomonas sp. CT5 | reverse complement strand
GAGACTAGGACGTTGATAGGTTGGGTGTGTAAGTGCTGTGAGGCATTGAGCTAACCAATACTAATTGCTCGTGAGGCTTGACCATATAACACCAAAGTGGTTTTTTAAAAATCGCAGACACAGATTACGATAAAGCATCAGCAATGATGAGCATCGGTTTGATACTTGGTTATCCCTATTTCAAAATGAATTGTTAAAGGTCCAAGCACGTATTCGCGTGTTTTGGTGAGACGAAAACGTCCAACCAGAACAAAACGCAAAACGAATTGCTTGACGATCATAGAGGCGTTGAACCACCTGATCCCATCCCGAACTCAGAAGTGAAAAGCGCCATCGCCAATGGTAGTGTGGGAGATCCCATGTGAGAGTAGGTCGTCGTCAAGCTTTATATTGAAAAGAACCCCGTCCTGCCAAGCAGGGCGGGGTTTTTTCGTATTGGCGGTGTAATAATTTTCCTCCCAAGCAAGAGCGTGTGGGGCTCTTTACCAAAGATACGCATGTGACAGTCCCGCACGGATAAGCACCGTCAAGCTTTACATTAAGAAGGCCCTGATCGCTAACGCCGTCAGGGCTTTTTTTCGTCTGCAGGAAATGCCATCTAGCATTGCTTCGCTTGCGCCTGTTTCGCAAGCTCAACGCGTCAGCGCGAACTCAATAACAAGATGGCATGAATCAGGATACAAGGACGCATTAGAGTATTTATGTTGTTAGTTGCTCTGGCATTCTTGCTCCTCCCCCTCATGGAGGGGGGGGGTATTAATCTCAACGCCTCAGCGCGAATCCAATGCCAAGACGGTATGAATCAGGATAAAGGGTTGCGTGTTTCCTGAGGAGCACACACTCCTCCTCCCTGTGAAGGTAGGAGTCTCGTTCTTCCAACTTTCCAGTGTTCAGTGCTGTCAGGGCTTTTTCGTCTGCAGTAAATGTCCTATAAGCCTAAGCAATCGTTGTATTCTTGGGAAATTGGAATGTATCATTCTGGGTTTTTTTATGTCTTCCATATTGAGGTGGTTGTGGCGTTTTATCTGCTTGGTTTATCAATTATATTGGCTTTTACCCCGCTAAGCTCACCAGTTAAAAGGGTTCCTGTATGGTGTTTTACCTTCTTGGCAGCCATTGTTCTAGGGGTGTTAGAGAATGTGCTCGATATTAAGGGGCTTCTTGTCGTTCTAGCTTATACCTTGATGTTAATAGGGGGACTTTTTTTACGGCTTATCTGGCTTCGTCGATTGATTGTTTGTCTGTTTGGTGTGTTCTCTTTAGTACTTGCTATGCATCTATTGCCAGGTTTTTATAATGAGGCGTTAGTTTTAAACCAAAAAATCAGTACTGATGCAGTGCCTTTTAGTTTGTATGCTAACTTTGATAAAGGCTTGGTTGGCTTATTTTTACTAGTATATTTCTTTAGAGGGCAAGCAAGAGCGAATTATTACAAGAAGCTGCAGAACCCTAAAGAAGTGTTGGTTATATTGATACTTACACCTGTTGTGGCTTTGGCTTTTGCCACATTGTTAGGGCTGATTCAATTTGATTTAAAGGTTCCTGGATTCTGGTTAAGCTTTTTGGCCATCAATTTGTTGTTCACGTGTGTTGCTGAAGAGGTGTTCTTCCGAGGCTTTCTACAGCGAGGTTTATCAGTTTGGTTGGAGGGAAAGTTACCTCTGTTAATTGCACCAATTTTTTCAGCTCTAATTTTTGCTTTAGTACATATTGCAGCTGGTATTGAATATGCTCTAGTAGCTGGCGTTGCGGGGCTTGGATATAGTTATCTTTTTTATCGAACGAAAAGAATTGAATGGTCGATTCTATGTCACTTTATACTGAATGTGACTCATTTCTTCCTATTTACCTATCCCATGCTGGCTTGATTTATTTTTGCATGAGAGCTTTAAGTATGAAAAAAGCGGCCTAGTTAGGCCGCTTTTTTTAACTCTATAAGTAGGTATTAATCTTCTATTTGTGCATTATCGACGATGTGATTATCACCGATATCTTTCGGTAGAATTAAATTCAAAGTGATTGCTACGATACCGCATAGGCTAATGCCTTGAAGACTAAATTCGCCAATGCCAAAGGCCATGCCACCGATACCAAACACTAGAGTTACACCTACAATGATTAGGTTGCGCGACTTATGAAGGTCAACTTGATTCTTGATCAAGGTGTTAAGTCCTACCGCAGCAATCGAACCAAATAAGAGGATCATTATGCCACCCATAACAGGCAGCGGAATGGTCTGAAGAGCCGCCCCTAATTTGCCAACCCACGCTAGGACAATGGCTGCAACAGCGGCCCATGTCATGATGACAGGATTAAATGCTTTGGTAAGCATGACGGCACCTGTTACTTCGCTGTAGGTCGTATTTGGTGGTGCGCCAACCATTGCGGCCGCCATAGTTGCTACGCCGTCACCTGTGATAGTGCGATGTAAACCTGGTTTTTTCAGGTAGTCTTTTCCTGTAACGTTAGATATAGAAAGGATATCTCCAACGTGTTCGACGGCTGGTGCAATGGCAACCGGTAGCATGAATAATATTGCATTAATGTTGAATTCTGGCGCGGTAAAGTTTGGTATGGCAAACCAAGCCGCGTTGTATACAGGGTCAAAGTTGACGATACCGAAAAATAAACTGATGACATACCCAACAACAATGCCACCAAAAACAGGCAATAATTTGAAAAGGCCTTTAGCAAATACGCTAATGACGATGGTTGTAAGCAAAGACGCAAGTGCAATCCATATAGCAATATCGGCATTAATAGCTTGTACATTCCCGGCCTTTCCTAGCGCCATATTAACCGCAGTCGGTGCAAGACCTAGGCCGATAACCATGATAATTGGACCGATTACAACGGGGGGTAATAGCGTATGAATGAAGCCAGCGCCTTTGAGGCGAATCAACCCGCCTAGAATGACATAGACGAATCCTGCGGCAATTAAACCTCCCATGGTAGCTGGAATTCCCCATGCCTGAACGCCATACATAATTGGCGCAATGAAAGCAAAAGAGGAAGCGAGGAAGATAGGTACTGTTCTGCGAGTCGTTAATTGAAATAAGAGTGTTCCGATACCTGCGCCAAAAAGCGCAACATTTGGATCTAATCCTGTTAGTAGCGGGACGAGTACTAAAGCGCCAAATGCCACAAACAGCATTTGAAGCCCTAAGACGGCATTTTTCATAGGTTGAATCCTTGGATGATTTGGATGCAGGGATTTTATAGACAAGTAGATGTCAGTGCCAGAAAGGTAAGTGCTTTGTTAACAGAAAGTGAGTTTTTACTGTTGGATCACCTATGAGAACTCTTGTTTTTATTTAAAAAGCGTATTTCAAATTCGTCTACTGGAATAGGCCGACTGATGTAATAGCCTTGGACATCATCACAACCAATTTCTTTTAGCATGTCTAGTTGATCTTTCGTTTCAACACCTTCTGCGATAGTGGTCATGCCGAGTTGCTGTGCGAGTAGGATGATAGCGCTGACGATAACTTGATCATTAGTATTGGTTGTCATGTTGCGTACAAAGGACTGGTCAATTTTGAGTTTGTAAATGGGGAACCTTTGCAAATAACTCAAAGAAGAATAGCCTGTGCCAAAGTCATCAATGGAGGTGAATATACCTAGTTTTTGAAAGGACTCTAAAATGGTTATTGTATGTTCTGGGTCTTTAGTGGCAATGCGTTCAGTAAGTTCGAGTTCTAGATAGTGTGCTGGCACGGCGTATTCATTGAGTATTTCTGCGACAATGGTCGGGAGGTCACTTGCTTGAAATTGAGCGTAAGATAGATTTATTGCGATTCTGACTGGGGATATACCTTCTTCTAGCCACTGCTTCAATTGCTTTACCGCTTCTCGTAATACCCATTCGCCTATAGCCAAAATTTGCCCATTTTCTTCAGCAAGTGGAATAAATTCTGCTGGGCTAATATTGCCCAATTCTTTGCTATGCCATCGAATAAGGGCTTCCGCGCCTATTACTTTTCCTGTATCAAGAGAAATTTGTGGCTGGTAATGTAAGGAAAATTCTTTTCGCTCTAAAGCATCATGGAGAGCATTGCCTAACACCAGTGCTCGTGTTGATATAGATTGCATTTCTTCTGTGAAAAAAGCGTAGCAATTTCGACCTGTATGCTTGGCGTGATACATAGCCGCATCTGCTTGTTGATATAATATCTCGAAGTTTTCGCCATCGCGTGGGTACAAACTCACGCCTATGGACGGTGTGATAAAAAATTGATGCTGATCAATGGTGTAACGAGCGGATAAGACATCTTTGATGGTTCGAGTTTGTTCGATTAAATACTCCTCATTTTCTATGGGAAGCAGAATAATAAATTCGTCACCGCCTTGTCGTGCAATGTAGCCAATACCATCTACCAAAGCTCGCATTCTGTCGGCGACAGCCTGTAATAATTTGTCTCCTGTGCAATGACCAAGAGTATCATTGACATTTTTGAAGTGGTCTAAGTCGATAAATATTAAAGCTACTTGTGTGTTTGGTTTAGTTATTCGATGAAACTCTATATTCAGTGCCGTTCTGTTAGGGAGTTTGGTTAGTGGGTCATGATGCGCTAGCCACTCAACTTGGTCATGGGCTTTTTGGATTTCATCGATATCAATTCGTACACCAAGCATGCGTGCGGGTTGGTCTTTTTGATTAAACTCTGTGACGATGCAGCGTACGCCTATCCATCGATAATTACCGTCAATATGCTTTATTCGCGCTTGGTATTTGTAGTAATTTGGGCCCTTTTTACTGGTTAAGATACTGTTTATAGTATCCATAACATGCTGTCGGTCTTCGGGGTGTATTTTTTCTAATTCAGATGCTCTGTCTCCCACTCCGTCAACGGGAGGATACCCGAGCATTGTGAAATAAGAAGGGGTAGCGGACCAAGTATCTTGTTCGACGTTCCATTCCCATATGCCCACCTTGGTAAGCTTGAGTGCTTCGTTTACTCGGAACTCATTGTCTAATAACTGTTTTTCTTTATCTTTAAACTGAGTGATTTCTTGTGCATAACCAGCGAACGTAAAAGGAGCGCTATCTTTATTGTGTGTTGTAATAACGCTCACTTTGTAATGTTTGGCTTCACCATTAGATGGTGTAATATAGGTTTCACGTGAAGAGCCTGTTAGCTGGGAAATAAGTTCTTGAGTCTGAACTGGTTGGTGAGACAGAATTTGTTCATCTGTTTGTCCAAAGATTTCGGCTTGAGATAAATTAAGGGTATGTGCAAAAGCTGGATTACAATATAAATAGATTTGATCGGAGTTCTTTATCCAAATTGGATCTTTAATGGCATCAAGGGAAAAAGAGATCTGTTGTATATGATACTTTGATGCTTCAAGCTGTTTAACCAACCGTTGGTTTTGTAATCGATAGCGCAATAAAACTTTTAGGAGGATAAGCAAAAAGCATAGGGCTAAAGCGTACCCTAACATTATTACCCCTACATGCGTCATCATCATTTGTCCTAATTGTTCAGTTTCGGCCTACTACTCAAATGTTACGGTCGGGCGCTTCTTCTTACCTATAATCTTAAAGTAATGTCTATTTTCTGACTGTTGTCACTCTGTGTTGTTATGTAACTAATTAGATTCGGAAGAGTGTAAGTTTTGCTTTAAATGTATCTTGCGAATGTATTAAATATTTACTCTATCTGAACACTCGGCTGGAATACGTTTCGTTAATATAGGGCTCAACTTTAGCTGAGAGTATTGGATAATATGCCTTGCCATTATGTTTTAGAGTCTATAAAAGATTCGAGTATTGCAGGTCCGAAGGATCGAAATAAACGCCAAAAAATAGCGTTGTTGTCATCTGCTCATAAAGTTATGAGTCGTTCGTTATTAACTGTCGGAGTGTTGTTTAGCTTAACCGCTTGCGCTACTCAGACGGCACAAACGTCTTTTCAGCCATCGGCTCAACCACCAAAAGGTGAAGAGTTTAGTTACGCCTGGTTAAAAGGTTATGCGCGTCAACGAGCAACTCAACCTTATGAAAGTCATCAAGGTGAAATGCCGGATAGCCTAAAAGGCTTAGACTGGGATGATTACCAAGAGATTCAATTTAATAAAGATGCGGCTTTATGGCACGATCAGAAGTCTGATTTCCGTACTGGGCTGTTTCACTTGGGATTAGGTTTTGATACCCCGATTCATATCAACGAGCTTGAAAATGGCAAGTCAACGCCAATTCCATATATGCCC
The DNA here is from genome assembly GCF_018336975.1 of Marinomonas sp. CT5. Taxonomy (NCBI): domain Bacteria; kingdom Pseudomonadati; phylum Pseudomonadota; class Gammaproteobacteria; order Oceanospirillales; family Oceanospirillaceae; genus Marinomonas; species Marinomonas sp. CT5. The sequence goes on along the minus strand of NZ_CP025572.1, from coordinate 4,491,848 downwards.
TCAGAGTTTAGTTATGGTAAATCCGGTGTCGATGGCAATAAGCTTCCTAAAGATCTTGGTTTTGCGGGTTTCCGTATGCAATTTGCGACGGATTGGCAGCGTGATGTGGTGGCTTTCCTAGGGGCAAGTTACTTCCGCGCCGTTGGTAGCGAAATGCAATATGGTCTTTCTGCTCGAGGTCTGGCGATTGACACGGCAATGCCTCATCCTGAAGAGTTTCCTATGTTCACGGATTTCTGGTTAGAGAAACCAAAACCTGGCTCAGATATGGTGACTGTCTATGCATTAATGGACTCTCCTAGTGTTACGGGGGCTTATCGTTTTGATATGACTCCCGGTGAACCATTAAAAATGCGTGTAGATTCCGCTATCTATCCGCGTAAGTCTGTGGAGCGTTTAGGTGTGGCACCAATGACCAGTATGTTTATGGTTGGTGAAAATGATCGTCGAACGAACTACGACTGGCGCGCGGAGATCCATGACTCAGATGGTCTAGCGATGCAAACCGGTAACGGCGAATGGATCTGGCGACCATTATCTAACCCACGTAATTTGCAGTTCAATGCATACAATGATGAAAACCCTAAAGGATTTGGTTTGTTGCAGCGTGATCGTAACTTCGACCATTATCAAGATGATGGGGTGTTTTACGAGAAGCGTCCAAGCTTGTGGATTGAGCCAATTGGTAACTGGGGAAAAGGCTCAGTGCAATTGGTAGAAATTCCAACGTTGGATGAAACCTTTGATAACATCGTGGCTTTCTGGAATCCGGCGGCGCCAGTTGAAGCAGGCCAAGAACTTCTATACAGCTACAATATGTATTGGGGAAGCCAACCTCCAGTGAAATCTAATCGTGCTCGTGTAGTGGATACCTTTACTGGTATCGGCGGTGTGATTGGCAAGAAACGCCAATATTACAGTAAGCGTTTTGTTGTGGACTTCGCTGGCGGATCTTTAGCAATGCTAGGTAATGATACAAAAGTGAAAGCGGTGATTACGTCATCGGATGGCAAAGTAGAGATTGAATCTGCTCGACCACTGCATTCAATTGATGGATACCGTGCAATGTTTGACTTAGTTCCACCAAAAGGTGAGCCTAAGCCGATTAACTTGCGTGTTTACTTAGAGGCCAATGGACAGCCATTAACTGAAACTTGGCAGTACCAGTGGACTCCACCTGCAGAAGAGGATAGAGAGCTTCATAATGCGGGTCACTTGAAGTAATCCATTTACTTTAGTGTTCGGCAAATAAAAACGCCCGATGCAAACTGCATCGGGCGTTTTTGATTAACAACCAAGGTTAACCTGTGCGGTTATTGAGAAAATCTCGATAAGCATAACCGCTTCGTTTAATGGTTCTTTCCTGAGTGTGATAGTCGACGTACGTTAGACCAAAGCGCTTGCTGTAACCTTCAGCCCATTCAAAGTTATCCATCAGACTCCAGGCAAAATAGCCGCGTATATCCACACCATGCTCAATGGCTTGATGCACGGCGTTTATGTGACCATTTAAATAACGTACACGCTGATCGTCATTGATCTCTCCATCAATGATCTGGTCTGCACAAGCGGCGCCATTCTCGGTAATGTAAATAGGCGGTAAGCTATATTGTTTGTGAAGATTTACTAACAGCTCAGTGAAGGCATGTGGGGCGATTTCCCAACCGATATCAGTATATTCAACTTTTGAGTTGCTGTTCTTAACATCCTGGAACAGGTTACTGGCATCGTAGGCATTGTGGTTGCAGGTGTAGAAATTCATGCCCAAGAAATCAATCGGCTGAGAAATGATCTCCATATCACCAGGTAAAATGGTGGGCAAATATTGAGGTGCGACAGTGTTGAGTAACTGTGGATATTGCCCTTTCATCAGTGGCTCGATGAAAAACTGATTGTCTAGAGTTTCTCTCATCAAGCAAGCAAATTGGTCTTCGGCTTTTTCACTGGCCGCGTAAGAGCGGTTCATATTCAGCACGATACCGACCTGAGATTTTGGCGCATTTTTGCGAATAATTGGCAGTGCCAAACCATGAGCCAGTAAAATATGATGCGCAGCTTGTCTGCCGTATTCTGGTTTGTTTAGCCCAGGTGCATGTATGCCTAGTTCATAACCTAATATTGCTGCGCAAAAAGGTTCGTTGAAGGTGGCCCAGCTATCCACGTATTCAGCAAACTCTTTGGTGACTAAGTCAGCGTAGTGTTTGAATTGGTATGCTGTTTCTCGATTTAGCCAGCCGCCTTTGTCTTCGAGATATTGTGGTAGATCCCAATGGTAGAGGGTAACAAATACTGTTAGGCCTTCGGCTTTAAGCTTTTTGAGTAAATTGCGATAAAAATCCAATCCGGCTTGGTTTGCTTCGCCATCTTCTGTCATGACTCGAGGCCAAGCGATAGACAATCGATAAGCATCTACACCTAAGTTTTTAATTAACTGGATGTCTTGTTCCCATAAATGATAATGGTCACATGCCTGCACGCCATTATCTGCGTTTTTTACTTTGCCTGGAGTGGCACAAAATGTGTCCCAAATACTAGGAAGGCGATTGTCAGCTTTTGATGCTCCTTCGACTTGAAAAGCTGCGGTGGCAACGCCGAAAGTAAAATCGGTACTAAGCATTTTAGAGTTTGATGGTAGGGTGATTGACATGATGTCCTCAGTCTTATTTATTCTGCTCAGGAATGAGTATGTTGTGGTAAAGGTACTGGAGGATATTGAAAAGCGTCAACAAGGGCTCAGGTGTTTTAGAAATTTAAGATTATTTAAGTGTATTTTAAGAGCTTTTTAGCAGCGAATATAGCGCATTGGCGTCAGTTTTCGACCTTGTGCTGTATAAGCAAGGAAGCGACTTTGTAACTCTTCTGGTAACATTTCTGTGGGGATGGTCATAAAATGATTTCTCGTATAAAAAGGCACAAGATGCGCAAAGGCGAAACAGTATGTTGGCTTACTGATTAATGCGAGATGAATGTTATTGATCAGGTGGCTACCAAGACCAAGGTGGCGATGGTTAGGCTCTGTTACCATACCGGTAAGTAATTGGCATTCGTAAAATTGTTTAAGTCTTAAAGCGCAAAGGATTTTTCCCTGATGTCTTATGACCCAAATAGGATCTGCTTTGTTGGGTTTTCCACTTGGGTAATGCGCTTGATAAAATTTCTTCACTAATGGAAACCAGAGTGAAGGGACTTGTTCAGGAGTGGAGTAGGATGTATTCATAGTTAATGGGTCAGAAATGGAGTGTTTGATATTAGCATAATCAGTAATCTTATCGCGTCAGTGAAATTGATGAGCAGGACAGTAGGAGAGAATATCGTGCGGCAGAAAATAGTCTGGTGGTGCTTTTGTGTTTTGGTGTCATCTGTTTCTATGATAGGGCAGGCAGCAGAAAAGCAGACGCAGTTCATTTATGAGCCAGAAGAGTCTTTTGCTCATTATATTTTGCGTGCAGAACAATATGTGAATGAACGTAAAACGTGGGTGAATAGCGATGATAAGCCAAGAGAGCTGGCCGCTGTTCAGCCTTTTGAGCTCTTGCCTGATGCTAAAAACTGTGTGGGCAAGGAGCGTATTGGGGTATTGTTGTCGCACGGTTTATCTGATTCTCCTTTTTCGATGAGAGATCCAGCGCTTGCCTTGCAGGCGGCATGTTATCAAGTTCGTGTCGTATTGTTGCCTGGTCATGGTACAAAATCTGAGGATCTTCTTACTGTTGCCCGCGATGATTGGCGAGCGACATTTCAAAATGCCGCTGATCAGTTTAGTAAAGAAGTCGATGTCATGTATGTGGGTGGGTTCTCTACTGGTGGCGCGTTAGCGACGGAATATGCGTGGCAGCATTCAGATAAAGTGGCAGGTGCTATATTGTTCTCACCATTATTCAAGATAAATAGCAGTATTGATTGGCTTTCTCCATGGTTGTCACTGGTTAAAGACTGGTTAGATAATTACCCAAGTGATGATTTTGCTAAGTACGCTTCTATACCTCTTCCTGCTATTGCTGAAGTGTATAAATTGGCAAAAGAAGTGCGCAATCTTGTTCTTGATAACCCAAAAGATGTCCCAGTGTTTATCGCCTTATCGGAAGATGACCAAACCGTAGATGCTTCTGTGTCTGAAACTGTTTTTAAAAAGGGGATGATTGGACCTAAGAGTCAAATGGTGCTTTATAGTAAAGACCAAATGAATGCGAATAGTGATCGCATTAAGGTTTACAATACCGATTGGCCAGAGGAACGAATTTTTGGGCTTTCACATATGGCGATTCATGGTAGTCCTGATAATACCTATTATGGTGAAACGGGGGAGTATCGTATTTGTGGCTGGTATCTCTCCGATGAAGCTTTATACAAAAAATGCCGAACGGATGAGAATAACTGGTTTGGTGAAGGTTCTGATTTATTAACGGAAAATAGTCCCCATGCGGCTAGAATTTCGTGGAACCCAGATTTTAATGCGCTAATGAAAGAAGTCACTTTTTTTATCAAGGCAAATGCGAATAGCAAATAAGTAAAGAGGACAGCGAATGGCTGAGGGTATAGGTGATGCGCTGGCATCGATTGAAATCACTCAATCGCAAATAGATCAGTATCATACTGATGGTTATTTGGTTTTGGAGTCCGTTGTTTCTGAGAGAGTATGTGATGCACTGAAAAGTCGTATGTCAGAACTGATGGCGTCTTTTGAGCCGGATACCGTACGCTCGATTTTCACAACCAATGAGCAATCTAGACACACAGACCAGTACTTTATGGAATCGGCGAATAACGTGTCGTTCTTTTTTGAAGAGGAAGCGTTTGATGATGCTGGAGCGCTTAAGCAGCCACTTGAATTATCGATCAATAAAGTTGGGCACGGCCTTCATTTTCAAGATCCAGTTTTTAAAGCGTTTTCATTGTCTGCGGTTTGGGGAGAGTTGCTTTCTAAGTTGGGGATGATTGAACCTCGCGCAGCGCAATCCATGTACATTTTTAAACAACCGGGCATTGGTGGTGAAGTGAATTGTCATCAGGACAGTACTTTTCTCTATACCACGCCAATGAGTGTTATTGGGCTATGGTTTGCGGTAGAGGATGCCACACTTGAAAATGGCTGTCTTTGGGGGATACCTAAAGGGCATCAGCATGGTTTGTTAAAACGTTTTGAACGCAATAGCCCAGAGTCAATAGAAACCAAAATGGTTACATTGAAAGAGCATGAGTGGGATCAAAGTGAATTAGTGGCAATACCAGTACCTAAAGGTTCTTTAGTCGTTTTGAACGGTGAATTTCCACATCTTAGCTACGCGAATCGATCTGGAGTGTCTCGACATGCCTATGCTATCCACGCGGTTGATGACACCTGTGAGTATCCCGAATTAAACTGGCTTCAGGCTGCGAAGGGGAGCTCTTTTGTTCCGTTTCAAGCGAAGTAAAATTGATATTGGAGAGTGTTGATGCAAGCTGTCTTGGCTCTGCTTAGTGATAACGAATTTCATTCAGGTGAAGAGTTGGGCGCTGCATTGGGGGTTACCCGAGCGGCGGTTTGGAAAAAGCTGAAAAAGTTAGAGTCCATAGGTATCACTGTTCACTCAGTAAAAGGTCGAGGTTATCGTTTGCCTAGCCCCATTGAGCTGTTGTCAGAAGAAAAGTTGCGTGAAAATGGTTTGCCAAGCGAGGTGACGGTCAAGCTCGCTTTTGAAACAGAGTCAACTAACGGCGATGCTAAGCAGTATATTTCTCAAGGTGGGTCTTTGCCTGCTTTGATCTCGGTTGAGCGTCAGACTCAAGGTAAGGGGCGCCGCGGTCGACAATGGGAGTCCGGGGTGGCGAAAAATATTACGCTTTCTTTTGCATGGCGTTTTGATAATGGACCACATGTTGTTGAAGGTCTGAGTTTAGCGGTTGGTGTGGCCGTTGCCCGGGTTTTAAAAAAGGCTGGCATACCTAACCCAGGGTTGAAATGGCCTAATGATGTTCAGGTTGATGGACAGAAGATTTGTGGCATCTTATTAGAAATGGTGGCAGATCAAGATGTTTGTCATGTGATTATTGGCGTTGGGCTGAATATCGAAATGGACGATGCCTTTATGGCTCACGTTGATCAGCCGTGGACTGACCTTGTTTCTCGTCTGCAATCTCGGCCAAGCCGTAATGTTATTTTAGCTGAATTGACTAAGGAACTTGTTGAGATATGCCAATTGTTTGAAGACGGTAATGGCATGAAGCACTTTCAGCACCAATGGCAAGCATATGATGTCTTATTTAATCAGACTGTCACTGTCAGTACAGTATCTCAGCAACGTCAGGGGGTTGCTCGAGGTATTGATCAAAAAGGTGCGTTGCTTTTAGAAGAAAATGGCGAGCTGGTGGCTCTTCATGGAGGAGAAATTAGTGTCCGTCGAGTCTAGGCTTTTAGTAATAGATGCAGGTAATACTAGTATTAAGTTTACAGCATTTGAGGATGATGAAGTTTTGTGGGTGCAGCGAGGAGAAAGTTATTCAGCTGACACTGAGTTTGTTCCAGATGTTATTTATTTTGCGAGTGTTCGTTCGAAAGAGTTGAGTGCGTTATTGCATGCTGATATACAGGCGGCATTTCCTGATAGTAAGTGGGTTACATTGACAAGTCAGGCGAATGCTTGTGGTGTGACTAATGCTTATAGCGAACCTGAGCGCTTAGGCATTGATCGATGGTTAGGGGTGATTGCAGCTCATCATTTAATACGTGAAGATGCCGTCGTTGTGGATGTTGGTACAGCAATTAAGGTTGATGTTGTTAATAAAAAAGGAGTGCATCTAGGTGGATATATTGCTCCTGGGCTGGCAATGATGGAAGAGTCACTCCTCTCAAAAACAGCGCGCATTCGTTACGATGCCAGTGAAGTTGTGGCTGGGGAAGGCTTGCCTAACTCTACAGCAAGAGCAGTATCAGAAGGGTGTCATGAAATGGCTTTGGGCTTTTTAGAGCGCATTTATCAGCGCTACCAAGACTTTCAATGGGTTGTGACGGGAGGTGATGCAGAGTCACTCTTGAGTTTGCTGGGTGTTTCATTGGAACGTCAGCCAAACTTGGTGGCCATGGGAGCCAAATTGCTCGGTGATGAAGAGGGTAGAGAAAATAAATGAAGTGGCTGTTTCTTTTTATAGTGTTACTTAACGCTGCTTTTTTGAGTTGGCATAGCTTTGTTCAGGATAAGCCAATAGGAGAGAAAGAGTCCGTTTATGGCCCACCTGTTAGTGAAAAAATTCATTTGCTGTCCGAGGCTCCGGCTGTGACAGAGCAAGATTACAATGCTCAAATTTCTTATGGAGAAGGGTTAGAGGATGCGCTTAGTAAGATAATTGACCAAAATTCGGATGACTACCCTTCTCTTTATTGCCCGCGCTTAGAAACAGAACGAGAGGATGATAAAAAACAAATCATTCAAACGTTAGCTGATTTTAAGTGGCCTTATACTGTGAAAGAGGTATCGGGTAAGCGGCCTAAATTTTGGTTGTATATCGCTGCTCCTGACACCCCCGCCATTGCTGAGCGAATTGTGAAAGAGTTGGCTTCTAAATCCATTGATAGTTTTGTTATTAATCGTGCCGAAATGAAGAACCGTATATCGCTAGGCTTATATTCGTCGAAAGAGCGAGCGGAGCAAGCCAAAGAGCGCATTCAAAATGTCTCTGGCTATCCTGTTGATGTTTATGAACATATGCGTAATGTCCCATTGCAACAGATTGATATTGCCCAGCCAGTAGATGAAAACGACTGGGAGCAGTTCATGTCGCGCTTTGATTTGACCAGAATGATGATAAAAGTAGAAAAAAATCCGTGCTAGTGCTTGCAATTGGCAAGATGATTCATATAATGGCTCCCACCTTTTGGGGTGATGCGTTGTAGCGCTGAGTATGTGGAGGGGTTCCCGAGTGGCCAAAGGGAGCAGATTGTAAATCTGCCACGAAAGTTTCGGTGGTTCGAATCCACCTCCCTCCACCAAATGCGGGTATGGTATAGTGGCTATTACCTCAGCCTTCCAAGCTGAAGAGGCGGGTTCGATTCCCGCTACCCGCTCCAATGCTCATGTAGCTCAGTTGGTAGAGCACACCCTTGGTAAGGGTGAGGTCGGCAGTTCAAATCTGCTCATGAGCTCCAGCATTTTCAATGCAAAAGATAGGTGGTTTAGCCGCCTTTTTTATTGTCTGTTTTTTGGGCAGATACCCTTGCTAACAAAAGCTTGTTCAGGTATCATCCTCCGCCCATACGAATGTAGGCCAATAGTTCAATTGGTAGAGCACCGGTTTCCAAAACCGGCTGTTGGGGGTTCGAGTCCCTCTTGGCCTGCCATTTTTCGTATCCTATTTCTTAGTTAGGGATCACCTGAAGTATGAGTTCGAGTACTGAAGCTCAATCATCTCGCGGAGATGTATTTAAGTGGGCGATTGTTGTTCTGCTAGTTGCGGTAGGCGTGATTGGTAATAACTATTATTCTGCTGAGTCACTATTGTATCGCTTAATCGCTATCTTGGTGTTGGCTGGTGTCGCTGGTTTTATTGCGTTGCAGACTGTGAAGGGGAAGGCTTTTTTTACTTTAGCGAAAGAAGCAAAAACTGAAATTCGCAGAGTTGTGTGGCCAACAAGACAAGAGACTGTGCAAACTACTTTAATAGTGTTGGCGGTTGTTGTTTTTATGTCTCTCGTACTATGGGGGGTGGATTCGCTCCTTGGTTGGATCGTTTCCTCGGTAATTAGTTAGGAGTTGCTCGTGACCAAACGATGGTATGTAGTACAGGCGTACTCAGGGTACGAAAAGCACGTAATGCGTTCGCTTATAGAGCGAGTGCAGGTTATGGGGCAAGAAGAGAATTTTGGTGACATCTTGGTCCCGACTGAAGAAGTGGTCGAGATTCGAGATGGCAAGAAGCGCAAGAGTGAAAGAAAGTTCTATCCAGGTTATGTGTTGGTTCAAATGGAGATGAATGATGACTCTTGGCATTTGGTTAAAGGCACGTCGCGCGTACTAGGTTTTATTGGTGGTACGGCTGATAAGCCTTCGCCGATTACGTCTCGCGAAGCGGATGCTATTCTACAGCGTGTTAGTGATGGAGTGGATAAACCCCGTCCTAAGACTTTGTTTGAAGTGGGTGAGGTGGTTCGTGTTAACGAAGGTCCATTTGCCGATTTCAATGGTGTTGTAGAAGAAGTGGATTACGATAAAAGTCGAATCAAGGTGGCTGTGCTTATTTTTGGGCGCTCTACGCCGGTTGATTTGGAATTTAGTCAGGTTGAAAAAGCCTGATTTTGTTGAACGGGTAGCCTTCGGGCGGTGACCCAATTGGAGTTAAAAAATGGCTAAGAAAGTCCAAGCTTATATCAAGCTGCAAGTTAAAGCGGGTCAAGCGAACCCAAGTCCACCAGTTGGTCCAGCTCTTGGTCAGCACGGTGTGAACATCATGGAATTCTGTAAAGCGTTCAATGCCAAAACACAAGGTGTTGAGCCAGGTCTTCCTACGCCAGTTATCATCACTGTATACAGTGACCGTAGTTTTACATTTGAAACGAAATCTACTCCAGCATCTGTATTGCTTAAAAAAGCAGCAGGTTTGAAGAGTGGTTCTCCACGTCCAAACACTCAGAAAGTTGGTACGGTTACTCGTGCACAGCTTGAAGAGATCGTTGTTGCTAAGCAGGCTGATTTGACTGCTTCTGACATGGATGCAGCAGTTCGTACTATTGCTGGTAGCGCACGCGCTATGGGTCTAGAAGTTGAGGGTGTTAACTAATGGCTAAATTAACTAAACGCGCTCGCTTGATCGCTGAAAAAGTAGAAGCAACTAAATTTTACTCTGTAGAAGAGGCTGTTGCTCTATTGTCTGAGCTTTCTACTGTTAAGTTTAAAGAGTCTATCGACGTATCTGTAAACCTAGGCGTTGATCCACGTAAATCTGATCAGGTTGTTCGTGGTTCTACTGTATTGCCTCACGGTGCTGGTAAAGATGTTCGTGTTGCTGTATTTGCACAAGGTGCAAACGCAGAAGCGGCGAAAGAAGCTGGTGCAGATGTTGTTGGTTTTGAAGATTTGGCTGAACAAGTTAAAGCTGGCAACCTTGATTTTGATGTCGTTATCGCATCTCCAGATGCAATGCGTATCGTTGGCCAGCTTGGTCAGGTTTTAGGTCCTCGTGGTCTAATGCCTAACCCTAAAGTTGGTACAGTAACACCTGATGTTGCGACTGCAGTGAAAAATGCAAAAGCAGGTCAAGCTCGTTACCGCACAGATAAAAATGGTATCATCCACGCAGCTGTTGGCTCTATTGAGTTTGCTGCAGATGCTATCAGAGGGAACGTTGAAGCGCTTTTGACCGATTTACGTCGTGCAAAACCTGCGTCTTCTAAAGGCGTTTACCTGAAAAAAGTGACTTTGTCCTCTACAATGGGACCTGGTCTACAAATTGATCTAGGTGCACTTAATTCTACTAAGTAATTAATGTGTCTAGTTCATGAGCTTTGGGGTCTGTTTATTTTTAAGCAGGCCGTCAAAGACCGCAGGAACCTAATGGTTTAATAAAACGTTGATAAATGTTTGTCCTGCGCAGATGGTGTGGCCCGATTCAGAAATACTTGGATCTAACTCACCAGCAAGTACTTCGAGAAATCGAAGAGTTGGTAAAAAATAAGAGGCGATTTGCCTCTGCTAATCCAGGAGAAAACCAGTGGCATTAGGTCTAGAAGACAAAAAAGCCATTGTCGCCGAAGTTAGCGAAGCGGCCAAAACTGCGTTGTCTGCAGTTGTAGCTGACTCTCGCGGTGTTACCGTGAGCAGCATGACTGCACTTCGTAAAGAAGCGCGTGAAGCAGGCGTATTTGTACGTGTTGTACGAAATACCTTGGCTCGCCGTGCAGTTGAAGGTACTGACTTCGAATGTCTAACTGAGAGCTTTGTTGGTCCTACGCTAATCGCTTTCTCAAACGAACACCCAGGTGCGGCGGCTCGTTTGTTGAAAACTTTTGCGAAAGCGAATGACAAGTTTGAAGTTAAGGCGTTGGCGTTCAACGGTGAGTTGATCCCAGCTGGCGACATTGATCGTTTGGCAACATTGCCTACATACGACGAAGCTATTGCGAAATTGATGAGTGTAATGCAGGGCGCAACAAGCAAACTTGCACGTACTCTTGCAGCGATTCGCGACCAAAAAGAGCAAGAAGCGGCGTAATACGAATTATCGTATCGTTTCTTGATAAATATTTTGTTTTATCGCTCTCGGGCGATTATAAAAGAATGCTAGGAATCTGAGTCATGGCTCTAACTAAAGAAGATATCATCAATGCAGTAGCAGAAATGTCTGTGATGGACGTTGTTGAACTAATTTCTGCAATGGAAGAAAAATTCGGTGTAACTGCAGCTGTAGCGGCTGCTGGTCCTGCTGCTGAAGCGGGTCCTGCTGCTGAAGCGGGTCCTGCTGCTGAAGCGCAAACTGAATTTGACGTTGTTCTTACTGCTGCAGGCGATAAGAAAGTTAACGTAATTAAAGCAGTTCGTGCAGCAACTGGCCTAGGCTTGAAAGAAGCTAAAGCAATCGTTGACGGCGCTCCAATGACTGTTAAAGAAGGCGCTTCTAAAGAAGACGCTGAAGCACTTAAGAAAGAGCTTGAAGAAGCTGGTGCATCTGTCGAAATCAAGTAATGATACTTGTATTTCCAGATTTCGACCAATAGTCGAAATGGCTGGTGACATTATTGTCGCCGGCCTTTTTGGGTTTCTAAAACTCAAATAAAACTTAAAAGAATTTTCACATGGGAGATAATGCTCCCATAAATGGTAAGGCCTGATTTGGGCCTTTTGCGTCAATGTGCACAAGCTGGGGAATGCTGATGGCTTACTCATACACTGAGAAAAAACGTATCCGTAAGGATTTCGGTAAACTGCCGCCCGTTTTGGATGTGCCATACTTGCTGGCAATTCAGCTTGAATCCTACCGTAATTTTCTGCAGGAAGGTAAAAGCCTTGCAGAGCGTGGGGAATTAGGTCTGCATGGGGCCTTTAAATCTGTCTTTCCAATGGTCAGCTTTTCCGGCAATGCGGCGCTAGAATACGTCGATTACCGTTTAGGCAAGCCAGTTTTTGATGTTAAAGAGTGTCAGTTGCGTGGTGTTACTTACGCGGCACCTTTACGAGTTCGTGTTCGACTCATTATTTATGATAAAGAGTCGTCCAACAAAGCAATCAAAGACATTCGCGAGCAAGAAGTCTACATGGGCGAAATTCCGCTTATGACAGACAATGGTACCTTTGTAATTAACGGGACTGAACGTGTTATTGTTTCTCAATTACACCGTTCTCCTGGTGTGTTCTTTGATCACGATCGTGGTAAGACACACTCTTCAGGCAAACTATTACACTCTGCTCGTATTATTCCTTACCGTGGTTCATGGTTGGACTTCGAGTTTGATCCAAAAGACTGCGTATTTGTTCGTATTGACCGTCGTCGTAAGCTGCCAGCAACGATTTTGTTGCGCGCTTTAGGATATGGCACCGAGCAAATTCTAGATACTTTCTTTGATACTACGCGTTTCTATCTGAAGCGTGATGGCTTTGAAATGGATCTAATTGCCAACCGCCTTCGTGGCGAGACGGCATTGTTTAATATTGCTGATGCGAATGGCGAACTGATTGTAGAAGAAGGTCGTCGTATTACCGCTAAGCATATTCGTACGATGGAAAAAGCAGGTCTTGAGCGTCTATCTGTGCCGCTTGAGTATATGCTTGGTAAAGTGACAGCGAAAAACTTAGTTCACCCTTCTACAGGTGAGTTGATCGCAGAAGCCAATACTGAGTTGTCTGTCGACTTGTTGGAAGCGTTGGTTTCCTCAGGTATCACTGAAGTAGAAACGCTTTATACGAACGATTTGGACAGTGGTCCATTTATTTCTGACACGCTTCGTATTGATCCGACTAGTAATCAGTTGGAAGCTTTGGTTGAAATCTACCGTATGATGCGTCCTGGCGAGCCACCGACCAAAGAGTCGGCTGAAGGCTTGTTTCAAGGCTTGTTCTTCTCAGAAGATCGTTATGATCTATCTGGCGTTGGTCGAATGAAATTTAACCGTCGTTTAGGTCGTGAAGAAGATACGGGTGCTGGTGTTCTTGATAACGACGACATCGTTGCTGTGTTGAAGACTTTGCTGGATATCCGTAATGGTAACGGCATGGTAGATGACATCGATCACTTGGGTAACCGTCGAGTGCGTTCTGTTGGTGAAATGGCCGAGAACCAATTCCGTGTTGGCCTTGTTCGTGTCGAGCGTGCAGTAAAAGAACGTTTGTCTATGGCGGAAGCTGATGGCCTTATGCCACAAGATCTTTTGAATGCGAAGCCTGTTGCGGCTGCAATCAAAGAGTTCTTTGGCTCTAGTCAGTTGTCTCAGTTCATGGACCAAAACAACCCGCTATCTGAAGTAACGCATAAGCGCCGTGTTTCTGCATTAGGGCCTGGTGGTTTGACACGTGAGCGTGCGGGCTTTGAGGTTCGTGACGTACACGCTACTCACTATGGTCGTGTTTGTCCTATCGAAACACCTGAAGGTCCAAACATCGGTTTGATCAACTCGCTTTCTACTTACGCGCGCACTAATAGCTATGGCTTCTTAGAAACGCCTTACCGTAAGATTATCGATGGCAAAATGACGGACGAAACAGTTTATGTTTCGGCAATCGATGAAGCAAAATATGTTATAGCCCAAGCATCTGCAAATGTTGATGCGGAAGGTCGTTTGGTTGATGAGTTGGTTCAGGTGCGTCATATGCACGAAACGACTTTGATTCCAAAAGAAAAAGTAAACCTAATGGACGTGTCTCCTCGTCAGGTTGTTTCTGTTGCGGCGTCTTTGATTCCGTTCCTAGAGCATGATGATGCGAACCGTGCATTGATGGGATCGAACATGCAGCGTCAGGCTGTGCCAACACTTAAGGCTGATAAGCCAGTGGTTGGTACGGGTATGGAAAAGAATGTCGCAAAAGACTCTGGTGTTTGTATCGTTGCTAACCGTGGCGGTGTGATTGAATCTGTTGATGCAAGTCGTATCGTTGTACGTGTAAATTCAGAAGAAACAATTGCTGGTGAAGCGGGTGTAGATATCTACAACCTGACTAAGTATGTACGTTCTAACCAGAACACATGTATTAACCAGCGTACCTTGGTTATGAAAGGTGAGAAGGTTGCTTCTGGCGATATTATGGCAGACGGTCCTTCTGTTGATATGGGTGATTTGGCGCTTGGTCAAAACATGCGTATTGCTTTCATGCCTTGGAACGGTTTTAACTTCGAGGACTCGATTCTTGTCTCTGAGCGTGTAGTAGAAGAAGATCGCTTTACTTCTATTCACATCCAAGAGCTCACTTGTGTGGCTCGTGATACTAAGCTTGGGCCTGAAGAGATTACTTCTGATATCCCTAATGTGGGTGAAGGTGCGCTTTCTAAGCTGGATCAGTCTGGGATTGTTTACATTGGTGCTGAAGTTGAACCGGGAGATATTCTGGTTGGTAAAGTGACGCCGAAAGGTGAAACACAGCTGACGCCTGAAGAGAAACTTTTGCGAGCGATCTTCGGTGAGAAAGCGTCCGACGTTAAAGATACGTCTCAGCGAGTTAAAACAGGTACACGCGGTACGGTTATCGATGTGCAAGTATTTACTCGTGATGGCATTGAAAAAGACGAACGCGCAAAATCTATTGAGAAGTCGCAGCTTGATCAAGTCCGTAAAGACTTGAACGAAGAATTCCGTATCGTTGAAAAAGCGACATTTGAACGTTTAGCTGAGGCTTTAATTGGTCAGCAAGCGGAAGGTGGTCCGAGTTTGGCTCGTAATGCCATTATTACGGAAGAGTACTTAGCGAATTTAGATCATCCTGAATGGTTCAAAATTCGTGTGGCCAATGAAGAAGCCAGTGAGCAGCTTGAAAAAGCGCAAGCGGCTTTGATTGAACGCCGTAAAGAGCTTGATGCGAAATTTGAAGACAAGAAGCGTAAGCTGCAAACAGGTGATGATTTAGCACCTGGTGTTCTTAAAATCGTTAAGGTTTATGTTGCTATTAAGCGTCGTATTCAGCCAGGTGATAAAATGGCCGGTCGTCACGGTAACAAGGGTGTAATCTCTAAAATTATGCCTGTTGAAGATATGCCGTACGATGAAAATGGCGACCCTGTTGATATCGTGTTGAACCCATTGGGTGTACCTTCACGTATGAACGTTGGTCAGGTGCTTGAAACGCATTTGGGTGCGGCTTCTAAAGGCTTGGGTCGTAAGATTAATGAAATGTTAGCCGCTGAGCGTGAAAAAGCCGAAGCCGTTGCCGAGTTACGTAGTTTCCTTGATGAGATCTACAACGGTTACGAAGGTGATTTGCGTTGTGCGCGTACGGAAGATTTAGACAGCTTCACAGACGAGGAAATCCTAACCTTGGCACATAACCTGAAAGGTGGTGTTCCAATGGCGTCAGGTGCCTTTGATGGTGCGAAAGAAGCTGAGATTAAACGTATGTTGCGTCTTGCTGGAATCAACGAGAGCGGACAAGTTAAATTGTTTAACGGCCGTACGGGTGATGCATTTGAGCGTCCTGTAACTGTTGGTTACATGTACATGCTGAAATTGAACCACTTGGTTGATGACAAAATGCACGCACGTTCTACTGGCTCATACAGCTTGGTTACTCAGCAGCCGCTGGGTGGTAAAGCGCAGTTTGGTGGACAACGTTTCGGTGAGATGGAGGTGTGGGCACTAGAAGCATATGGTGCTGCTTACACACTTCAAGAGATGTTGACAGTGAAATCCGATGATGTGAATGGCCGTACTAAGATGTATAAAAACATCGTGGATGGTGATCACAGAATGGAGCCTGGCATGCCTGAGTCCTTCAACGTGTTGGTGAAAGAGATTCGTTCTCTTGGTATCGATATCGAGCTGGAAAACGAATAATCACGAATCACATTTGACCTGCTGGGGAGCAAGACTCCCCGGCCTTACGAGTGGGGCGAATATACATGAAAGACTTATTAGGTCTTCTAAAATCACAGGGACAATCTGACGAGTTTGATGCGATCCGCATTGGCTTGGCATCACCAGATATGATTCGTTCATGGTCTTACGGTGAAGTTAAGAAGCCGGAGACCATCAACTACCGTACGTTCAAGCCTGAGCGTGACGGTTTGTTCTGTGCAAAAATCTTTGGTCCTATTAAGGACTACGAATGCTTGTGTGGTAAATACAAGCGTTTAAAACACCGCGGTGTTATTTGTGAGAAATGTGGTGTTGAGGTAGCTCTGTCAAAAGTGCGTCGTGAACGCATGGGCCACATTGAGCTTGCTTCACCTGTTGCGCACATTTGGTTCTTAAAATCTCTACCGTCTCGTATCGGTCTTATCATGGATATGACACTACGTGACATCGAGCGTGTTCTGTATTTTGAGTCTTTCATTGTGATTGACCCGGGTATGACGACGCTTGATAAAGGCCAGTTGCTAAATGATGAACAGTATTTTGAAGCGTTAGAAGAATTCGGTGACGAATTTGATGCCCGTATGGGGGCAGAAGCGGTTCAGATGTTGCTTCGCGATTTAGACATGCCTGAAGAAATAAACCGCATGCGTGAAGAGCTAAACAGCACGAACTCTGAAACTCGTATTAAGAAGCTGTCTAAGCGTCTTAAGCTGGTTGAAGCCTTCTATCATTCTGGTAATAACCCAGAGTGGATGGTTTTAGAGGTGTTGCCTGTTCTTCCACCAGATCTACGTCCATTGGTGCCACTTGAAGGTGGTCGTTTTGCGACGTCTGATTTGAACGACCTTTACCGTCGTGTGATTAACCGTAACAACCGTCTTAAACGTCTATTAGAGCTTTCTGCTCCAGATATCATCGTGCGCAACGAAAAGCGTATGTTGCAAGAGTCTGTTGATGCTTTGCTTGATAATGGTCGTCGTGGTCGTGCGATTACGGGTTCTAACAAACGTCCATTGAAATCTTTGGCAGATATGATCAAAGGTAAGCAGGGTCGTTTCCGTCAGAACTTGCTAGGTAAGCGTGTAGACTACTCTGGTCGTTCTGTAATCACAGTGGGTCCATCACTGCGTCTACATCAGTGTGGTCTACCTAAGAAAATGGCACTTGAGCTATTCAAGCCATTCATTTTCTCTAAACTTGAACTTCGTGGCATGGCGACGACGATCAAAGCGGCTAAGAAAATGGTTGAGCGTGAAACACCTGAAGTGTGGGATATCCTAGATGAGGTTATCCGCGAACATCCAGTGATGTTGAACCGTGCGCCAACACTTCACCGTTTGGGTATCCAAGCGTTTGAACCTATGTTGATCGAAGGTAAAGCGATTCAGTTGCACCCATTAGTATGTGCGGCATACAACGCCGACTTCGATGGTGACCAAATGGCGGTTCACGTTCCATTGACTCTAGAAGCTCAGTTAGAAGCACGAGCTTTGATGATGTCTACGAACAACATCCTATCACCAGCAAACGGTGAACCTATTATTGTTCCTTCTCAGGACGTGGTATTGGGTCTGTACTACATGACACGTGAGAAAATCAATGCCAAAGGTGAAGGCATGGCATTTTCTGACATCAAAGAAGTACACCGTGCGTATGGTGCGAAACAAGTTGAATTGCATGCAAAAGTAAAGGTACGTATCAGCCAAGTTGATACGACACTTGATGGCGAAAAAGTGCCGTCTACTTTTATTGCGGATACAACAGTGGGCCGTGCTTTATTGTTTGATATCGTTCCTGATGGCCTACCATTCTCTGTGGTTAACCAAACCATGAAGAAAAAAGCGATCTCTAACTTGATCAACGAGTGTTATCGTAAAGTTGGTTTGAAAGAGAGCTGTATTTTTGCCGATCAGTTGATGTATACAGGTTTTGCGTATGCGACAGCGTCAGGCTCTTCTGTGGGTGTAGATGACTTTGTTATCCCACCTGAGAAAGCTGAGATCATCGCTAAGGCAGAAGCGGAAGTTAAAGAAATCGAATACCAATATGCTGATGGTCTTGTAACGCAAGGCGAGAAGTACAACAAAGTAATCGATTTATGGTCTCGTACCAACGAGACGGTAACGGAAGCTATGATGCAAAACTTGGCGAAAGAG
This sequence comes from Marinomonas sp. CT5, assembly GCF_018336975.1. Lineage (NCBI taxonomy): Bacteria > Pseudomonadati > Pseudomonadota > Gammaproteobacteria > Oceanospirillales > Oceanospirillaceae > Marinomonas > Marinomonas sp. CT5. The sequence goes on along the minus strand of NZ_CP025572.1, from coordinate 4,473,734 downwards.
ATGACTGTCAATAAAGCGGGTGAAGAGGTTGAACAGCAATCTTTTAACTCAGTTTATATGATGGCTGACTCTGGTGCCCGTGGTAGTGTTGCTCAGATGCGTCAGTTGGGTGGTATGCGTGGTTTGATGGCGAAACCAGATGGTTCCATCATCGAAACTCCGATCACTGCGAACTTCCGTGAAGGTTTATCGGTACTTCAGTACTTTACCTCTACTCACGGTGCTCGTAAGGGTCTTGCCGATACGGCATTGAAAACGGCTAACTCTGGTTACTTAACTCGTCGTCTTGTTGATGTTGCGCAAGATTTGGTTATTACCGAAGTAGATTGTGGTTCCACAAACGGTATTTCCGTTGCGGCTATGATTGAAGGTGGTGATGTCGTTGTGCCATTAGGTCAGCGTGTCTTAGGGCGTGTTGTGGCTCAAGATGTCATTGATGCGAAAGGTGATCTTGTTCTTTCTTCTGGTACTTTGATCGACGAGCATGATGTTCGTACGATAGAGAGTGCTGGAGTGGATGAAATGATCATTCGCTCTGTAATTACTTGTGATACTCGCCATGGTGTATGTGCTAAGTGTTATGGTCGTGATCTTGCTCGTGGTCATCAAGTTAACATTGGTGAGGCGATTGGTGTTGTGGCTGCACAGTCAATTGGTGAGCCAGGTACACAGCTTACCATGCGTACTTTCCACATCGGTGGTGCGGCGTCTCGAGCATCTGCTGTAGATAGTGTGCAAGTGAAGAGTGCTGGTACGGTTCGTTTTAATAAGATGAAGAGTATTGAGCGTGACACAGGTCATCTAGTTGTTGCTTCTCGTTCTTCTGAACTGGCTATTGCTGATGAAGCTGGTCGTGAGAAAGAGCGTTATAAGTTACCTTACGGTGCAGTATTGAGTGTACGTGAAGGTGATTCAGTAACTGCTGGTCAAATCGTAGCTAACTGGGATCCTCATACGCACCCAATCGTTTCTGAAATGGAAGGTCGCCTTGAATTCAGTGGTATGGAGGAGAATGTTACAATTCGTCGCCAGTCTGATGAAATGACAGGTTTGACTACCATTGAGGTTATGGAAATACGTGACCGCCCAGCGGCAGGTAAAGACTTGCGTCCAATGATTTCGGTTGTGGATGCTGAGGGTAATCCGGTACTGATTCCTGGCACTGAGTCTCCTGTACAGTACATGTTGCCAGAGAAAGCGCTACTAAGCCTAGATCATGGTGCAACAGTGAAGTCTGGTGAGGTGCTAGCTCGTATCCCACAAGAATCACAAGGTAACAAAGATATTACCGGTGGTTTGCCACGAGTGGCAGACTTATTCGAAGCGCGTCGTCCTAAAGATCCAGCTGTTATGGCGGAAACTAGTGGTGTAGTTAGCTTCGGTAAAGAAACAAAAGGTAAGATCCGTTTGGTTATCACTCCTCAAAACGGTGATGACCCAGTAGAGACTTTGATTCCTAAATGGCGTCAAATCAACATCTTTGATGGTGAAGAAGTGGCTAAAGGTGAAATTATCGCCGATGGTCCTTTGAGTCCTCATGACATTTTGCGTCTTCAGGGTGTAGAAGCTTTGGCTGATTACATCACAAATGAAGTGCAAGAGGTTTACCGTTTACAGGGCGTTGTGATTAACGATAAACATATTGAAGTTATTGTTAACCAAATGCTGCGTAAAGTGGAAGTTGGTGAGTCTGGTGATACAGATCTTATCCAAGGTGATCAGGTTGAATACACTCAACTACTTGATGCAAACGAAAAAGCTGAAGCTGAGGGTAAATTCCCAGCTAAGTTTGAACGTGTGCTTCTAGGTATCACAAAAGCTTCTTTGGCTACTGAGTCCTTTATATCAGCGGCATCTTTCCAAGAGACAACTCGAGTTCTTACGGAAGGTGCGGTTACTGGTAAGAAAGATCACTTACGTGGCTTGAAAGAAAACGTTGTTGTGGGTCGCTTGATACCAGCTGGTACAGGTTTGGCTTACCACAATGAGCGCAAACGTAAGAAAGAGCTTGCGCAAGCAGCGAAGGAAGGAAGTTCGACAGTAAGTGCATCTGATGTTGAAGAAGCATTGAGTGCAGCACTGAAAGACTAGTTATTTGCTGTTAAATCGTAAGGGAGGTGATTTTTTAGTCGCCTCCCTATTGACTGTTTTATAGGCGCAAATTAAACTTGCGCCTCCTTAATTTTGGCGATTTCCGCCATGAGAATTGGATTTGTGGAGCTTGTCTAATGGCAACCGTTAACCAGTTGGTTCGTAAACCACGTAAACGTAAAGTGGCAAAGAGTGACGTTCCTGCGTTACAAGCTTGTCCGCAACGCCGCGGTGTCTGCACTCGCGTATATACTACTACACCTAAAAAGCCTAACTCGGCTTTGCGTAAAGTATGTCGTGTTCGCTTGACTAACGGCTTCGAAGTTACTTCCTACATCGGTGGTGAAGGTCACAACCTACAAGAACACAGCGTTGTGCTGATTCGTGGCGGTCGTGTAAAAGACCTTCCAGGTGTTCGTTATCACACAGTTCGTGGTAGCTTGGATACTTCTGGCGTACAAAATCGTAAGCAAGGCCGTTCTAAATACGGTACTAAACGTCCTAAGTAAGCTAAGGCTGCTTAATTCATCGTTTAGACATAATTTTTTAATACAGTAAGGCCGAGCAATAATTTAATTGTCTCGGGCGAACCTGAAGAGGATATTGCAATGCCTAGAAGACGCGTCGTCGCTAAGCGTGAGATCCTTCCGGATCCTAAACACGGAAGCCAGATTCTCGCTAAATTCATTAACCATGTAATGGTTAGTGGTAAGAAATCTGTTGCAGAAAGCATTGTTTATGATGCTCTTGATACTATTGCAGCACGTGCTAAGACTGAAGAGCCTATGGCTATCTTCGAAAAAGCACTAGAGTCTATCCAGCCAATGGTTGAGGTTAAATCTCGCCGTGTTGGTGGTGCTACTTACCAAGTTCCTGTAGAAGTTCGTCCAGCTCGCCGCGCAGCTTTATCTATGCGTTGGTTGGTTGATGCTTCTCGTAAGCGTGGTGAAAAATCCATGGCTTTGCGTTTGGCTGGCGAAATCTTAGATGCTGCTGAAAACAAAGGTTCTGCTGTTAAGAAACGTGAAGACGTTCACCGTATGGCAGAAGCGAACAAAGCATTCTCTCACTACCGTTTCTAATCATCCAGAGAAGGATACACAGTGGCACGTAAAACCCCTATCAACCGCTACCGTAATATCGGTATTTGTGCGCATGTTGATGCAGGTAAAACGACGACAACTGAACGCGTTCTTTTTTACACTGGTCTGTCTCATAAAATTGGTGAAGTGCATGATGGCGCTGCAACAATGGATTGGATGGAACAGGAACAAGAACGTGGTATCACAATAACTTCAGCAGCAACAACATGCTTCTGGAGTGGAATGAATAAGCAGTTTGAAGAGCATCGTGTCAATATAATTGACACGCCTGGGCACGTGGACTTTACCATTGAGGTAGAGCGATCTTTGCGTGTCTTGGATGGTGCTGTTGTTGTGCTTTGTGGTTCTTCGGGTGTGCAGCCTCAAACAGAGACAGTGTGGCGTCAAGCAAATAAATATGAAGTTCCTCGTATGGTTTTCGTCAATAAGATGGACCGTACAGGAGCAGATTTCTTTTCTGTTGTACGTCAATTAAAAACACGTCTGGGAGCGAATGCTGTTCCGATTCAAATTAATGTTGGTGCTGAAGAAGATTTTAAAGGCGTCATTGATTTGGTATTGATGAAGACGATTGTGTGGAATGAAGAAGACCACGGAATGACTTTTACACTAGAGGACATTCCGGCTGGCCTTCTTGACGAGGCACAAAAGTGGCGTGAGCACATGGTTGAGGCGGCAGCTGAAGCAAGTGATGAGTTGATGGATAAGTACCTTGAAGAAGGTGAATTATCTGTTGATGATATTAAAAGCGGTTTGAGGATTCGTACATTAGCTAACGAAGTTGTGTTGGTTATGTGTGGGTCTGCCTTTAAAAATAAAGGCGTTCAGGCTGTTTTGGATGCTGTTGTTGAATATTTACCTTCACCGCTGGAAGTAAAGGCGATTGAAGGTACGCTTGAGGATGGTGAGACGGTTGTAACTCGCGAAGCTAATGATGACGACCCGTTCGCGTCATTGGCATTTAAGATTGCAACAGACCCATTTGTTGGCACATTAACATTTATTCGTGTTTATTCTGGTGTGTTGCGTTCCGGTGATGCGGTTTACAACTCTGTTAAACAGAAGCGTGAGCGTATTGGTCGTATGGTGCAAATGCATGCAAATAACCGCGAAGAGATAAAAGAAGTATTGGCGGGTGATATCGCTGCTGTCGTAGGTATGAAGTTTGTAACTACGGGCGATACACTATGCGATATGAAGGATGTTGTTGTTCTCGAGCGTATGGAGTTTCCTGAGCCTGTCATATCTGTAGCAGTTGAGCCTAAGTCTCAAGCTGATCAGGATAAAATGGCTGTTGCGCTAGGTAAACTGGCGCAAGAAGATCCCTCTTTTCGAGTGGAGACACACGAAGAGACAGGTCAAACAATTATTTCCGGTATGGGGGAGCTGCACCTTGATATCCTTGTTGACCGAATGCGTCGCGAGTTTAAGGTGGAGGCCAACATTGGTAAGCCTCAAGTTTCTTATCGGGAGAAAATTCGCAAAGAAGTGGTGGTTAATCACAAATTTGTGCGTCAATCCGGTGGTCGTGGTCAATACGGTCACGTCGTAATGAAGTTGATCCCAACTGATAAAGATGGGCTTGAGTTTGTTAACGAGATTGTTGGTGGTGCTATTCCTAAAGAATACATCCCTGCAGTAGAAAAGGGTGTTTCAGAGCAAATGAAGAACGGTGTAATCGCTGGTTATCCATTGCTGGGTATCAAGGTTGTATTGTTCGATGGATCCTTCCATGATGTTGACTCTAACGAAATGGCCTTTAAAATTGCAGCTTCTCAGGGGCTAAGAAAAGGAGCGGTAGATGCTGATCCTTGTGTTCTTGAACCTGTAATGAAAGTGGAAGTTGTAACTCCTGAAGAATACATGGGTGATGTGATGGGTGACCTGAATCGTCGTCGTGGTCTTGTTCAGGGGATGGACGATTCCCCGTCAGGGAAGATTATTCGTGCTGAAGTTCCTTTAGGGGAAATGTTCGGATATGCAACTGACGTGCGTAGCTTGTCGCAAGGTCGTGCAAGTTATGCAATGGAGTTTGAGAAATACGCTGAAGCACCGGCTAGTGTGGCAGACGCGATCATCAAAAATGAAGATTAATCATCATACTTACTAATTCTTAAGGTGTATGTATCATGGCAAAGAGTAAATTCGAACGTAATAAACCGCACGTTAACGTTGGCACAATCGGTCACGTTGACCATGGTAAAACAACGCTAACTGCAGCATTGACTCGTGTATGTGCAGAAGTATTCGGCGGTACAGCTGTTGCTTTTGACGGTATCGATAATGCTCCTGAAGAGCGTGAGCGTGGTATCACTATCTCTACTTCTCACGTAGAGTACGATTCTCCAACTCGTCACTACGCACACGTAGACTGTCCTGGACACGCCGATTATGTTAAAAACATGATCACTGGTGCTGCTCAAATGGATGGTGCGATTCTTGTTTGTGGTGCGACTGATGGTCCTATGCCTCAGACTCGTGAGCACATCCTTCTTTCTCGTCAAGTAGGTGTACCTTACATCGTAGTATTCCTAAACAAATCTGATTTGTTGGCTGAAGACTGTGGCGGTGCGGATTCTGAAGAATACGCTGAAATGCTAGAGTTGGTTGAAATGGAATTGCGTGACCTTCTTTCTGAATACGACTTCCCAGGTGATGACACTCCAATCATCCCAGGTTCTGCTTTGATGGCATTGAACGGCGAAGACGACAATGAAATGGGTACAACTGCAGTTAAGAAACTAGTTGAAACTCTAGATGCATACATTCCTGAGCCAGAGCGTGCTATCGATGGTGCATTCATTATGCCTATCGAGGACGTATTCTCTATCCAAGGTCGTGGTACAGTTGTAACAGGTCGTGTTGAGCGCGGCATTGTTAAAGTTGGTGAAGAAGTTGAGATTGTTGGTATCAAAGATACTACTAAAACAACTTGTACTGGCGTTGAGATGTTCCGCAAGCTTCTAGACGAAGGTCGTGCTGGTGAGAACTGTGGTATCCTTCTTCGTGGTACTAAGCGTGATGATGTTCAGCGTGGTCAAGTTTTGGCTAAGCCTGGTTCTATCACTCCTCACACAGAATTTACTGCTGAAGTATATGTGTTAGGTAAAGATGAAGGTGGTCGTCATACACCTTTCTTCAAAGGCTACCGTCCACAGTTCTATTTCCGTACAACTGACGTAACTGGTGCTTGTGAGTTGCCAGATGGTGTTGAAATGGTTATGCCTGGTGATAACATTCAAATGACTGTTACTCTAATTCACCCAATCGCAATGGACGAAGGTCTACGTTTTGCGATTCGTGAAGGTGGTCGTACAGTTGGTGCTGGTGTTGTAGCTAAAATCATTAAATAATAAATAATCAAATTTATTTATTATGATTTGACGAAAAGGCCATCCGCTAACGGATGGCCTTTTTATTTAGAGGTTTATTTGTCTGTTCGGGGGGTTGGTTACTTGACAACCAGTTTTTGAATGGCTAATATTCGCCGTCCTTAAAAAAGGATTGTGGCTTAATAAATGTACAGTTAAGTCATCAAAACATTGTATTTGGAGTTGGAAATGCAAAGCCAAAAAATCCGTATTCGTCTGAAAGCATTTGATCATCGTCTGATTGATGCTTCAACACAAGAAATTGTGGACACAGCGAAACGTACAGGTGCGCAAGTGCGTGGACCGATTCCACTTCCTACTCGCAAAGAGCGTTATACAGTATTGATTTCTCCACACGTAAACAAAGATGCGCGTGATCAGTATGAAATTCGTACACACAAACGTGTTCTAGATATCGTTGAGCCAACTGAAAAAACGGTTGATGCTCTAATGAAGCTAGACCTTGCGGCAGGCGTGGAAGTACAAATTTCTTTGGGCTAATGTTAGTTCAAAGTTTGGGGTGCGAGAACCGGCTGGTTATCAGTCGGCTTATGCACAATAGTGGAATGATCTGGAATGGTCAGCCGTAGCGGGTGATAGCCCCATACACAACTGGCAAATGAGGTAAAAAATGACTATTCAATTAGTCGGACGCAAAGCCGGAATGACGCGCATCTTTAATGAAGATGGTGTATCCGTGCCAGTAACCGTCATCGAGGTTGAACCGAACCGCGTTACTCAGGTGAAAACAGCAGAAACTGATGGCTATCAAGCTGTTCAAGTCACTGTTGGTTCTCGCCGTTCGAGCCGCGTTAACAAAGCTGCTGCGGGTCATTATGCAAAAGCGAATGTTGAAGCAGGCCGTGGTTTGTGGGAGTTCCGCCTTTCTGGTGATGAAAAAGAAATCAATGTTGGTGATGAGCTAACTGTTGCTGATTTCGAATCTATCCAAATGGTTGATGTAACTGGTCAATCAAAGGGTAAAGGGTTTCAAGGTGCCATCAAGCGTCATAATTTCCGCACGCAAGATGCTACACATGGTAACTCATTGTCTCACCGTGCACCTGGTTCTATCGGCCAATGTCAAACACCTGGTCGTGTTTGGAAAGGCAAGAAGATGGCTGGCCATATGGGTGCTGCACAAGTAACTACTCAATCACTAGAAGTGGTTCGTGTAGACACAGAGCGTAACCTTATCCTAGTGAAAGGTGCCGTACCTGGTGCAGTTAATGGTGATGTTATTCTTCAATCAGCTGTTAAAGCTCGCTAAGAGGGGTAGACAATGAACTTGAATCTAACAGGCGCGGAAGGAACGGTAGAAGTTTCTGATGTAGCCTTTGCTCGTGAATACAACGAAGCGTTGGTTCACCAAGTAGTTACATCTTACTTGGCTGGCGCTCGTCAAGGCTCACGTGCACAGAAAACACGCTCTGAAGTAGCAGGTGGTGGACGCAAACCTTGGAAACAGAAAGGTTCTGGTCGTGCACGCGCAGGTACTATCCGTAGCCCTTTATGGCGCTCCGGTGGTGTGACTTTCGCTGCCAAGCCACAAGATCACTCTCAGAAAGTGAACAAGAAGATGTACCGTGCAGCAATGCGCACCATCTGGTCTGAGCTTGTACGTCAAGACCGTCTTGTTGTTGTTGAAGATCTTAAATTGGAAGCTCCAAAAACTAAGCTCTTTATAGCAAAAATGACAGAATTGAATATTGAGAACGCTTTGATTGTTTCCGATCAGTTGGATGACAATTTATTCTTAGCGGCTCGCAACATTCCTAACGTAGATGTACGTGATGCAGCGTCTATCGACCCTGTTAGCTTGATTGCTTACGACAAAGTGTTGGTGACAGTTGGTGCTCTGAAACAAGTTGAGGAGGCACTAGCATGATCGGCGAACGTATTTATAAAGTTCTGTTGGGTCCACACATTTCCGAAAAAGCAACGATCGTAGCTGAAGGCAACGGTCAGTATGTTTTTCGTGTAACTGGTGATGCAACGAAACCTGAAATCAAACAAGCTATCGAAGCGCTTTTTGAAGTCAAAGTTGAGTCTGTTCGTACGTTGAACCAAAAAGGTAAAACAAAGCGCACAGTTCGTGGTCTAGGCAAGCGTAATGACGTGAAAAAAGCGTACGTTCGTTTGGCAGAAGGCCAAGACATTGATTTCATGGTCGCTGAATAAGGGGAGATAGGTCAATGGCTGTTGTTAAAAGTAAGCCAACGTCTGCAGGCCGTCGTCACGTTGTTAAAGTTACCAACAACGATTTGCACAAAGGCGCACCATATGCACCTTTGCTAGACAAAAAAAGCAAATCAGGTGGACGTAACAATAACGGACGCATCACTACGCGTCACGTAGGTGGTGGTCATAAGCAGCATTACCGTATGGTTGATTTCCGTCGCAATAAAGATGGGATTCCAGCGGTAGTTGAGCGTTTGGAATATGATCCAAACCGTTCTGCAAATATTGCATTGATTAAATATGCTGATGGTGAGCGTCGTTACATTATCGCTTCCAAAGGTATGGTCGCTGGCAATGTTGTTTTTAGTGGTGCAGATGCGCCTATCAAAGCGGGTAATACTTTGCCTCTGCAAAATATCCCAGTTGGTAGTACCGTACACTGTGTCGAGCTTAAGCCAGGTAAAGGTGCACAAGTTGCACGTTCCGCTGGTGCTTCTGCTCAGCTAGTTGCTCGTGAAGGTCGTTACGTTACCCTTCGCCTACGTTCAGGTGAAATGCGTAAAGTATTGACAGAATGTCGCGCTACTTTAGGTGAAGTATCAAACTCTGAGCATAGCTTACGAGTTCTTGGTAAAGCTGGTGCTACGCGTTGGCGTGGTGTTCGTCCTACCGTTCGCGGTGCGGCGATGAACCCAGTTGATCACCCACATGGTGGTGGTGAAGGTCGTAGCAAAGGTGGTCGTCACCCAGTTACACCATGGGGTGTGCCTACTAAAGGTTACAAAACGCGCAGCAACAAGCGTACTGATAAACTTATTGTACGTCGCCGTACTAAGTAATAAGAGGAAACGACTGTGCCACGTTCACTAAAAAAAGGTCCTTTTATCGACCTTCATTTGTTGAAAAAGGTAGAGGCTGCGGTAGAGAAAAATGATCGTCGTCCAATTAAAACTTGGTCACGCCGTTCTACTATCTTCCCTGATTTTGTAGGGTTGACTATCGCTGTCCATAATGGTCGCCAGCATGTTCCAGTTCTAGTAACTGAAGATATGGTCGGTCATAAATTGGGTGAGTTCGCTCCGACCCGTACATATCGTGGTCATGCTGCGGACAAGAAAGCCAAACGGTAATAAGGGGTATTAACATGAGTGAAGTAAGCGCTTCATTGAAGGGTGCTCGCCTCTCAGCGCAGAAGGCCCGTTTGGTTGTAGATCAAATCCGCGGCAAATCTGTTAGCGAAGCACTGAACATTTTAACGTTCAGTCCTAAAAAGGCGGCAGTAATTGTCAAGAAAGTACTGGAGTCTGCTATTGCTAACGCTGAGCATAACGAAGGTGCTGATGTAGATGACTTGCGAGTGTCTACGGCTTACGTTGATGAGGCTATGACTCTGAAACGTATTATGCCACGTGCCAAAGGCCGTGCTGACCGTATTCTAAAACGCGGTTGCCATATTACAGTTAAAGTCGCTGACTAATTAGGAGAAACCCAATGGGTCAGAAGGTTCATCCAACTGGTATACGCCTAGGGATAGTTAAAGATCATACTTCTACTTGGTATGCGAATAATCAAAACTACTCTAAGCTATTATTAAATGATCTTCAGGTTCGTAAGTTCTTGGAGAAAAAATTGGTTCAGGCTTCTGTTTCTCGTATCGAGATTCAGCGTCCTGCTCAAACAGCCCGTATTACAATTCACACTGCTCGTCCGGGTATTGTGATTGGTAAAAAAGGTGAAGATGTTGAGAAACTACGAAATGCAGTTTCTGAGATGATGGGCGTACCTGTTCACATCAACATCGAAGAAATTCGTAAGCCTGAAATGGATGCGAAATTGGTTGCGCAGAATATTGCTAGCCAACTTGAGCGTCGTGTTATGTTCCGTCGTGCTATGAAGCGCGCAGTACAAAATGCTATGCGTGCAGGCGCGAAAGGTATCAAGGTTCAGGTAAGTGGTCGTTTAGGCGGTGCAGAAATTGCACGTGCTGAGTGGTACCGTGAAGGCCGTGTGCCTCTACACACTCTACGCGCTGACATTGACTACGCTACTTATGAAGCAGCTACAACTTACGGCATTATCGGTGTCAAAGTGTGGATCTTCAAAGGCGAAATCTTGGGCGGTATTGAACAAGTGCGTGCTGATAAAGGCGCACAAAAGAAGAAGTCTAAGTAGGGGGTAAGTCATGTTACAACCGAAACGTACTAAGTTCCGTAAGATGCAGAAAGGCCGTAACCGCGGTCTTGCTCTTCGCGGAAACCAAGTTAGCTTTGGTGAATTTGGATTGAAGTCCACTGAACGTGGTCGTCTTACTGCACGTCAAATTGAAGCGGCGCGTCGAGCTATGACTCGTCACATTAAACGTGGTGGTAAAATCTGGATTCGTGTATTCCCTGATAAGCCGATTACTCAGAAGCCTCTTGAGGTTCGTCAGGGTAAAGGTAAGGGTAGCGTAGAATACTGGGTTGCTCAGATTCAACCTGGAAAAATGCTTTATGAAGTTGAGGGCGTTTCAGAACAGCTAGCACGCGAAGCATTTTCGCTAGCTGCTGCTAAGCTTCCTCTGTCCACAACTTTCGTAACGCGTACGGTGATGTAGATGAAAGCAAAAGAACTGCAAGAAAAGTCTGTAGCTGAGCTACAAGCGACCTTGATTGAACTGCTACGTGAGCAATTTACTCTGCGTATGCAGAAAGCCACAGGTCAGTTAGCGCAAACTCATTTGCTCTCGCAAGTTCGCCGCAATATCGCACGTGTTAAAACCGTGCTAAACGATAAGGCAGGTAACTAAGATGGCAGAAACAAAAGCGCGTACAGCTACTGGTAAGGTAGTAAGCGACAAGATGGATAAAACCATCACAGTACTAGTTGAGCGTACAGAAAAACACCCTCTATACGGTAAGTTTGTACGTCGTTCAACTAAACTACACGCTCATGATGAAAATAATGAGTGCCAGATCGGTGATACAGTTAAGGTCGTTGAAACACGCCCTTACTCTAAGTCTAAGACTTGGAATCTGGTTCAAGTTGTTGAGAAAGCAGCAGCTGTATAAGCTGCTCCTTCCTTCGTGAGACTTGTTATCTAATTTGATTGGAGAGCAGTAATGATTCAAACGGAATCGATGCTTGATGTTGCAGATAACAGCGGCGCAAAGCGTGTTCAGTGTATTAAAGTACTGGGTGGCTCACATCGTCGTTATGCTGCTATCGGTGACATTATTAAGGTCACAGTGAAAGAAGCGATCCCTCGTGGTCGTGTTAAAAAAGGGCAGGTTCTAAACGCTGTAGTCGTTAGAACTAAGAAAGGTGTTCGTCGTTCTGATGGTTCAGTGATTCGTTTTGATGTAAACTCAGCGGTTCTATTGAATGCTTCAGGACAGCCTATTGGTACTCGTATCTTTGGCCCTGTAACACGTGAGTTGCGTACTGAGCAATTCATGAAAATTGTTTCTCTTGCACCTGAAGTGCTGTAAGAGGGAGAGGGGACATTATGCGTAAGATCAAACGTAACGACGAAGTTATCGTGATTGCTGGTAAAGACAAAGGTAAGCGCGGTAAGGTTGTTAAGGTAGTAGACGAAAATCGTGTTCTAGTTTCTGGCATTAATACTGTTAAGAAACATGAGAAGCCAAACCCTATGAAGGGGTCAACTGGTGGTATCGTTGAACAAGAAGCACCTATTCAGGTTTCCAATGTAGCCATTTTTAACAGTGCTACAGGTAAAGCGGATCGCGTCGGCTTTAAATTGAACGAAGATGGTACAAAAGTACGAATCTTTAAATCAAATAGTGAAGCGATCGACGCCTAAGAGCGAGAATTATAGCCATGGCGAGACTTAAGCAAGTTTATAAAGATCAAGTTGTAGCAAAACTTACAGAAGAGTTTAGTTACAAAAACGTGATGGAAGTGCCGAAAATCACTAAAATCACATTAAATATGGGTGTTGGTGAAGCTATCGCAGACAAGAAACTTCTTGAACATGCGGTAAATGATCTTGAAGCACTTAGCGGCCAAAAAGTTGTTGTAACTAAGGCTCGTAAATCTGTAGCAGGCTTTAAAATCCGTGACGGTTATCCGATCGGTTGTAAAGTGACTCTACGTGGCGAGCGTATGTGGGATTTCTTTGACCGTTTGGTTGATGTTGCTATTCCTCGTATTCGTGACTTTCGTGGACTTAATCCAAAGTCTTTCGATGGTCGTGGTAATTACAGTATGGGTGTTAAAGAGCAAATCATCTTCCCTGAAATCGAGTACGATAAAGTAGATCGTGTACGTGGTATGGATATTACCATTACTACGACTGCTCGTACCGACGAAGAAGGTCGTGCTTTGTTAGCCGCCTTTAGTTTCCCTTTCAAGAAATAAGAGGTAGGAATCATGGCTAAAATATCAATGATTCAGCGCGAAGCAAAACGTACCAAATTAGTAGCAAAGTATGCTGAAAAGCGTGCTGCTCTAAAAGCGATCATTAGCGACGTTAATGCATCGGACGATGAAAAGTGGGAAGCGACGCTTAAATTGCAAGCGCTTCCACGCGATTCATCTTCTTCTCGTCAGCGTAATCGTTGCCAAATCACAGGTCGTCCACACGGTGTTTATCGTCGTTTCGGTCTGTCTCGCATTAAGCTGCGTGAAGCGGCAATGCGTGGTGACGTACCAGGCTTGAAGAAAGCTAGTTGGTAAGCAAGTAGAGCGCGATCATAATACATGGCAGTGAGTGGAGTGTCTAAATGCTAGACATTCTGCTCGCTGCTGTGTACTATGCGCGAGCTCTATTTGCTGCACAATGGTTTTTAAATTAGGAGCTCTTAAATGAGTATGCAAGATACCCTTGCGGATATGTTCACTCGTATTCGTAATGCACAGATGGCTGCAAAGACCTCTGTGAGCATGCCTTCATCAAAAATGAAGTCATCAATTGCTGCTGTTTTACGCGAAGAAGGTTACGTTGGTGACTTTTCCGTGGATGACGCAGTTAAACCGACGCTTACTATCGAGTTGAAATACTACGAAGGTAAGCCAGTTATCGAACAAATTAAACGCGCATCTCGTCCAAGTTTGCGTCAATACAAAGGAACTACTGCATTACCTAAAGTAGAAGCAGGCCTTGGTGTTGCAATCATCTCAACCTCTAAAGGTGTGATGACAGACCGTGCAGCTCGCGCTGCTGGTATCGGTGGCGAAGTAATCTGCACAGTATTCTAGGAGTTAGTATGTCTCGAGTTGCTAATAGTCCCGTGACGCTTCCTAGTGGTGTAGATTTGACTCTAAATGGCCAAACTGTTGTTGTAAAAGGCGGTAAAGGTTCTTTAGAGTTTAATATTCACACAAGCGTACAAGTGTCTAAAGAAGAAAATGTTATCACCTTCGCTGCGCGCGACGGTGCTAAGCAAAGCCGTGCCTTAGCTGGTACAACTCGTGCTTTGGTTAACAACATGGTCGTTGGTGTTAGTCAGGGTTTTGAGAAACGTTTGTTTCTTCAAGGTGTTGGTTACCGTGCTGCGCTTAAAGGCAATGTGCTTAACCTGTCTCTGGGTTTTTCTCATCCAGTAGATTACGAATTACCTGAAGGCGTAACAGCTGAATGTGCTTCTCAAACAGAAATTGTGATTCGCGGTATTGATAAACAAGCCGTTGGTCAAGTTGCTGCAGAAGTTCGCGGTTTCCGTCCACCAGAGCCATACAAAGGCAAAGGTGTTCGCTATTCTGACGAAGTAATTCGTCGTAAAGAAGCTAAGAAGAAGTAGGTAGGCATTCATGAACACTAAAAAACAATCTCGAATTCGTCGTGCACGTCGTGCTCGTTTGCATATTCGTGACTTAGGTGCGAATCGTCTTACTGTACATCGCACACCACGCCATATGTATGCTCAAGTGATTTCTCCTTGTGGTAGTAAAGTACTAGCTAGTGCTTCCACCCTTGAAGAAGCTCTTCGTGGCACAGCGACAGGCAATAAAGCAGCGGCTAAAGAAGTCGGTACTTTAATTGCTGCACGCGCTAAAGAAGCAGGTGTCACTTCGGTCGCTTTCGACCGTTCTGGCTTCAAATACCATGGCCGCGTTCAAGTTCTTGCTGACGCTGCACGTGAAGCCGGTCTAGAGTTCTAAGGGGTAGCAAATGGCAGTTAATGATCAACAAACTAGCGACCTCCAAGAGAAGCTAGTTCAAGTAAACCGCGTTGCTAAAGTTGTGAAGGGTGGTCGTATCTTCTCTTTCACTGCTTTGACAGTCGTTGGTGATGGTAATGGTAAAGTTGGCTTTGGTCGTGGTAAAGCACGCGAAGTTCCTCAAGCGATTCAAAAAGCAATGGAACAAGCTCGTCGTAATATGGTTTCTGTTAAGCTAGATGGCGATACTCTTCAGTATCCTGTTAAAGCTAACCATGGCGCGTCTAAAGTTTACATGCAGCCTGCGTCTCAAGGTACCGGTATCATCGCCGGTGGTGCAATGCGTGCGGTTCTTGAAATCGCTGGCGTGCACAACGTTTTGGCTAAATGTTACGGTTCTACAAACCCAGTAAACGTAGTTCGCGCTACAATTAAAGGTTTGCAGGATATGAAAGCACCTGAACAAATCGCGGCTAAACGCGGTAAGTCAGTCGATCAAATTTTGGGGTAATGTGTCATGGCGAATAATACCATCACAGTTCAACTAACCCGCAGCCCGATCGGTCGTCTTCCAAAGCACCGTGAAACTGTTAAAGGCTTGGGTTTGCGTAAAGTTGGCCAAACACGTGAGTTGGAAGATACTCCTTCTGTACGTGGTATGGTTAATAAAGTTTATTATATGGTTAAAGTGGTAGGAGAATAACATGTTCTTAAATACACTTCGTCCTGGCGAAGGTAGCAAACATGCTCCTAAACGTGTTGGTCGCGGCATTGGTAGCGGCTTGGGCAAAACCGGCGGACGTGGCCATAAAGGTCTTAAGTCTCGCTCTGGTGGTTCAGTAAAACCTGGTTTTGAAGGCGGTCAAATGCCTTTGCAGCGTCGTCTGCCAAAATTCGGTTTTACTTCACGTCAGGCAAAGTATGTTGCTGAGGTTCGTTTAAACGAGCTTGCTGCTGTAAATGCTGAAGTTGTAGATTTGGCTGCTCTTAAAGGCGCCGACATTCTAGGTCATCAAATTAAAACTGCACGTGTAATCTTGTCAGGTTCAATCGACAAAGCTGTTACTGTTCGTGGTCTTAAAGTGACTAAAGGTGCTCGTGCCGCTATTGAAGCAGCTGGCGGAAAAGTCGAGGAATAAATGGCAAAGCGTGGCTCACTACCTGCTGGTATGCAGAACGGATTAAGCGAGCTTTGGTCTCGTATTCGTTTTGTGTTTCTAGCAATTATTGTATACCGAATCGGTGCACACATTCCTGTTCCAGGCATAAATCCTGACAGATTGTCTGCTTTGTTTGATCAAAATGAAGGCACTATTCTGAGTTTATTTAACGTATTCTCAGGGGGCGCGCTTGAGCGCATGAGTATTTTTGCGCTTGGGATTTTGCCCTATATTTCTGCCTCTATTATCATGCAGTTATTGACGGTTGTGAGTCCGCAGCTAGAGCAGTTGAAGAAAGAGGGTGAAGCGGGTCGTCGTAAGATTACTCAATACACTCGTTACGGTACTGTTCTTCTTGCCTTAGTTCAGTCTGCTAGTATGGCAGTCGGTTTGGCGAGTCAAGGTATCTCTTTCAGTAGTGGTATAGAGTTCTATGCTGTTGCTGTTGTTACCCTTGTTGCTGGTACTGTTTTCTTGATGTGGTTGGGTGAGCAAGTTACTGAAAAAGGTATCGGTAATGGTATTTCCATTCTGATCTTTGCTGGTATTGTTGCTGGCCTTCCATCTGCTTTAGGTCGCTCATTTGAGTCGGCTCGTCAAGGTGATATTAATATTTTAGCTCTGTTATTAATTGGTATATTAGCTATTGCGACTATTGCGTTCGTTGTTTTTATTGAACGTGGGCAGCGTCGTATTACGGTTAATTATGCTAAGCGACAACAGGGCAAAAAAGTGTTTGCTGCACAAAAGAGTCATTTGCCACTTAAAGTTAATATGGCAGGTGTAATTCCGCCTATATTTGCTTCAAGTATCCTTTTGTTTCCTGCCTCTATCGGCCAATGGTTCGGTCAAGGAGAGGGAATGGAATGGTTGCAAAATATCTCTTTGGCTCTAGCTCCTGGACAACCGCTTTATGTGTTGTTGTTTGCGATCGCAATCGTTTTCTTTTGCTTTTTCTACACGGCGCTAGTGTTTAATCCTAAAGATGTAGCAGATAACTTGAAAAAATCCGGTGCTTTCTTGCCGGGTATTCGTCCTGGTGATCATACAGCTCGATATATTGATGGTGTAATGACTCGTTTGACATTATTTGGTGCTTTATACATCACTTTAGTGTCTCTGATGCCTCAATTCTTTGTTGTTGCGTGGAATGTTCCATTCTACTTTGGCGGTACTTCTATGTTAATCGTAGTGGTCGTTGTCATGGACTTTATGTCGCAAGTGCAAAGTCATTTGATGAGTCAGCAATACGAATCATTAATGAAGAAGTCTAATCTGACTGGTTATGGTCCGAATGGCCTAATGCGCTAAGCGTTGGTTGGAGTTGAACATGAAAGTACGTGCATCTGTAAAGAAAATCTGTCGTAACTGTAAAATCGTTCGCCGTAACGGTTCAGTTCGAGTGATTTGCATTGAGCCTCGTCACAAACAGCGTCAAGGTTAATTGCGACTTCGCTCGATGATAGGAAAGGGTGGTTGATTTATGTCCTAAAGATAGGCATAATCAGCCGCCCTCATGAAAGTAAAGTGATGATTAAAATCTAATCGTCAATAACAACGGAGTAAAGTGAATGGCTCGTATAGCCGGTGTCAATATTCCTGACAATAAACATGCGGTCATTTCTCTGACTTACATCTTCGGAATTGGTCGCACTCGTTCACGCGCTATCTGCGCTGCTACAGGTGTTGCAGAAACTGCGAAAATCGGTTCATTAAGTGATGATGTCCTTGATGAACTTCGTGGTGAAGTTGGTAAGTATACTGTAGAGGGTGACTTGCGTCGTGAAGTCAGTATGTCTATCAAACGTTTGATGGACCTAGGTTGTAATCGCGGGATTCGTCATCGCCGCAGCCTACCTGTTCGTGGTCAACGTACCAAAACGAACGCTCGTACACGAAAAGGTCCTCGTAAACCTATTCGTAAGTAATTTAAACGCGTTTCGCTCTAGCCACTAAGTTTGCTAGAGCTGAGCATTAAATAGGAAAGTGCAATATGGCTAAGCCAGCTACGCGCAACACCAAGAAAAAAGTCAAAAAGACGGTCGTCGACGGTGTTGCTCATGTACACGCGTCATTTAATAACACGATCGTGACTATCACTGACCGCCAAGGCAATGCTTTGTCTTGGGCTACAGCCGGTGGTTCTGGTTTTCGCGGTTCTCGTAAAAGTACTCCTTTCGCTGCTCAAGTAGCTGCGGAACGTGCCGGTACTGTCGCACAAGAGTTCGGCCTTAAAAACGTTGACGTAATGATCAAGGGCCCTGGTCCTGGTCGTGAGTCCGCAGTTCGTGCTTTGAATGCATTGGGCTTGCGTATCAATAACATCACAGATGTGACGCCAATACCACACAATGGTTGTCGTCCACCTAAGAAACGTCGCGTTTAATTGAGGAGACAGATACATGGCTCGTTATATAGGTCCAACTTGTAAGTTGTCTCGTCGTGAAGGTACCGACTTGCAATTGAAGAGCGGTTCACGCGCTCTTGAGTCGAAATGTAAAGCAGAGACAGTCCCTGGTGTGCACGGTGCACGTCGCGGTCGTCTTTCTGATTACGGCTTACAATTACGTGAGAAACAAAAAGTACGTCGTATGTACGGTGTTCTTGAAAAACAATTCCGTAATTACTACAAATCTGCCGCTCGTCTTAAAGGTGCAACAGGTGAAAACCTTCTGCAACTTTTGGAATCACGTTTAGACAACGTTGTATATCGCGCAGGTTTTGGTTCTACACGTGCGGAAGCTCGTCAGTTAGTAGGCCATAAAGGCATTCTAGTAAATGGCGCTACGGTTAATATTCCATCTTACCAAGTAAAAGCTGGAGATGTTGTATCTATCCGTGAAAAAGCTAAGAAGCAATTGCGTGTACAAAGCGCACTAGAGCTATCTAAAAGTCGTGCACCGATCCATTGGATCGAAGTTGATTCAACTAAGCTGGAAGCAACTTACAAAGCTGTTCCAGAGCGTGCCGATTTATCAGCTGAAATTAATGAGAACCTAATTGTCGAACTTTACTCTAAGTAAGTCGGTGATTGGGATTAAGAAATAGGTGGATCTATGCAGCGTTCAGTGAGCGAATTGTTAACCCCACGCAACATTGAAGTTCAAGAACTTGGCAAAACACGAGCTAAAGTAACACTGCAACCACTTGAGCGTGGTTTTGGTCATACTTTAGGTAATGCTTTGCGTCGTATTCTTTTATCTTCAATGCCAGGTTGTGCGATTGTTGAAGTCGAAATCGACGGTGTATTACACGAATACAGCGCAATCGAAGGGGTGAAAGAAGATGTAATTGAAATTCTTCTTAACCTGAAAGGAGTTGCGATCGCTCTACACGGGCAAGATGAAGCAACCCTTACTTTAAGTAAAAAGGGTCCTGGCATCGTAACAGCTGGTGATATTCAGTTAGTTGCTGATGCAGAGATCGCTAACCCGGATCATATTATTGCGCACTTAGATGATACTGCTGAACTAAATATGCAAATCAAAGTCGCACGTGGCCGTGGTTATGAGCCTGCTGATGCTCGTGTTGCTGGCGACGATGAGACTCGTCCAATTGGTCGCTTGCAGCTGGATGCCTCATTCAGCCCTGTTCGCCGTGTTGCATACAGTGTTGATAATGCTCGTGTAGAGCAGCGTACTGATTTAGATAAGTTAGTTTTAGATATCGAATCTAACGGTACAATTGACCCTGAAGAAGCAATTCGTCGAGCAGCGACTATCCTACAACAGCAAATTGCAGTGTTCGTCGCCCTTGAAAGCGAGAGCGAAGCACCTGTTGTGGAAGAAGAGGATGAGATTGATCCAATTTTGCTACGCCCGGTTGATGATCTTGAATTGACCGTTCGCAGTGCTAACTGTTTAAAAGCAGAGAACATTTATTACATCGGTGATTTGATTCAACGTACTGAGGTTGAGCTTCTGAAGACGCCTAACCTAGGTAAGAAGTCGTTAACTGAAATCAAAGATGTTTTAGCACAGCGTGGTTTGTCTTTGGGAATGCGTTTAGAGAATTGGCCACCGGCTAGTTTGAAAGACGATAGCAAAGTTCTAGCTCGCTAGGTCATTGTTCCCTGACCACCGTAGTTTGGTAAGGAATGTAAAATGCGTCATCGTAAGAGTGGACGTCACTTAAACCGTACTAGCTCACATCGTAAAGCGATGTTTAAAAACATGGCTGCTTCTTTGTTCGAACACGAAGTTATTAAAACTACGTTGCCGAAAGCGAAAGAATTGCGTCGTGTTGCTGAGCCTTTGATCACATTGGCGAAAGTTGATTCTGTTGCGAATCGTCGCCTAGCCTTTGCTCGTACTCGTAGTAAAGATGCAGTAGGTAAATTGTTTTCTGAACTTGGTCCTCGTTACCAAGCTCGTCCTGGTGGATATGTTCGCATTTTGAAATGTGGCTTCCGTGCAGGTGACAATGCACCTATGGCTTATGTTGAATTGGTCGATCGTCCAGTTACAGAAGCCGCTGAGTAATATCAGTTTGTTATAAAAAAGCCGAGCTAATATATTAGCTCGGCTTTTTTTGTGCAGAATTAATCTGATATTCAGTTATAAAAAAACACTTTAGGAAGGTGTCGTCTCTAAAGTGTTTTTGTTGTTTTACCATCTACTCAATTAAAAATTTGTTTTAAGAAGCGACCTGTATGGGATTGTTTTGATTCTGCGATATCTTCAGGAGTACCTTCGGCAATTATATAACCTCCTCCACTACCCCCTTCGGGCCCTAAATCGACTATCCAGTCCGCCGTTTTTATCACATCAAGGTTATGCTCAATAACGACCACAGTATTGCCATGATCCCTTAATCTGTGAAGAACCTTGAGTAGTTGTTCGATATCGGAAAAATGCAGGCCTGTTGTTGGCTCATCAAGAATATACAGTGTTGTACCTGTGTCTCGCTTAGATAGTTCTTTTGCTAACTTAACCCGCTGAGCTTCGCCACCTGAGAGTGTCGTGGCTGCTTGTCCCAGACGAATATAGCCTAAACCCACATCAATTAGGGTTTGTAATTTTCGGGCAATTGATGGAACGGGATCAAAGAACTCTCGTGCATCTTCGATGGTCATTTCAAGGCATTCGTGAATGTTTTTACCCTTGTAAGTTATTTCGAGAGTTTCACGATTGTAACGCTTACCCTTGCAGGTATCGCATGGGACATAGATGTCTGGCAAAAAATGCATTTCAACTTTGATGACGCCGTCACCTTGACAGGCCTCACAGCGGCCACCTTTTACGTTAAAGCTGAATCGTCCTGGTTTATAGCCACGGGAGCGTGATTCTTGCGTCGCTGAAAACAGCTCTCTCATTGGGGTAAAGATACCAGTATAGGTCGCTGGGTTTGATCTTGGTGTTCGTCCAATAGGGCTCTGATCAATATCTACGCATTTGTCGAATAAATCTAAGCCTTCAATGCGATCATGCGGTGCAGCTTTTAATGTGGTTGCTCCATTTAGAGCGGTTGCGGCTAATGGGTACAGGGTGCCATTTATTAATGTCGATTTACCGGAACCTGATACGCCTGTAATGCAGGTCATTACGCCAACAGGAATGTGAAGGTCAACGGTATTTAGATTGTTGCCGGTAGCACCGATAAGTTTTAGGTACTGTTTATCTTTTGCTGGGTGGCGAATACTTGGTATGTCAATTTTTCGTTTGCCAGTTAGGAATTGTCCAGTAATGGATTCTTCGCAATTCATGATGTCTTGCGGTGTTCCGCTAGCAATAATTTGACCGCCATGTACGCCTGCGCCTGGACCAATATCGACAACAAAATCAGCTACTCGAATAGCATCTTCGTCATGCTCAACCACAATGACGGTATTGCCTAGATCTCTTAGTCTGGTCAGTGTTGCTATTAATCTTTCGTTATCACGTTGATGTAATCCAATGGAAGGTTCATCAAGAATATACATGACGCCCACTAAGCCCGCGCCAATCTGGCTGGCAAGACGAATTCGCTGAGCTTCCCCACCAGAAAGAGAGTCTGCTTTACGGTCTAAGGTTAAATAATCTAGACCAACATTCACTAGGAACGTTAGACGATCACGAATTTCTTTTAGAATCTTTGAAGCGATTTCGCCGCGAGCGCCAGGTAGCTCTAGAGTTTCAAAGTATTCTAGACATTTGGCAATTGGATAAGTCACCACCTCTGGCAGTGTTTGTTCAGCAATAAATACGTTACGAGCCGATCTATTAAGACGGGATCCATGGCAGTCAGGGCAAGGCTGAATGCTTATGTATTGTGAAAGGTCATCGCGAACACTATCAGATTCTGTTTCATGATACCGACGTTGTAAGTTTGGTATAACACCTTCAAATGCATGAGAGCGTGTCATTTTATCGCCACGTTCATTAATATAAACAAAGTCTATCTTGTCTTTTCCCGAGCCGTGTAAAATGCGCTTTTTGAATTCATCAGGGATGTCTTTATATTTAGATTCAATATCAAAACCGTAGTGCTTTGCCAAAGCGCTAAGCTGCTGATAATAAAAGATGCTGCGTCTGCCCCAGCCTCGAATTGCGCCCTCAGCAAGCGTTAAGGTTTCATCTTGAATAATTCTTTCTGGGTCAAACATTTGGTGTGTGCCAAGACCATCGCAAGTTTGACATGCGCCATTGGGGTTGTTAAATGAAAAGAGACGAGGCTCTAATTCCGTTAAGCTATATCCGCAGACTGGACAGGCGAATTTGCTGGAGAAAATATACTCTTCTTTTTCATCGTCCATGTTGATGACTTTTGCAATGCCGTCGGATAAACCAAGGCAAGTGTCAAAAGACTCAGCTAAGCGCAATTGGAGGTCCGAGCGGACTTTAAAGCGATCAATAACGACTTCGATGGTATGTTTTTTGTTTTTTTCTAATGCTGGTGCATCGTCTAAATCGACGACAAGGCCATCGATTCGTGCCCGAATGAACCCTTTTGACAGTAAATCGCTAATGGTATGTAGGTGTTCGCCTTTGCGATCTTTCACTATCGGGGCGAGAAGCATCATTTTGGTTTCTTCTGGTAGCGATATAACTTTATCGACCATTTGTGATATGGTTTGCGCCTCTAATGGTTCACCGTGATCTGGGCAACGTGGTTGTCCTGCTCGAGCAAATAACAATCGCAGATAATCGTAGATTTCTGTTATTGTACCCACTGTTGATCTTGGGTTGTGAGATGTGGATTTTTGCTCAATGGAAATAGCAGGCGATAACCCTTCGATGTGATCTATGTCCGGCTTTTCCATCATAGATAAAAATTGTCTAGCGTATGTTGAGAGAGATTCTACATAGCGACGTTGGCCTTCCGCATACAATGTGTCAAAAGCAAGTGACGATTTACCTGAGCCGGATAGGCCTGTAATCACGACAAGCTTGTCTCTTGGGATGTCTAAATTCACATTTTTTAAATTGTGAGTGCGGGCCCCGCGTATGGTTATGGTATCCATGAGTCTCCAATGTGAAGTCGATCAACAGAAAAAATCTGCTAGTAAATGAAATAACTGTCTATTTTTACAGTAGTTGAAATGGAGCTTCAACGGTATTTTTTGTAAAATTGCGATCTTTTTTCTTAACCACCTAAGTTAAGCGGTTGAAACCTCTTTATGGATCTACTCGAACGTCGTTCAGTTCTTGCTTTAGCACTGATTTATTTATTTAGAATGTTGGGCTTATTTCTCATTATGCCAGTAATCAGTGTTGCTGCGGATGGGTTAATAGGCGCTGATGCAGCTTTGATTGGCACCGCCATCGGTATTTATGGTTTAACCCAAGCGAGTTTACAGATCCCGATGGGGATGTGGTCAGATAAAATTGGCCGTAAGCGCGTTATTATCATTGGCTTGTTGTTGTTTGCTGTAGGTAGCTTAATTTGTGCCAATGCGAGCGATATCAATACCTTAATTGTTGGGCGCGCTGTTCAGGGCGCAGGAGCCATTGCTAGTACCTTGATGGCGTTGTTGAGTGATGTGACTAGAGAGCAGAACCGTACTAAAGCCATGGCTCTAGTGGGAGTGAGTATTGGCGCTTCTTTCATGCTGTCTTTGGTATTGGGGCCTTGGATTTTTGCTTTGATAGGGTTGTCCGGCCTGTTCTATCTATCTTTTGCGTTATCTTTACTCGGTATTGGCTTGATCATTTTTGCGGTGCCTAATATCGTCCAGCATACATTTCGACGTGATACGACACCCAGCATTTTAGCCTTAGGTTTAGTGTTGAAGGATTCAAAGTTGCGTTTTTTGAATGTAAGCGTTTTGTTGTTGCATGCCAGCTTAACCGCCTTATTTGTGACTGTGCCAAATGAGTTGATTCAACAATTCAATTTACCGTTATCGCAGCATAGTTGGTTGTACTTGGCGATCATGGGTTTTGCTTTCGTTGGTATGCTACCATTAGTCATCATTGCTGAATCAAAAGGCAAGATCAAAAGCGTGCTCATCGCTGTGATGATTTTGCTTGGTTTAAGCTCGATCTTTTTGCAATGGGCTCCTTATCTTTGGGTATTTGGGGCGTTGTTGTGGGTCTATTTTGTAGGTTTTAACTCATTGGAAGCCTTATTACCTTCTTTGATTAGTAAGTTGGCGCCAGTAGGTTATCGTGGAACCGCGATGGGGGTATTTTCTACCCATCAATTTATGGGATCATTTTTGGGTGGTGTTGGTGGTGGATGGTTGCTCCAACACCATACAAACGGTGGTGTCTTTTGGGTTGTCGGTGTGGTGTTTTTGGCGTGGTCTTTAGTTTGCGCTGCTCAGCCTGCACCTCGCCAGTTAAGCAGTTTGGCGTTTAGTCTACCTAATATGACAGATGAAGATGTATCAAAGTTGGCGGATCAACTTGCTGAAATCCAAGGAGTGGAAGGTATGCAAATTTTTAAAGATGAGCAAACTGCTTATCTGAAAATCGATAAAAAAATATTAGACAAAGAGGCTCTGGTGCATCTGGCACCGCAAGTGCGTCTTTAATCAAAACACTATTCTATCTTTTAGTTGGAGAAGAACGTCATGGCACGTGGAATAAATAAAGTAATCTTTAATCATCATTGAAAAACTATACACGCACTATACATTAAGTAAGTGATGAAATTAGATGCTGATTTTTTAAACAGGTGCCTTTAATCAAGTCTTAGGCGTTCTGGTTTTGATGTTTTAAACCTCAAACCATCTAACTTGCAACGAAGAGAATTACATAACTAAGCACATTCAAGAGGCAGAGACTCATCGTACATCAATTGCCACCGTATCCATTACCTGCGGATGCAATAAGAGATAGATCGTGGCTTAAGTCTTAATAAAAATACTCGGACGAACAGATAATTTTAGATCTCGCAGAAAAGTAAGCTATCGCCAAAGCTGACGACTCCATTCTTAAGACTCAATTAATTTAAGCCGTTTCCCTACAAGTAAACACATTAATAGAAGCAGAAGATATCTAATTTTCTGAAGTAAAGAAAGTTGAGTGAACTGACACTACTTGATCGTATATTCCGAAATTTGGCTCTTTCTTCTTTTCATTGACCAGCTTTAACCAATCAGTGATTATGGTAACAGCGACATTTTAGAAACTCTTGTAGCTTACACTTTAGACCTTTCTTTTTAGCAGGCTAACTTAATAACTATCTAAAAGAGCGTATTTTATTCTATGGACCAATCCTTTTACCTAGAACGCAAGCTCTTTAATGGTGATATAACATACTCAGAAACTGACTTACTAGGTGCTTCCAATTACATTGTGATTTTGGCTGAACCCGGGGCAGGTAAAACAGAGCTTTTGAAAAATCTAGCTAAACAACTAGGTGTCAGAGAGGTAACCGCAAGTGTATTTAGTTATATGGGAGCAGATCAAGTTGATACACCTCTGATTATCGATGCATTTGATGAGTTGGCCAAGGTTGATAAAAGTGCTATTTATAAACTACTTTCTAATGTTAAAAAGTCGGAACCAACAAAAGTAATCATTTCAAGTAGATCCAGTGAGTGGAACAATTCAGACACAAGTATTTTCGAGGAGTTTATCGGCTATGTTCCCTTAGTTGCTAGACTTTACGAGTTTAATGATTCAGAGCAATGTAAGATCTATAATCACCATTCAAATAGAGATGATTTTTTAAAATTTCAAGCTGAAGTTACCAAGTTCTCATTGGAACCACTCCTTCCAAATCCACAGTTCCTCAAGATGTTTGCAGATGCATATGTTGAAAGCGACGAACATTTTACAGATAAACGTTCCATTTTTACTCAAGCTATTGTGCATTTAGCAAAGGAAGCTAATACAATCACTAAGCCTAACCCTTCGCTCTCAAATGACAGAAAAGTTAGCCTATCATCAGAAATTTTTGCAAAACTTTTACTCTCTGGTGCTGAGGGCATTGGGATCAATGAAGCAAGCGAAAACAGAATGTACCCGTTGGCAGGTTCA
Source organism: Marinomonas sp. CT5 (assembly GCF_018336975.1). NCBI lineage: Bacteria > Pseudomonadati > Pseudomonadota > Gammaproteobacteria > Oceanospirillales > Oceanospirillaceae > Marinomonas > Marinomonas sp. CT5. The sequence continues at coordinate 4,447,314 of NZ_CP025572.1, read as the reverse complement.
TTACTGAATTCTAATAATGTCGATATTAGCGGTATCTTAGCAACTCGTCTTTTTAAGCCCGGAGACAATGCAGACCAGCATAGACCTGTTCACAAGATAGTTACTGAATATTGTGCGGCGAACTATTTAATTAAGCGTATATCCACCCCATCAGACCCTTTAACTTTCGCTCAATGCTTACCTATTATTGCTCCAAATAACACTGTTAGAGATGAATTACGTGGCTTACTTGGTTGGATTGCTACATTAGGTGATAAAGCCATTCAAGAAGTCATAATTGAGCTTGATTCATACGCAGTGCTTGCGAATGGCGATCCTTCCCAACTGGAACCATCGTCAAAAAGATTACTTTTATCAAAATTGAAGGATATGGAAGCTTTTGACCCATATTTCCGAAGAAGTGACCTCTGGCGCAAATTCAGTGTTGCCGGATTTTTTACACAAGAAACAATGGATGAGGTTAAATACATTATCACTAATAAAAGTGATGGACACTTAAGGTGCTTACTCCTAGAACTTTTAGCCGGTTCAAATGCTGAAAAATGGTTAGTCAAAGAGTTACGTCAGTTATTATTAGCATCGAATGAAACTAAAGAAGTTCGAATATTAGCTATGAACTGCCTATTAAGGGTTGAGGTTGAAGACTACAACCTCCGTTTAGACTTACAAGGTTTAATTATTGAAGCCAGTCATGCATCTATGCATATAGCAGTAAAAGTAATCAAGGAACTTGGCCCTGACACTTTTAGCATAGATGAACTTAAAGCCTTCTTTCTGAAATGCACTGATCTATACCCTAATCATATGCATGGCTTTGATTCGTCAAGGGAACGCCCTTACTTCGTAAAGCTCTTGATAGCTGATTTAACTTTGGGAGCCATAGAATGTCTTTTAGATACATTCAGCAAGAACTTAGTCTGCACCTGTCAGAAAGAAGTGTATGAATGTAATTGTAAAAATGGGTTAAGTAAAATCATCGGTTCAATGCTTGACCGCTATTTCGAATTAGCCGAACCACCTTATAATTCGTTACGTGTCTGGGAATGGATTAAAAACCTTCATTTTCCATACCAAGTGAATCCTATTGATATCATCTCAGTTAAAGTGCTTCGAGAAAACATTGCTTTACGTCAAGAAATTATTGCTCATGTTTTTGGTAAGCTAACTGATCGAGAGAAAATTTTCCAAGCCAAGATAAACAAGTTTAGTGAGCGTTACTCGCATTCAGGTCTTTGCCTAACTCCTGATGATCATAAGTTTATTGTTGATTTAGCATTTGAGAACGATAACTGCGCATTGTGGATGAGTTTTATGCAGCGACATAATAAACATAGAGCGAAAGAAAAATTAGGACCTGATTATCTGCGCCAACATATGCGAAATCAAGCCTCTAAAAAACATGAATTTATGATGCAATGGAGCTTGCAGAATAGACTGGATGCTGTTTTTGATAAAACGCACGATCGAAAATGGAATTCAAAACATAGCAGAATAATGAAACGTCATAATCGAAAAAAGACCCTACTACATGCGGAAAATATCAAATATGTTCAAGACAACCGTGATCTGGTTGAAAGTGGCCAACATTGGAGCTGTTTAGCTCGTTTTGCAGATCTAGTCCTACTTAGGCCTGAGGATATAGAGCTAGAGTTTGGTGATGAAACATTGGTTCGAAATGCACTCAGAAACTGTCTAGATTTTATTGAGCCACATGTACCCAGCTTACAAAAACTTGCTGAGATGCAATGCGCCTCTAAGGGGTTAGTCGTTGAAACCATTCTTTTTGCGGCTTGCTTTGAAATTATGCGTGACTGTGGAACCTTAAAAGGCGTAAAGCACCCATTACTAAGTGCATTAAGAACAAATTTAGATATGGGGTATTCTGCGGTTGATCAAAGTGAAAAAGATGCTCTTAAAGCTGAAGTTGATCGCTTAATCTTTCCTGATACTAAATCTTCTGAACAATTTTTACGCCAATACCTTGAGCCTCAATTAGCACAACCTAAATGCGCACATACAGAAATTTACTTTTTAGAATATGACGAAAAATTTAGCTCTTTACGAGCAAAATTATCAATTGAATGGCTTCAGCGCTTTATTGAAATTGAACACAACGCTCTAAGCTCTCTTTTTGAACTTGCAGCCACCTACGGAAAACGAGAAGAACTGAATAATATCATCAAAATTCGTTGTTCTGAATTTTTGTCTAAATGGCCTACCGTCACAGATGATGAGAAGTTTGAACGAAGACGTAAATTTTGGTTTATTCGAGCATTCTACTTCCTTAACTTAGACATAGCACAACCATATTTTGATTGGTTAAAGCCAAATAAAAACTCTGTACTTTTGTTAAATGAACATTCAGGCCGAATGAATCGAAGAGATTATTCATATTGGCCAGAGCTAACCTCTAGCAAGGTGGAAATGGTGCTCGAAGCCTTCTTTGATAAATGGCCAAAAACACATCTGCCTAGCCATTTTGGTACAGGAAGCCCAGCGGGAGAGACAGCATATCGATTTCTGACAGAAATCATCTGGTCTATTGGTAATGACAGCTCTGATGAAGCAATTTCTGTTCTTAATCGACTAACAAGTGATCCACGCTTCACTGATATTCATACAGTGTTAAAAAGCATACAAGCAGAACAGCTACGGAAAAAAGCTTTGAGAGATTTTGAGCCCCCAACGCCTGATGAAATCGTTGATTTATTAGATAATAATGCTGTGGTCACGGTTGAAGGACTACGTCAAAAAATTCTTCAAGAATTGATAAGCTATCAAAAGTATATTAATGGAGGAGAGTTTAATTCAAGGAACCGTTTTTATTCAAAAGATAAAAATAGAAATCACACTCGATTAGGTGAAGTAAATTCTGTCGAAATCATTGCCGAACGACTACAAACAATACTCCATCCTCAAGGCATTATCATTACTTCAGAACATCAGACACAAAATCAAAATAGGATTGATATAACTGCCGCTAAGATGATTAACGGGAAAAGGCGATTACTTGTTATTGAAGCTAAGGGCCAATGGCATATTGACTTATATACGGCAGCTTCTACTCAACTAGCCGAACGCTACTCAACTCATCCTGATGCTGAACATCAAGGAATTTACCTTGTTATTTGGTTTGGTGCAGACGAGAAAGTTGCAGGCCGTCAACTTCATGGTATTAATAATGTTCAAGAGCTGAAAACCAGTATTGAAAAAACGCTACCTATAGAACTACAAGGGCTTATTGATGTATTTGTCCTAGATGTATCTAAACCTATGTAAACTCAGATTTATATGTACAACTTTATTGATAATTAGCATTTAGCATTTAGCATTTAGCATTTAGCATTTAGCATTTAGCATTTAGCATTTAGCATTTAGCATTTAGCATTTAGCATTTAGCATTTAGCATTTAGCATTTAGCATTTAGCATTTAGCATTTAGCATTTAGCATTTAGCATTTAGCATTTAGCATGTAGCATTTAAAATTTAGAATGTTTGAAAGAACTTTAGATTTCTTATTAGTTTAATAAGATAAATAGGCATGCATAGTGGTTGATTATCAAAGGTATGGAAGTGATTAGAAATGGCTCATATTAGATACGCTGATTCCGTAGACTTTTATGGATCACTGCATGGTAGGTTTCCAGTGATCCTGTCGGAAGAGTTAACTGTTCATCGGCTTTCATTGCAATATCTACTCTCATTGCGAGTAATGTGTGCTGAGCGAACTCTCATTACATATGCTCATCATATATGTGATTTCTTAACTCAATTAGAAGTAGATAATAATGGATGCAGTGATGAGCAGAGGCTTGCTTGGGATGAGATAGATGACTCTTGGCTAGAGAGTTACCGCAATGAATTGTTGAGCAGGCCTGGAGCAAATAAAGACAACACAAAAAATTATGTTGCCCAGGTTCTGCGTACTGTAATTGCATATCTAGAGTGGACTCAAACACAGGGTTATTCATACAACCTTATTGGAGTAGAGGAACGATGTAGGGTAAGACTGTTGCCCTCAAAAAAAGATGGTGTTGTTTCTCATCCATTAGTTAAGCGCCTTAGTAAAGAAAAAAGCGCGCCTCGAACTGCTCCGCGAATGGATTGGATTGAAATTGTTAAAGCGCATACAACGCTGGGTGCTAACAATTTGCAAGTTCGATTTGAGCTTATGGTCGATTGGGGAGCTGCTCTCGGGTTGAGGGCTCACGAAATATGCGCTTTAAATATAGAACAACTTCCTGAAAGAAAAACTGCCGAGAATGCAGCTATCGCCGGTGAAAATGTTTTTATAAATGTTGTTACTTCAAAAGGGAGTAAGCCAAAAGTAATTCCAATAAGTCCACTGTTGGTTAAAAGAACATGGGATTATATAGAGAATGATAGATCATCTACCGTAAAGGCACACAGAAAAAGAAATAGAAAGAGAAAAGATGTATACGTAGAGTCCTCAAGTATTTTTTTATCTAGTACAACCGGTCGAGCGTTACACCCTAGGACACTTTCTAATCAGGTCAGAAGTGCTTTTTGTTGTGCCGTAGAATGCGGTGCTTTAACGAAAGATGAGCTTGTTTGGCAGCACGGACTAAAACACCGATTCACAACGGACATTTTAAAAGGCTTAGATTCTGCAGGAATTCAGAGAGTAGAGGAAATTGCTAAGCATCTAACACGACATAAATCCCCTGATAGTTTACAGACGTATGCAGTCGGACGTTTTTTTGAGGATAGTAATGGCTCATAAAAAATTGCAACGTAGTAAAATTACCTCAAGACCAAAAGCTTCAATTTTACCGATATCCCCCACAGGTCGATTTGAAGTGTTTTTGGGGGATGAGGAAGGTACTATTTCTGTTATAGATTTAATGGACCTGCATGATTCCGAGAAAATTATTAGAGAACTAAGTTTTTATGTTCGGGGTAAACGCAATCGTAGATCTGCGGTCAATAGCATATTACCATTTTTACGTCATGTGCTAATGACATCAGAAGTTGTTGATACGGATTCATTAAAATCATATAAAGATTCAATTAGTAAAAATGATGAAATTACTTTAAATACTAAATATCAAAAGTTTCTAACTGCAACAAATTTTTTTATGCATTTAATAAATGCAAACGTTATACCTAAACAGATTATCCCGAAGGGATTTGATTCTTCAAAAATACAGGTTAAAAATAAGCAATCATTTTCAGAAATTGCTAGGGTTTATGTCGAAGATAATAATAATTTTAATCCAGAGGAATTAGAGGAGGTTTCTAAAACTTTTAACCTTGGGGATTTGGAATCCAAAGCTTTAATGCTATCTTTATGTTGTATTGACCTTCTTCATAAAGAAGCAATTATAAAAATTGAAGAGTGGGAGAGTGATTGGGTTCATGTCGACTCAATTATATCCTCCCTTTCGAATGATGAAATCAATAATTTTAAAAAAGTACGAGACTTCATTAAAAGTTTTCCTATTCCAGAGCGTACTTTTGAAGAGGCTTTTTCAATACTGTATTCTAAATTTGGGAGAGTCTTACCGTCTGTTAGATTTTGGCCTGTTGGCATTGAGGGCTTCTTCCGTAGTAAGGGATGGAAGTCGAGTAATGTTGTTGATTTGTTTAAAGGGAAATCATCAGATCTAGTTTATAAAAAAGTTTTTGAATCGACTATAAATAAACTAACATCAAATCAGTTAGAGTATTATAAAAATTTAGATACATATAGACACTTAGATAATGAGCGAGATCCTCGAAGTATCGATTTAGCTATTAAGGTTTTATACTCTCATTATGGTAGATTAGTGCCTGAATCTAGTACATGGCCTGTTGGTTTATTAGATTTTTTCAAGTATCGGGGATGGTCTGGAGTAAGAATTCGTTCGGCCTTTTTTCCTACGACGAACACCATTGCACCATTTATTGTTGGTTTACTGTCGTATATTGAGCTAAGTCCTAATGTTGATACTGTAGCTCGGTATGCATACCTTAACTCTTTTAGACCATCAAAGGATTCAGGAAAGATCGTAACTTTTTTTGATAAATTCCGAAGCGAGCCTCTTATTAAAAATTGTGATGCGAGCGATCCTATTATTGCGGCCTGTGTTCGCCATGTAGAAAGAATGAAACAAACTCTTTCGGAATTGGGAACTCAAGGCAAAAGCTTTTTGAGGCTTGAAAAAACACCACTATGGTTACAGTTTACACCAAACGCTGGTCGGGAAAATATTGTCGTTAAACTTGCTGATGCTACAACCATTACTAATCTAGTTCGTAATTTTATTAATGTATCTTCCCAAAAAAATCCAATTTTAACTACTATTAAAGGTAGTGTTGGCGAAAACTTCAGACCGACATGTACGTTGATCTTACGTTTAACTGGAGAGAACTCATCCAGTATTCAGCATGTGTTGAATCATAAATCCGCTTCAACAACTCATCGATATACTGAAAGGGTGTTAACACAATCGCTCTTAAAGACGAAAACAAAAAGCTTCCAACAATATTTGGTTAATACATCTGAAAATAATCTTATTGAAGACGATGGTTCCCATTTAAAACCTCTGCATAATGATTTGTTTGATGTCTCAGAATCTGGAGTTGACGAGTGGATCAACTGTGATGCACAAAGAATTTGGTTTCAGGATCTAGGTATTATTGCTGAGTGGATTGCTTGGGAAAAGGCTATATCTGAATCTCAAGAGGAAATTCTTTTTTCAAATCCTGAGAGATGGAATATTTATTGGGCTCCAAGGTTAGCAAAATATCGAAATATCCTTGCTTTAGTTTCTAGTGTAGATAAGAAAAAAGCCCGAGAACTTGCTAAAAACATTATTTTACCTCCCTTGTCATAGGAAAAAAGATGGTCTCGTCTTTACATGTAAACCTTAATCATCCACTAGAACACGCAGAAAAGAAACCTGCAAAATATTCTTGGCTTATTTCAGGTGTCAATGAACCCTCATGGCGCTTTAAGCCGCATATTGAAACTGATGAATTATCTAAATATACAGTTAATTGGTTTTATGATGACACTCTGGAAAGTGACCCTCAATGGGTATATTGGGTGGATCGAGCTAAAGAACAGCTTATATGTAGGATGGAAAATTTCAAAAAGAGAGCACTCACAACTAGTTCTCTAGTCGGTTATGCCAGATCATTAAGAGTTTTTTTTAAATTTATATTTATTGAACGCAGATGCATGTTTTTGGAAGATATTTCTATTGCTGATATTGATGCATACAAACAATGTTTATTAGATCGAAATATTAAAACATCGACGACTGAGGGGTTACTTTTACCGATAGCTGATCTTTATACTATGCGAGAATCATTGCAAGAATCTTTAGACTTTGATCCTTTCATTGATCAAAGTCCTTTCACATATGCTAAAAAATTATCTAAGAGCAATTCACATACAGAGACGCTATTACCACGCGAAATATTTTTTGTTTTAAATAAAGCTCTAAAACTTATAAAAAATTCAGATAAAACCTTACAACTGCTTGATAGCTATATGGCGCTACGAGATGGTGGGGAGAAAAGTCATCCCTCTAGAACATTCACAAAGTTCTTTGGTATTACTGCATCAAAACTGATTATGGACGTTAATATTCTTTATGGTGCCGCCTTAACCATTACTTTTCTTTTGACTGCGGAGCGTAAACATGAAGCTGCTTTGAGGGATACAGATGATATAGCTAAGCTTCTAAATCTAGAACTTGACGTTCTTTATGGTCTAGAAAAGAAGACCTCAGGATCTTTGTCAGGTAAAAAAACCGAAGTTGCTGTTATTTCAGAAGTCATCGATGCATTTAGAGTTATCATGCGAATTACTGAATACAAACGACAGGAATCAGGAGAAAAAAAGATACTACTAAAAACTCCACTTCAACATTCTGTGAAAAATGGTAATACGAAGTCATATTACCTTCATACTGCAAGTATTTATCATCTTCTTAAGTGTTTTACTAATTCAATTGGTCTTGAAGAATTAAATCTTAGACCTCATATGTTTAGGCGTGCATACTCGATGCTATGGATGTGGAGGTATGAAATAGGAGATATGGCGGAGCTTTCCATCATGCTCAAACATAATAATTTATTTTTTACTAAAAAATATACTGACGATGAGAATATCTGGCATTTCATGCCAGAAGTGGAACAGGCAATGGCCTTTGATATCCTTAATCGTTCATTTCAGAAAAAAATAACAATAAGTGGGGGGGCTAGCAATACTCTTGAACGCTATGGACGCCTAATTCAGGCAAAATCAAGAATACTCGATCCAGTAGTGATTGCTGATTTTGTTGATAGCATGGTGAAGCAAGAAGAGTTAAAAATTATTAGTCATGCTAATGGTTATTGTTTGATTACCTCAAAATCAAAAGGTGAATCAAGGTGCCTTGATGATAAAGGGGAGCTTTCTGATGCCAAGCGTGAGGAGAAGCGATGTGTAGGTTGTCCAAATTTCGGAATTGATGATAATCGTCGCGAATATTGGGAGAAACGGATAGAGCTTCATCAAAAAGTTGTGAATCACAGTGAAAATAAATCTTTAGTTGAAAGTTCGGAACAGTTTATAGAGCAGGCAAAACTTTATATAAAATCAGATGACAGAAATTATTAGGCTTGGTAACAAGCGTATAAGCACTTTTCATGAGACAATCATGTGCTAAGCCTTCGGCTCTGCCCATGTCAAATCTACTCTTCTTTGCTTGTTTATCGTTAAGGTCTAACACCTATTTCGAATTATCAAATGCCAATTTGGTTTTAGGAAAGTAGAAAATCGTGGTCTGGCTAAAAACGACAACATGCTTGCGATGCTGTTTGCCTGAGTCAATGTATTTAGGGTTGATCATTTGATACGAGTTGCAAGGGGTTAATCTGTTTAAAAACCACTAAACAAGGTTCAATTATCTTGTTTAGTGGTAGAAAAGTGAAAAACCAGCCAAATTAATGACTTCCATTGGGCTTTCCAGAATATTAAGGCGCTTGATCGGATATTCTCAAGCAATACTCGGGACTCTCATCTCAACTTACCCTCAAGAATTATTTACTTAATAAATTTCTTTTCTCTTAGCCAATGCAGAGTTTCATCTTGCAGAGAGTTACTGTAATCTTCAAATGAGTAAATATGTGTAAGTGAATTAATAAGGTTTCTATTTTTACTATCAAGTTTAGTTGAGATATCTAGCATGCTAACGCTATATGAGTTGTTGCATGCAGATGCTAAAGCTTTAGCAATTACTGTACTTGAGTCACTATGTGGCTGTTCAACTAAAATAGACTTAATTCTTTCAAAAAGTTCCTGCATTGTGTCCATATGTATACTATCTCTTAGTGGATTGGATTTGGTTTTTTATTCAAAAACATTAAACATTAAACATTAAATAAATGCCAATAAAGTATTGAATTCGTGTTTTAAAGCTTTTTGGGACTTTCCTTTCTTTATAAAGATAGAATTGTTGTCCTGTAAGAGTCTTTACATAAAGCCATTTTAACGGAGTATGAAGCTTCTGATGCTATATCATGAAGTCTATCAAATGTATGTGTATGGCTTGAAGGTGTTGTTTTCATGGAAATAAAGCCTTTGTTTTCCGAGCTTATAGTGTGTTGATTGAAGTTCGCTGTTTTTATTAGGGCTTGATCTTCGATGACTTTTATTCTCATCGAATCTTCCGGTAGGTCTTGGTTTATCCGTTCTGAATATTCAATTAGCTTTGGCTCAGCAAACGCTATCATTGAACAAGACTCATTCGGTTCCTTATTAATCCGTAGAATCCGTCCAAGCACTTGGCGAAAGTTAAGCTCTGTTCTCACATTGCTCAGATAAGCGCAGACCTGTAAACGTGGGATGTCTGTGCCTTCACTTACCATGCCAATAGAAACAATCCAGTCAATCTCTGAACTTTGAAAGTCTCTGATGTTTTCGTGAGCATCAATTTGATCATAACTAACTACAATAGAGCTCTCGTTAAAGTTAGTGATAATAAACTGAGATATCCGCCGCGCTTGATCAATAGATGATGCAACAACTAAACCTGCGGCACGAGGGTGTTTTTCTCTAATTCTAATCAGTTCCTCATGGGCATAGGTCATTAGCTGACTTAGTGAGTCTTGATGAGTCAGTAGTTCGCTATATTTTAGTTTTTCAGCCTCAATTGCCTGGCGAATACTACTAAATTTATGTGTTTTAGAATCCTCCTTAACATCAATCGAGCTATTATCGAGCAATATTAAACTAGGTCTCCTACAAACCTTATCTCTAACTGCATCGCCTAACCCATACACAAAGTCTGTATCAAGCTCTTGAGGCTCTCCAGAATAGCTCTGAAGCGCTATTTTTGTACTGTCTGACCGCCAAGGAGTACCACTCAAAGTTAGAGTCAGGGGATTGCCTTCTGATATTAAAGAAACTAACAACTGTCCCCATTGATTAGACGTGCTACTTACACCAGAAGCACAGTGATGAATTTCATCAGAGATTATTAGAACACGGTAGTTCTTAATGACATGTGCAAGTTCTTGGTATGCGTATTGGATTCCTTGATAGGTAATAACCAAGCCTTTTGCGCCTATTCGGCCATCAAAGCGATCATTCAATATATTGCTGAAGGTTTCTTGAATGCTGTTCTGTATGCTTACAGAGGGGGCGAAGCAAAGAACGAAATCAATGTGGTCAGCATCTAATAAGCTTTTTGCTAACGATGCAGAAAATCTTGTTTTTCCGGCACCTGGTGCAGCAACGCACATAAAGTTTTGCTGACCATTTTGATAGACTTCTAAAGCTTTAGATAAACAGCTCTTTTGCCAAGTTCTTAGTGAGAGGTTTTGCATTTTCTTCATGAGAGCGCAAGTAATATGGTTTGAGTGCTAGTTAGTAAGCCGTTTAGTGTTATCGCTCGTTTTTTAGCTTCACTTTTTTTAGATATCAACAAATCAAGCTGAGCGGGTAATAGGGACTTCATCTCCTCATAGCCTTGGGCTTCGGCAATACATAGTTCAAGTTCATACTCAAGTTCAGCTTTACGCTTCAAGAGCATTTCTTTCTCACTCGCTACAACGGCAATGGGTGTAATTTTTTGCGTTTTGGTTTCATCTAAAATTTTCGCTTTGGCATAATAAGTACTCTTACCACTCTTTGAAGCAACGACTAACGCACCTGACTTAACTAAACGATGAATTTTCAGATAAATAGCATGTCGTGCTTTTTTCATTTCAATAGGGTTGTCTTCTCCGTATTTTTCAACATAGTGTTTGAGCACGTCATTTATAGTGGCTTTTTTTTGTGCCGGTGCTTGGAAGAACTCTTCGACAACGTGAGCGATGGGCTTAGATCTCAAAATAACTATCTCTATTTGTCAAAATACGGATTATAGTCCGTGGAGTTATAGTCCGCAATTGGAGATTGTATTTCATTTTTGAGATATAAAAATGAGAAACATAGCAAAAGAGGTTGGAGAGCTAATTCGGAGTCAACGTAAAGCGCGAGGTATCTCTCAAGAAGCTTTAGCGGCAAAATCTAAGATAGACCGCAGTTATATGGGAAGAATAGAGCGAGGTGAAGTCAATGTTACGTTAAAAGCTCTATGGGATATCGCTGCGTCGATGGATATCTCGACGAAAATACTGATCCCCGATTGAGAATTCAGCTGCTGTCTATGATGTTCTTTCTAAGTTAAGTGAGATTTCGATGATTATCTCTCTATTATTCATATGACATGGTTAATTGAAGCTTTTTCAACAAGAAGCAACAAATTGGCGTACCTTTTTTATGCGAAACTGTTCCACGCGACTCGCTAGGGCGAAACTAGCCTTGCCGAATGGAAACACTTTTCGTCCAGCGAGTTGGAATGGTATGTACTGCTAGATAACACCAAAACGGCACCGAGCTCCGCTTGCTCATCACCCAACACGCCATGTAACAAATCAACAGCATGCCAAAGCGTAGCTCTTAAATAAGACATGAAACCCATTACCACACTTGGTATCAAAGCCTCAGTGATAACGATAACATCAAATTCACCAGCCACACGACATACGCAAACTCGCCCGCGACTGCAGGCAAAAATGTGTATCGACCGGTTAATAGGGGAAGTGCTACTCAGGCAAGAACGGAACGTACTGGACAAACGCTACATGCGCACCCATTGTTGATAACAGATGCTCAAAGGGTTGAGTGTATAGCAGAAAATACTATTTAAAGCAGTTATGTATCATTATTTTTTGGGAGGGTTCTGTTTAGGCTGTTTTTTCTTTGATGGATCCAAAGACGCTGCTCCTGCAAAGCTATTAATTCCTAGTTCGAGTTCACTGATTGTCTTACGTCTTTTTAGCGCGCGCTCAAAACTGTCAAAATCTACGAGGTTGGCATCTACCATTTTGGCTGAAATAGAATCCTTTTCATTTGCGCTCATTTTATGGTTCCTTTTGCTTTAGTCATATAAGAAGGTTTAGTAATCGCAAATTGGACTTACTGGATAAACGCTACATGCACCTATTTTTGAGAATAGATTAATAGATGCACAAAGCGCTGGGGTAGCGAGGCTTTTTACTAACGTTAAGGCTTCATTGCTGAGGCACCAGAACCTGTATTTGTTTGCTTGGGGGCTTGTTGCTGAGCTTGAGTGTCCTGAGAGGAGGATGGGTTCATTTGGGATGCTCCTGATACACTTTTACCGATATCAGCCATTCCATTATAACTCTCAATGGTAACCATTTCTTTTGTAAGTTGTTCATGCTTTTTATCTGACATATTTTGAAACTCCAACTTGTTGATTGATATTGAAAATCCGAGTGCTACAGATAAGATAATAGCAGAAATAAAAGAATATATGGCTATTTTATCAAGACGTTCTAAGACTTTCTCTTGCTTTTCAGTTTCTGTCCATTGCTCATTTACCATATTAGTAATGTAGCTGGCATTTTTTTGAAAAATTGTAATGATACAAAAAATGGATATTAAAAATGTGAATGCAGCTAGAAAAAATAAACTCAGGTTAATGAAAGTTACTTTTTCTGAGATTTGTAACATTGTCACTAGGAACCCAATTCCAGCAACAGAAAGGGTTAGAACACTTTTATCTTTTTCAAGTGTTGTATTATAAAAAGAAGCATAACCTTGACTTTTGAACTCAACAGTCGATAGCATTTTTACTTCGCGTTCTTCATCATATACTTTGTTATCTTTCATCTTTGCATAAAGATCCTCAGTGATCTGCTCTTTGAGCTGATCTGAGTTCACTTCAGTTTTGTTTATTCTGCAAAATATATTCACTTAATTAAGTCCGTTCTGTTTATGAATGTGAAGTTTTATCAGATAGCTGGCTATCATTCCTTTGACTTAAAAAAGTAAGTCAGACATAACAGTTATGCCTCTAATTTTATGTAGAATTGGGGTCTTTTGTTCGTTATCCCAATGAACAAATTTCTGATAATCACTTGATTTCACAAAAATTAAACTCACTTGGTTTAGTGAAAATTTAAACTGATCAGGGCATCGCCATTCTCTTTCATGAGTCCAGTCTATTATTTTATCTTCGTCAGACAGGTCAAAATTTACAATTCGCCACCATTCTGTTTCGGGAAGAAATTTTTTGGCTACCTTCGTTTCTTCATATATTACTGGTCTGCCACCTTTTTTAAAAACATAGCTCTTATCAAACATAATTCCTATCGGAATGTATCGAACTTTTTTGCTCTTAGTTTCTGTTCTAACTTTCTGTTCGAAGTAAGTGTTTTGGCAAGCAGCATATAATGGTGCATCTTGGAAGCAGACAGCTTCTCGGCTTCCATTAATAAAGCCACTTGAGGTATTGCTGGGAAAAATCTGTCTTGTAGTTATGATGTTTTGAAGGTTTTCTAATGATGTTTTTTTCTTACCATCAATTGTTGAGGGTTTTGTGAGGTGTATTAGTTTGGTTGTAAGGTCTGATCTTTCGGCAATTCTATTTTTCCAACTTTCAAAATTGTACCCCATATACACTTCTCCTTGTCTATATATAAAATTTATTATAATAAACAGTTTAGTATTATTTCGTAGCTAACATCAGTTTTGCTTTAAGAAAAGTCAGTTTAATGTCATCACCTTGACTGAACTTAAACTTACCCTTAGTAACGGTATTGAATCTTTCAAAGTAGTAATCGAGAAGCGGATCATATTTACCCGAATGAATCCAAGTATAGAACTTTGGCAGTTCATAACCTAACTCTCTACCAAAGTTTGAACTACTTTTCACATCAGAATCAGCTTCCAAATCAACGATGCTCATTGATTGTAGATTGGTCTTAATTTCCTCTATCGTAGGTAAGAGTGATTCTTTATACGAATCAGCCAGATGCAAAAGCGTAGCATCAGTCACTCTTGCTTCAAATATCATAATCAGGTCGTCAATCTCACCGTTGTAATAGTTATTATCCAACCGCTTTTCTGATTCAGCTCTTAGAACGTAGAGCTGTTCTAGAGGGTCAGATTTATTTTCAATAGTCTGCTTAGAAAGTTCTGTCTGATACTCTTCAAACAAGCCCTGAACCGTTTCAGCAATCACTTCAAGATAGTCATAGCGAGTTGTGAGAAATTTCAACAACTCACTTACGTAGAGATTCAGAGTTAAGTCTTCCTCACCAATTTCTCTGCTGTATAAGTGAACTGTTAAATCAGCATTGTTTAAATGGCTCTTGAACGGCCAACTAGCAAAGCGTCTCGAGTTAAGTTGATTCAACGAGACGGGGTGAGCTCCAAAGCAGGCTCTTAGCGTCTTAAAGTAGGTGTTGTCATCTTCATGCTCAAATAGACGCTTAACAAAACTCTTCTTCTCACCCTTGAAGGGTTCTGTTTGTTCATTCACAAAAACTCTATGAAGTTGGGTTACTGACGCTGAGACTAGGTCAATAGATGATATGAGGGAATAGACCTGCATACACTTTACGTCTATGTTGGAATCAAGCTCCGGCGCATTCTCTAAGTGTCGCACTGAAACGCTGATCCAATCCATACAAGAGCAAACGAGGTTAAAGAGGTTTTTACCGCCTTTGTCTTTGTAGATCTGATAAACGAACTTTGAGTTAGAATTAACTAAATCTCTAAAATCTGAGATTTTTGCGTCGCTTATGATACCTTTCATTTTAACCACACATATCAATTCTAGAATTGATGTAAGTTACCATCAAGAAAATGACAATTCATTAGTTATTTATATCGAAACATCAGTCGATACTACCATTCGTGTTCTGTGGACTTCCCCAGCTTTATTTACTAGACACCCGTTAAGGTTAAACATCTAGAAACAATCAAAGAAATTAGATTTTTTTATAAAATTGTTCTACATTATTGAAAGTTAAGACTATTTTTAAAAATTATTTGTAGTGCCCGCCGTATAGGATACTGAGATAAGGGCTGGAGTTAGGGTTCTACAACATTTAATATAAACCTACCTAAAAGGTAGATGCCGCCTATGGATGGGCGATTGCCATTGTTTAGAATTTATTCAAGGATTGAAAAAATGACTACTCATAATTACTTTTGTCTAAAGCTTCTTCTTGCTGTTAAATCGATTACCTTTGAGGATCTTTCTAAAATCCCTTTTGAGGAGCAGCATCTGATAGCAGAAAGAATTGAAGAGCTGCAAGACTTTTTGGAAGCTCAATTGAATAATAGCCAGTAGGCTATGGCCTTCAACATGATAGCAGAAATAGCGGATGGCCCATGAAATCGCTTAGAGGCGTAAAAAGATTTTCTCTTGATTCTATCAACGATCTATTTCCCGATGTAGATATTATGTCGCCAATTGGGTATTTTTCGATTGTTCGATCGAGAGTTAGTGGTGATCGATTGAAGGCGATTACTGATTTGATAGGGGAAAAAGAGTTGATTGCTCGGTCAATCGGTACCACTTCAAATCTTAGTAAGAGTTATCAAACCAAACGCTTATCTTCTGCTGAGACAGATAATCTGATTGACCTGCTACGAGTTTATATTCAGGCTGCAAAAATTTATGGATCATTAGATTTGGCAAAAGAATGGATGCGTTCGTCTATTCCTGCCCTTGGAGGGGAGATTCCCGTTAACATGCTCGATTTACACGCTGGCCGTGAAGTTGTGCGGCAAGTACTTCGAAGAATGGAATTTGGGGAGTATGTGTAATGAAGCGATTGTCTCATCAAAAATGCCTATTTCTCCCACGTTTAATTTGCAATTTGTCCAAGCTCACCCCTAGAAACCATCCAACAAAGCTTACCGGCCACCATACAAGACGATGAAAAGCTTAAACTCATCAACGACATCGCCAAATCCTTGGCATAACAGAAAGCATCGCCGTCGTACCCGCCGCCGACATCATGAACATGATCCAAACCAACCCCGCATGGGTCGACCAAACCATCGAACGCCGAAGCTGGTAGGGGGAATGTAAATTGATTCATGTAAAGCATTTATGAGGTTGTATTTGAGTTCGCTAAAACTAAGGACCCAAGTGTTGATTTATGTCTCTTGGTCGAATGCTAGTTTTAATAACTCAGTAGGACTTTCTAATCCCGCGAAATCACTTAAACCATTACAAAGGCCGACAATCGTTGCAGTATTTATGAGGTAATTCATAAAAGATTTTAGGTTTTCCTTTGGTATTTTTTCTTTGTGAAGCTTTAGGGTTGTGCTTCCGGTAGCCCTTTCGATTTTTTCGATAAGGTAGTCTGGTCCTTTTATTTGATAATCATCGAGAGCTTTTAAAATAGAATACAAATGATTCAGAATAAATAATTGAACATCATTGTCTAAGTCAGACAGTTTTATTTCATCCATTAGTTTATTTGTTTTCTCACGTAGTAATGATAAATCCTCATTTGATACTTTAGTATATCCAGTGAAGCCATTTAATGCGCTTGCTGAAGTAAACAGCATAGATAGTGTTGAGGAGCTTACTGCGCTTCTGAATGTTTGCCAATTACCAGAAAGATCCTGCTTATTGAATGCATTTTCAATCTGAGGAAGCCAAGCGAGATACTCTTTATAATTTTCAGGGTCGTGAATTTCAAAAGTACGAACAGTCTCATCAATTAATGATTGAACTGCACATATTTTGCTGAAAATATTAAAGTCATCATCGATTCCAAGTATTGATTTCCAAACGTCTTTAGTCTTTTCGTTGTTACCATGCTCCATCCCTTTTTTTAGTATCTGATGAAGGCGGTATGCTGAGTTGCTCATGAGCTTGGCCACTAAAATCTTCCTGTTACTAACTTTATATTCTCGTCAGTATACTGCCAGTGAGCGAGTATTCCAAACAACTAAAGTTTCTACAATAAGGAGTGTCGAGTAGAAAGTAATTAGCAAGTAATTAGTGTCAGATGCAAATATTGACTGTTGCCTTTGAACATCCTCCCTCCGTGTATAATTCTTAGTGTAAAAGCCTAAAGCTCGATCTTCTGCAAAAATTCACTTGGTCATTCGCGTTGCTTAAAACTATACTGTATATACATACAGTATTTTGGTGTTGATCATGCGTGTGACTTATCTTGGTGTGTCTGAGTCGGCGGCGTTTATCGCGGCCAATAGTGTGCGAATCCCTTTGTATGTGGATTCGGTATCGGCGGGTTTTCCTTCGCCCGCTCAGGACTTTGTTGAAAAATCTTTAGACTTAAATGAGTTCTGTGTCGCTCACCCGAACGCGACGTTTTACGTCCGTGCTCAGGGAGATTCGATGATCGATGTAGGCATTCATTCGGGTGATGTGTTGGTGGTGGATCGTTCATTAACCGCGCGTCATGGGGATATTGTGATTGCCTGTATTCATGGGGAAATGACGGTGAAGACATTGGAGCTTCAACCTAATGTGTTACTTCGTCCGAAGAACAAAGCCTACAAAGCCATTCATATTACCGAAGAGTCTGAGCTGGAAATCTTCGGCGTGGTAACGGGTGTGGTTCGTAAGTACGAGCGCGGTTGATGAAGACGGTCTTTGCCTTGGTCGATTGCAATAATTTCTACGCCAGCTGCGAGAAGCTGTTTCGGCCAGATTTGAAACACACGCCTGTTGCGGTGTTGTCGAATAACGATGGTTGTATTGTCGCGCGTTCTAAAGAGGTAAAGGAGCTGGGGATTAAGATGGGCGTGCCGATGTTTCAGGTTCAGGACGAGATAAAAAAGCACGGCATTGTCTGCTTTTCGTCGAACTATGCGCTGTATGCGGATTTGTCGAATCGGGTGATGACCATCTTAGAAGAGGAAGCGCCACGGCTGGAAGTGTATTCCATTGATGAAGCCTTTATGGATTTAACCGGTGTTGATCACGTGACGGATTTGCTAGCGTTTGGCAAACGAGTAAAGGCCAAGGTCGATCAATGGACGGGCATTACGGTAGGCGTGGGCATCGCGCCCACCAAGACGCTAGCGAAATTGGCCAACCATGCGGCGAAGAAATACCCAGCCACTGGTTCGGTGGTAGATTTGATGGACCCAGACAGACAAAAGCGCTTGTTGGCTTTGTTGGATGTGAGTGACGTATGGGGTGTTGGCCGTCGTACCACGGCAAAGCTAAAGGCGAGGGGAATCAACACAGCGTTGGATCTGGCGAATGCTGACCCTAAATCGATTCGAAGTGAGTTTTCTGTGGTGTTGGAGCGAACTATTCGAGAGTTGAATGGGGTGTCGTGTTTGGATTTGGAATTAGTCAGGCCAACTAAACAGCAAATCATTTGCAGTCGGTCATTTGGTCATAAGGTGACAGACAAACAAGAACTACGGGAAGCGATCGCTAAGTACACAACCAGAGCTGCCGAGAAACTACGCGGTGAAAAACGCCTTTGCCGCGTGGTGAGTGTGTTCCTTCGCACCAGTCCCTTTATTCCAAACGAACCGCAATATTCGAAAACCCTGTCTGCAGAACTCCCCAACCCAACTGACGACACGCGAGACTTATTAGAAGTGGCCGACGTGCTGTTTCGTCGCATCTATCGTGCAGGTTATCGCTACGCCAAAGGCGGTGTAATGCTCGCCGATTTCTACGAACATGGTGCATTCCAACAAGATTTATTCCGAGCCGACAATACAAAAATCAACTCAAAAGCCCTAATGAACGTCGTGGACAAAATCAATCACAGCGGCCTAGGCAACGTCTTCTTCGCCTCGCAAGGCGTGTCACCTCAATGGTCAATGAAACGCGAACACCTATCGCCAGCCTATACGACCAGGTGGGATGAGTTACCCAAAGTGTATTGATTCAAACAATAGTGATGGCGAGGTGTTCAATGAACGATGAAGGAGCCAAAGATTATGCCAGTAAAGTGCCAGCAGACAAGATAATCGCAACGGTTGACTTATAGCTATTGGAACAATGTCCACAGGAGCGTTGGGACTTATCTGATGGACACGCAAGAGTTATGCTAGATGGTATTACGGTTTCAACTTGGAATCTCTGCTTGAGCCTTTAGGCTCAGTGCTTCCTCCTCATTGGCAGCAACTACTTCAAATATGCTTGAATACTTGATTGAGCATAAATAGTTTTATGCTAAAAGCATTGGGTTGCTATAAGAACCCACAACTCAGTTTCAATAAAAAACCTTAAAAATCAATTGCATTATTAATTTTTAGAAGATGAAGCTTTGTTGTTTTATGTCATACCTCTAGAGGAAAGTGGCCAATTATAAGAAAACATATAATTTATAAGAAAAAATATAATTGCATATAATTGGTGTATTAGAAGAGTGATGAATCATTTTTTGTGGTTTTTTAGATATTCATACAGACCACAAGTGTCTGGGAAGTCCAGATCGTACTTTTAATAGTACTATTAAAAGGAAAAAAGAGGTGAGCTTATGAGTGTTGTTACTGCTAATGATTTAAAAACTAAGGGTGTGTCTGCAATTGAGGCCGGTTTGTTAGAAGATGAAGAAGTTATTATCTCTGTCCGAGGTAGAGATACATATGTCGTGATGGATTTGCATAAATACTCTAAGTTCAGAGAGTATGAGCTTGAGATTGCCTTACTAGAAGCTAGGGCTGATATTGAGGCTGGACGTTATTGTGAAAGCTCTGTGAATGACCATATGCAGCAGATAATAAATGGACTATAGGTTCATTTTTCCTGATAGCTGGTATGGACCCAGTTTCCTAGACAGTTAATCATCATTGTACTTATCAGTCATGTTAGGGAAGAGATATGAGCACTAAACGAAAAAATTATGCCGAAAAATGCATCGATATTCATGATATTGAGAGCAGTCTTGATCGTGTTTTGAATGATTCAAAAGGTAGTCCAGTTGCTATTATGAAGGATGGTAATCCCGTATTTTACTGTATTCCCGCTGACACATACGCGGCAATTCTAGAATTAGTTGATGCATCTGAAATGAGAGAGTTGAATGAAAGAGTTCATCAATTGGGTCTAGAGCTGTTTGGTGACGAAGACAAATGGAAATCATGGATTAAAGCACCTGCACTAGCGTTAGGTGGTAAGTCACCAGAGTCGATTATGGCTACTAAAGAAGGAATAAATAGAGTAAGAGATCTTATAGGGCAGATTAGCCACGGGGTTGTTGTTTAAATCAGCTGTGTAGTGATCAGATAAACTGCACATAATTACACGTTGGTTTTTTTTGATTGTAATGAACTAAGACGTGATTAGTATTGTTTAGGCTCTGATCCATCAAGACTGTTAGTGTTGCCGTCGTTAAATTGATAGCAGTCTGTCGTTTATTGAAATCATCAAACTCTGCTGCCTTATCCTCATACCGTGCAATGACATCAGTCCTGGGGCTGAAATACTAGCAGACTATAGAAAAGCTCCTGATAAACCTTTGGTTATAGAAAGCTCTACTGGGATAATAGTCTTATCTTTGAATGGCGTAGGGGCAAACCAGCATTACAACATCATAACGGCCTACAGTCGCTTTTCTCATCCTGGTACTGTTATAGCCACCATATAGACGAAAAAAAAGAGCATAAGTCGTATGCTCTTTTAAAAATAATTTAGTTCGTGGCAACCTTTTAGCACTAGGGTTCAAGGCGGTCATCACAGGATGACCTAACTAAGGACAGTAACTAGCCTGACTCGTTACTGGTAGCTTAAAAATGAAGCGGTATTGCCAGGAACCCCTAACTCCATAAAGCCCTTCTACACTTTGAATTATATCTCAAATGTACATTTGTACAAATGTATTTTTGTACAAAAGGAGTTAAAAGGGATATATATGGGTTAGTTGGTATCACGGTGATATATCACCGTGATACTAACATGCCTTTCAAATTTAAAGCCGGCACTAAGACCGGCTCTATTACTAGCTAGAACTCAAACGGGGGGAATCTGCCCAACTCCTGAACCCACTCTATAAGTGACTTTACAGTCTCACAAAGAACGCGAGAAGCTGGCCAAACTGGACAGCGAGAAAGCCCAGGCCGAACAGCAGGGCGACCAGGACAAGGCCGCCGAGCTTTCCAGCCAAATGCACCGCACCCGTGCCGAGCTGCACGGACTGGAAGCACAGGCCGACTTGCTGGCCAGTTACCAGGGAGAAGGACAGCACGAACCAGAGGAACGCGAGGAAATGGAGGTAAGCAGTACCAGCCGCACGGTTTACCAGCGTGGCGGACGGCCTACCACCTTCCGCAGTTCCATCTATGACGTGGCCGACCGCATGGGCATGAACGAAGTTTAGGCAACCTACACTCAACGCAGATCCCAATAAAATTTTTTTCATTATGAGTACTTTTCCAGGTTAAATTAAATGTAGACGGTTTAACCGTCTAAAGAGATTGACTGATCCACCCAACTGGCACTCGTATGACTGGTGTAAATAACCAGTTTCTGAGCGGCTTTAGCCTGTAATAAAAGCGTGCTCACCTGATGACTACGCTCTGGATCCAATCCTGTACAGGGCTCATCTAAAAGTAAGATTGGAGGAGAAGAAAAATAAGCGTGAAGCAACATAAAACGCTGTAGTTCACCACCAGAGACATCACAGGCATAGCGAGAGAGTAAGCTAGGAGAGAGGTCCAGCAGTCTTAGTCCGTCGAGTACTGTCTTTGTGGGGACTAGAGCAAACCAATCCACAAGTTTTTCGCGAGGTAGTACGGTAGGATGTTGCCCTACGTACGACATTAATCGTGAGCGTAGAAATGCAAAGTGGGCGGGTGTCATTGTGCTTGGTGTGAACTGCTGATCGTGGGTTCGTATGCACAAGTGTGCCGTTCCTAAGCTTCGACTTCCCCAAATTCGTGAGAGCAAAGTCGATTTTCCTGAGCCTGACGCTCCCCAGATCTGTACTATCTGCCCTGTTTGTGCCGTTATGCGAAGTGGCCCATGATGTATGCCATTGCCTTCATACTGCAAAATCACAGTTGGTTTATTCATTAAATCATTGCCTTAACAAGAGCTTGGGCGATGAGATGCTCAGGCTCAGTAAGCAAACGATCCATAATGGATTCGCTGACGATGCGGCCTTGATCCATCACGATGGCCCGATCAGCAATGAGTCGAGCTAGACGTAAGTCATGAGTCACAAACACCATGGCAGTCTGTGTTTGGTTTCTCAAATTAGAGAGCACATCTAAAAAATCTGCTTGAGCGACTGAGTCGAGACCAGCAGTGGGTTCATCTAAAAATAAAATGCTCGGCTGATGGATCATGGCCGCAGCGATTTGTACGCGTTGGCGCATCCCTCCCGAAAAGTTCTTCACTGGCTCATGTAATCGTTCTGGACATAAACCAAGTCGCTGGCCCCATTTTTGTGCTTGTTTGAGTGCATCAACCGCACGGTTGTCACCTAAATCAAAAAGACGACGTACGATATTAGTGGCGGCACTTTGTCTCAGGTTTAGGGTTGTGCTGGCATCCTGAGCCACATAGCCACACGCCCGCCGACGTAAAAGGTTAGTTTGATAAAGACTGGTACGTAGTAAATCCTGGCCTAAAAGGGAAAGAGCCTGACAGTTGTTAGATAGCTGTCGTCCAGCAAGTATATTCAGAAGACTTGATTTTCCAGCACCTGAGGGGCCGACTAAAGCGAGAACCTCGGAAGGATAAAGCTTGAGGTGACAATCCGACAAAATACGGTGCCCAGCTATTTCAAGTGAGATAGCCTGTGCTGTCAGCACGGGATCTGGCAAGCTAAACATGAGCGCGCTCCTTGCATGCTTCGGAGTCGGAACATACCCAATGGGGGGTGTTTGACGTACCAATATTATCCAAATAATGAATAGATGAGCCGCAGATACAACATGCTATATCGACTTTTTTCAGGCTAGCAGGCAGGTCAACAAAAGCTAAGTTTGCTAAGGGTGTATAGGCAGGCAATGCATAAATTCGTCGCTCGCGTGCGGCGCCAAAAATCTGAATAGCAGGCATCATCGCCATGCGGGGGTTATCCATAGCAGGAATAGGCGACGGTGACATTAAGACCCCATCATTAACAATCACAGGGTGGTCGTATCCTAAGCACGCCTCATCTTGTTGCAACCATGTTTCAAATAGAGCGCTTAACACGACACCGTAATCATGATGTGCGTGCCGTGTCAGTGCTTCGGCCGCATCATTAATAAATCCACGTAGAGGGTCAGGTCGAGGAACTTGGTACACCACAATTTGCTCTTCCCGCAACGGGCTTTCAGGGACTCGCTGACGCGTTTGAATGAGAGTAGCCTTTGAGCTTGTTGTCGTAATTGATATGTTTGCCGTTTTAGTAAAAAAATCCCCGATATTCAGGGCATTAACGGTATCATCCGAACCATGATCGACTACCTTTAACGTGTCATTCGGTTCTAATAAGGCAGCGGTAATAGCCATGCCTCCTACCCCCCAACCATAGGCAATGGGTAGCTCAGGAGCTGAGAAAGGTATTTGACGTCCAGGTAGACAGAGTGCTTTTAGGGTTTTACGACGTATTTCTTGTTTGGACGGTAGATCAAGGTAGGCATAATTCATATTTCCTCCTTAGCCTGAACTCGGCGTAAACGCGCTAAATCAGCATCAAAGTCAGAGTAATGAGGTAATTTCAAATGGCTGACATAGCCGGATGCAGCGACTCCGTCGGTATGCATGAGTGCATCACTGGTAGCACCCTCAATTTTAAAGTGCTGATCTACGATTGCCATGGCGACGGCTTTACGCTCGTTAGCTCCAAAAGCAATACCAAAACCCGCTTCTAAATGTGGAGATGAGCTAAAACTTGGAGCCACAGTAGTGCAGGCAGTTAACTCAACCTCACCAATGGATACGGTTAAATTGAGGTCTTCCAGCTCTACGAATATTTCAACGCTCCCTCTCATTAATTGCGCTACATAGGGATGACTCGTTGAGGCTTTACGCAAACTCTCGTAAGCTAATCCAGTTAAGTAGCCTTCTTCGCCACGAGCGAGATGAGCGAGACGCTCGCAAGGATCAGGTAAAGAAGGCAAAACAGTTCGCGTAATGTCTATCGGAGCTTTAGATATTTCGGTGCGGATAAGATCTGCGTACAGTGGCTCAGAGCTAGAGGGCGATGAGGGAGCTGTTATCACTGATTTAGGTAACTCGCACTGAGGGCGAGAGTGTTCTAAATCCATATTCAGTAAGCGGTGGGTGTAGTCGTAAGTGGCGCCTAAAATTTGCCCTCCAGCCAACTCTTTTTGCGTGGCGGAAATGTGGCGACTGTAATGCATTGTTTTTAGATCTATGTTTTGGCTTGAGCCAAAATTGGCTAATTGCGCGCGATGAGCACGTACGAGAAATACCGCTTCGGCAATGTCTCCCTGAGCTTGCTTAAAGGCAATAGCAGCAAAACGTCGATCGTATAAGCCCCCCTCACTCATGATCCGATCAAGAGCTAACGACATTTGTGCCATGATTTGATTAATTTCAATCTCGGGGATTGTGTCGTCGCCTCGGCGACTCCGTTCTACGGCTATACGGGAAGCAGCAATTGCTTGTTCACCACCCTTTACTGGTACGTACATTAAATGATCTCCAAAGTTAAGTGACGTGGTAATACAACCAGCTGCGTGTCAGCGCATAGTAGTAGGTCCACTCCACGCGGGTAATCGGCACGAAAAGCAATATGATCAATGACTACATTTTGATGTAACCCTGAAAAATATAAAGTGTGTGGTTTGTTGAGTCCTGCACCGGTGGCTCGTATAGCAAGCCCCCCGTTTGTAGGTGATATGGCGGCTATTTCCATGACAAGGGTTGCCCCACTTTCAGGCGCCTCACGGCTTCCTGCTGGAATATGTTGTAAGTG
Source organism: Marinomonas sp. CT5 (assembly GCF_018336975.1). Taxonomy (NCBI): domain Bacteria; kingdom Pseudomonadati; phylum Pseudomonadota; class Gammaproteobacteria; order Oceanospirillales; family Oceanospirillaceae; genus Marinomonas; species Marinomonas sp. CT5. Next base: position 4,422,123 of record NZ_CP025572.1, on the reverse strand, counting down.
ATGCCGTTGAGAACCTGCAAAAACCCATTCGGGAGTTTGGCTCAAGATTACGCCTGTATTCAAAATACGGCTTGTTAATTCCTTATTTTCCACCTCAATAGCTACCGTCGTTTGGCTGTCTAGAAGGCAGTCAACGATGCAATGAATAGCACGCTCTTCTAGTTGCTGTATGCGCATTGGGTAACCAAAGGCATGCAGTAGTCGCCGATAAGTACGCGTCTGCCGATGTAACTCATCGTCATGTCTGTGCTCAGATCGTAAAGGTATTTTCATGATTCTAAGTTTTTTGTGTGGTGTAGAAACGTACAGAAGTAGCAGCCGTCAGCTGCTCCCTCTCAGCCTTTTTTAGCTCTAACTGTTGGCGTATAGGGTGCAGCACCAGCTCACGTTGGTGGGAGGGGGCCGTTTGTAGAAAGGCGTCTAGATAGGCCGCTAACTCCGCTTTGCGTAGATCGGAGCCCAAATGTACTGCGTAACCTTGAATTTTCCCAATAGCGATTACGCAGCGAGTACAAGAAGCCTCACCAAACTGAAATGACACTGAGGCCTTACAAGCTTGTGTATTGAGCTGCACCAACCCCGTTTCAGGGCCAGCGAGTTTTTGTATAGGCACACCCGGATTGTAAGTAGCCCAGATATTTTCCAGATAATCTCGGTTAGCTCGGGCAAGTAGCCCGAGCCAAGTTTGGCGTTCTTGATTCATGGCTATGACTTATTACGATAATACGGTAGCGTTGTAAATATCTTCTGCGGGCTGGACTAACAAGCGTTCTCCCATTTCGAGCTTCATTTCAGCCAAAATGATCTCTTCTTCTGGTGAGCGGTCTTTCTTGCGTGCTAACTGAATGAACTCGGGGCGTACGTGTCCGGGACGGATGGTGATTTCAACAGCGGTGCCACGGTACTCGAAACGGAAGTAATAACGACCACCGGGGGACTCTTCTTCTTCGAGCCCTACTGAGTTATCAACAATGTAGCGACCCTCAGTAAGACCGCGGGTAACAAACTCAATCGCATCTCTACCCCCTGGGCCTCCAAAGGCTGTGACACAGCGAATTTCACGTCGTTCAGGCAAACGACCATTATCTAGCAAGGGCCAGGCTCGCTGCATAACTTTTAGCCCGTGGGCTACACCACCCGGATAACCGGCACCGTGGTATTTTAATAACTCATCAAAGTGGACTGTAAATTCATGTCCATTTTCCAGATAGGAGATTGTATCGTTACTCATTGTATTTACCTTTGTTTAGAGGATAAGAAATGGGCATATCTTGATCCGGTTCACGTATTCCAAAAACCGGGCAGATTGTGCTTTGAAAATGTTCTCCCGTTTGCACCATTAGACGGCGTAGTCTGACGTTGTATAAACGGGATAACTCAGACTCGGTTAACAGCTCATCAGCTGGACCAAATTTAATCTGATCGTTGGTGTGCATCAGCAGTACTTTGTCTGCGAGATGCAGAGCGTGTTGCGGATGGTGAGTGGTAAAAACGACCGAATGGCTACGTACTCGGCGTAACTCGAATAAGACGTTAAGCAATAAGTCCTGATTAGCTAAATCTAAAGCTGAAGCCGGCTCATCAAGTATGAGTACCTCAGCACCAGTAGCTAAAGCACGAGCAAGCAACACTAATTGGCGCTCGCCGCCGGATAGAGAGCCATATAAACGATAAGCAAAATGCCCTCCGCCTACTTTTTCCAATGCTTCAAGAGCTAGCTTACGATCCCGCTGTGAAGGAAGGCTGAACATGGGAAGCAAGGCGGCTCGTGCCATGAGTACCACATCGAGGCAACAATGGTTTTCACTACCGTATTGGTATTGAGGTACATAGCCGATGAGGTGGGGTACCTGCCGTTGTCCTTGATCTAAACGTTGTGAGCCTAATAGAGCTTTTAGCAACGTAGTCTTACCGCGTCCGTTTGGGCCCAAAATGGCCAACGTTTCGCCCTTTTGTACGTTAAAACTTAAATCCTGAAAAATCACACGTTCACTAAAACGTACGCACGCTCCAGTTAAACTGAGATGAGAGGTAAAGACGGTTTGCATGATTAAGCCCTTTCACGTCGACGAGTGCATAGTAAGTACACAAAGACGGGGGCGCCAACTAGAGCTGTGAGTACGCCTAAAGGAATCTCTGCAGCAGTTAAACTACGAGCCAACGTATCAGTCAAAATCATGAAAGTGGCACCCAGCATAAGACTCGTGAAATAGAGCCGGCGGTGATCTTCGCCTACTAACATACGAGCAAAGTGTGGGATTACGAGTCCTACCCACCCCACTACGCCCGATGCGGTTACGCAGGCGCCGATAATGATAGAAATCAACGCGAAGACGACCATCCGGGAGCGTGCAACATGGATGCCAAACGACTTAGCTTCGTCGTCACCCATAGCGAGTACAGCAATGCGATAGCGCATTCTATTCAGTAGGTAAATGCTGGCAATGAGTATAGGAGCAGTTTGTGCAAATTTTTCCCAACTCGCCGTTGCAAAGCTTCCCATCAGCCAAAAGACGATGGCAGGTAAACTCGTTTCTGGATCCGCGGCATATTGAACTAACGAAATACCTGCTGCAAATAAAGCATCAATAACAATTCCAGCAAGCACAATAGTCATCAAAGTACGACCCGCCATATTTGAAATCAGCACTACTAAAAACAGAGCAGCAAATGCTGATACAAACGTAGCCCCCATCAGTAGCGGCCCCCCTACTCCAGCCAAAATTGCCAGTGATCCTCCTAATGCTGAACCTGAGGATAAACCTAGCACTTTAGGTGAAACGAGAGGGTTACGAAATAAGGTTTGTAAGGCTACCCCGCAGATGGCAAGCCCAGCCCCACATACTCCTGCCAATAATATGCGCGGCAAGCGTACATTCAAGATCACCAACGCATCCATATGCTGTGAGTTATCACCTCGTAAGGCTGCATATAGGATGGCTACAATCTCATCTAGCGCTACGCTGTATCGACCTACTGATAGCCCGATTAGCACAGTCGCTATAAGCAGTAGGGACAAAAGAGGCCAATGACTAGCACGCCAAGTGCTCAGGGTAACTGGCTCAACCATTTCTGAGGACGAGTGAATCGATCGCGTATATGTGTTCATTGTTTACGAAACTCTTGATAACCGTGACTGTCGCCGTTCATAGCAATACGCAGAATTCGATCTATCTGCTCATCCGATAGGTCAAAGTTATAAAGTAATTTGAAGCCTTCTTTTAATTCGTGACGTAGATCAAAAGAGAAAATATCGGGATGAGTAAGATTGGCCAGCCACATCCATGTGTAGGGGCTTTCATGGGAAGCACTATCCCAGATATATCCACCTTGAGGTGTCTTATAAACGCGTTTTTGTACGGCGGCATTTAAGCGAGAAAGTAATGGGTCGTCGTATATCACTTCTAATCCAGCATCCGTCTCTGCTGCGGAAAGTAAGATAATATCTGGGTTCCATTCAAGAATCTGTTCCACGCTAACAGTGCTTTGTACGCCAGCTCCTTGAGCTACATTTTTAGCGCCAACCAGCTCGATGAAGGTCTGTTGATAACTTTTCTCACCAGTAGCAGTCAACCTGGATTTGGCAGAGCGCAAATGCAAAATGCTTGGTGTTGCATGAGAGCCTACTTGTTTTAAACCAGTAGTAATTTCACTTTGTACACGGTCACGCCAATCAATAAGCTTTGACAGTTTTTCAGTATTACCCGTGATATAAGCCACCATTTTGATATTGGCTCGGGCCTGCTCTTCTGTACCCGCATTGCCACCGCCTACCATTAGAGCAACGGGCAAACCTGCATTGCGAAGTGGAGCTACGATATCATCGCCGCGCTCACCCCACTGGATGACTAAATCCGGTTTAAGTGCTGCGATGGCCTCTACGTTGGGCATCCAACCACCGTTTTCCGACAAAATGTCACTGGAGATATCAACAGCTTCAGGAAACATAACGCTCATCATACCGCTCTCAAAGGCTCGTTTAGAGCCCTCATTCATACCCACTAACAGCTCGGTAGAACCATCTATTGCGATGAAGGTAGCTGCAGCTGGTTTGGGCAGAGTAATGATACGTCCAGGAGGGGCTTCTAACTTAATTTCCTGTCCGGTTACATCAGTAAAGTTAAATTCTTGCGCTGACAAGTTACCTGATAACAAAGTTGTCGCTACTAGCACGGCAAAGCAACGGGGTATTGAGGTCATAACCCCTCCAATTGAGAATGAGATTGACTATAATTTTGATTAAAAATATTATAGCCAGTGTTTCATCAATTGGAATCGAATGTTTTATGACGGTGCGTGAAGTAATTTCGAACAAGCTAGCAGCAGTGTCTGTGCGTGACTTGCTTTTAGTTGAGGCCGTCGCAATGAAACGTAGTTTTCGTTATGCGGCCATAGACATGGGTATTTCGACCTCGGGCTTGTCTTATCAAGTAAAAAAAGTAGAGGAAATTCTCGGACAGCCCATTTTTGAAAGGGGGAGTAAAATAACACCCACTGCCTTTGGAAAGGAAGTTTTAGACTTAATCGCCGTAATTTTAGAAGGCGTGACTCGGCTTGAGGGGTTACGTGATGATGGCTTAGCTCTTCCCTTTGGGCAAACCTTACGTATTGGAGTGATTTCCTCACTGGCACCGGATAACTTGTTACGGATTATCCAGATTTGTGCTCACCGTTCAGGTAAAACTAAAGTCGAGTTGGTTAGTGGCAAGCATCAAGGTCTGTTACGGCGTTTACAGAACCGTGAAATTGATTTGCTAATTAGTGCAGCACAGTCGGTTCCTGAGGGGATGGCATATACAAGCTTATTCAAGGAACACTTTGTCTTACTAGTGCGAGCCGATAAACTTCAGCCTGAACTCCATCCTCTTATGCTCTGTGAGCCTGGATTACTACCACTTAGCGAGGATGATTTTGTTCCATCGCTAATTACTGAAGGCTTAAGTAAATTATTAAGCTCCGGCTTGACTCGTACATATGGCCTTGGTGTTGAGCATCGAATGGCTTTAGTTGCCGCAGGTTATGGTCATGCATTATTGCCGTATGGCTGGGTAAGAGATGTACATTTACCGGATCATTTAGCAGTGATGGAGCTTCCTCCCGCTTTATCGGCAGAGCGTGAATTAGGTTGCTTTTGGCGTCACTCATACATGATGGGGAGTCAAATTTCTCAGGCTTTTAGTGAAGCATGGTAAGCATGTTTCTGATGCAGGAGTATTTAAGATTTTACTGAAAAAAGGCATTGTGCATCAAGGTGCGCTTACGCATTGATTTTGTGGTCTGCAAACATTCGGATCAGCCTTCGAGCGTCATCATGCTTGACGCTCGTTGTAACAGATAAGCAAGGAAAGGCAATTCCTGTCGCTTTGAAAGCACTCTTGATTTTTTTTCCAGTTGCGCTCGTCGGGAGGAATTCGACATAGCGCAAGTGCCAATGCAACTAATCTATTTATAATTTATTCTCAACAAAAAAAATCCAGTATGCTTTTTCACAGCATAACTGGACCGATTTCAGTTTACAACTATTTTGTCTAGTTTAAGACTTTATCGTCATAGTTTAGATCTATTTTGTTCAGTTTAAGACTTTATTGTCTGCCCACAACCGCCAACCCGTGCGACTGGCTGGCCGTGATCGAGTGACCCACCAGGCCCGGCAGCAGGCCGGGCAGGCTTACGCATAATCAGACCCCCCTCTAAGACCTACGCATAATCACCCCCCCAGCCGATGGCCCCAGGGTTCCGTTAAATCGGCCCCCCAGGGCTGCCCGGTGTCGCATAACTCCTAACTAATGAGACAGTGAGGAATTACCGGAAAGTGTCGCTTAAATGTGTTCCATAAGTTATATTCTTTCATAACCATTTAAAAAAACATAGAATGCAACAAGGTGAGCAGATGGAAATGAGAGATACAGACACCCCCGACCTGTTCACGGGGCGTATGACGTTCGGATATGCCCGCGTCAGCACCAAGGCCCAAGACTTCGGCGGGCAGGTGGAACAGTTGGAAGCGGCAGGCTGTAACCAAGTGTTTGCCGAGAAGATCACCGCAAGGCACCAAAACCGCCCAGAGCTGCAAAAGATGCTGGCCAAGTTGCGGGCCGGTGATGTGGTGATAGTCACCCGGCTGGATCGACTGGCCCGCAGCACCCGCGACCTGTTGACGTTAGTGGAACAGATACATGAAGCCGGGGCAGGGTTTAAGAGTTTGGCGGAGCCGTGGGCCGACACCACGACCCCAGCCGGTAAAATGGTTCTGACCGTATTTGCAGGCATAGCGGAGTTTGAGAGGGCGTTAATCAAGGAGCGCACCGACATAGGTAGAGCGGAAGCGCGAAAACGGGGCGTTTACATGGGGCCGCCAGTGAAGATGACAGACGACAAGAAAGCCGCCCTTTTGGAGTTGCTAGCGTCAGGCAAGACACCCACAGAGGCCGCCCGGATATTTGGTATCCATCGCTCCACGGTGTACCGGATCACTATTCAGGAGGAAAAGAGAAAACTAAACGATAAAACCAGCTAATCCAATGCACGGGTTAAGGAAACTGCGATTAAGTCCCCAATATGAGACAATGCCGATCTGACCATTACCTCAAGACCGAATGACATGAATCAGCTTTCCTTCGCCGATACCGAATTTACCAGCAAACGCCGCAAGACTCGCAAAGAGCTCTTCCTTGGTCGGATGAATGAGCTGATTCCATGGCTACAGCTCGAAGCTCAGATTGAGCCGTTTTACCCAAAAGCTGGCAATGGTCGGCGTCCATACCCTCTCGCTACCATGCTGCGCATTCACTTTATGCAGAACTGGTACAACATGAGTGATCCAGCGATGG
>NZ_CP025572.1:4401160-4415193 GCF_018336975.1 Marinomonas sp. CT5 | reverse complement strand
ATCCCTCTCTTCGGTCACCCGTTTTAGTTCAGCTTTGAGTCGCTGGATCTCTGACAGAGCTGAATCTTCCGCTTTTCTGCTCACTTCTGGTTTGCTGTATCGGGCAATCCAATCATGCATACTTTTGTAACTAACGCCAAGTCGCTCAGCCACTTCTGCAATCTTATAGCCCCGCTCAGTGACTTGTTTAACGGCTTCAATTTTGAACTCATCGGTATAACGTTTTCCACTCATAATTCACCTCATTTTTACCTATTATTATATAGCTATGAGATGTCTACAAAAGTGGGTCCATACCAGTCTTCCACGCCAGACCCTTTATACCCTCTGTCAACAAAACAGGTTTCTGGTTTTTTCCCGGTCAGGGTTTCCACTTGTTGGAGTTGGTCTTTCAAGGTATGCCCATCATAAGGATTACCTGGATAGCTTCTGGCTCCCACAATGAAGGATTCTTTGGCTGTTACGGCTAGACTCGCTTTTACGCCAAATTCATAGCGTTTATGCGCCTTGCCTTTGGAGATGCAGTCCACATTCGGTTCATGCAAGCTGTACAGTTTGTTTTTGCTTTGGCGGGTTTGTTTTAGTAATCGATAAGCTTGGTTGAGAGTGTCTTCTTGCTTTTGGTTAAGTGTTAATCTTTGTCGCTTTACTTGTCTATCAAGGTCCCGCAATACCCGCCCTAAGAAGCCTTTGACTTGCTTAATCGCTTTTTTCATCCGTTTGTATTGTTTGGCGTGACCATAACGTCCAATTTTTGGCATTAACTCATGGCAGGCTTTGTCATAGGTTTGTCTTAACGTGATGTTTTGTTCTTTGGCGATTTGAGTGAGCTGCTGTCGAGCCTTGTTGTAGAGTTTGGCATCCGTTGGGAAGGTGATGTTTTTTTCTTGTACCGTGGTATCTACTAAGACTCGCTTTAGGCTCGCCGGTTTGATGACTTTTAGCTTTAGCCCTGCTTGTATCGTCTGGGTAAGCAGCCATTCGCAGCCTTCTTCTCCTAACCGTTTTCGCCATTTAACAAGGCTAGTTGGATGGCACGGGAAGCCATGTTGAAAAAGGTTTCGCCGCAAAAATATTGGTAGTAAGGCGATTCAAGCCATTGCTCTAAGACCATTTCATCAGACAAATTATACAAATGCTGTAAATACAGTAGCCCTACCATCAAGCGAGTCGGCAGAGCCGCTGCGCCAACTGTCGCGAAATGCGTACCCAATTCGGTATCCAACCGATCCCAATCCAGCACTTTAGCCAACCGAACGAGTGCATGGTTGGGGTTAATAATATCGATTAGCTGAGGCCGGAATAAATCCTTCTGCGGATTTTGCGTTGTTTGACGAGGCTTCATAAAAACTCACTGATTCTGCAACTTTTTGGGCTTTATGGCGTATTTATAGCAAGATTTAGGCATTAACTATCTTATAAAAATACATTAGATTCAATAGGTTGAGAGTTTTTCAGGGACGACTAATTAAAGCAGCCTAAATAGGGAATTTAGGCTGCAACAAAAGGTGTTGGATATTGAGCACTTTAATAATGAACACGTTTAAAGCATCTTAAACATTACCTTTAAAAATTACTTGTTCAATATAGGCGCAAATTATATGGCCAATTATGATATGGCTCTCTTGAACTCGAGGTGTCGAAGTCGATGGGATTTTAATACAAAGATCGCACTGATCAGCCATTTTACCGCCAGTTTGTCCTGTTAATCCAATCGTAGTAATTCCCATATCTTTCGCGGCTTCAATGCCTTTTAGAATATTAGGCGAATTTCCAGAAGTACTAATTCCTAGGAAAACATCACCAGCTTTACCATTACCTTCTATTTGTCTTGAAAAAAGGTTCTCGTAACCATAATCATTTCCTATGGCGGTAATAATTGACGTATCAGTCGTTAAAGCAATACCTGGAAGAGCTGGTCTATCAAAGTAAAATCGACTGATCAACTCACCTGCGATATGTTGAGCGTCTGCAGCAGACCCACCATTTCCAGCAATAAGAAGTTTTCCACCATTTTGATATGCCTTTAAACAAACCTGGCAGGCTTCTTCTACTGTTCCCATAATTTCTTGAGACTCTAGGATGCCTTGCTTAACCCGTACGGAGTCTTCAATTTGACTAGCAATAAAATTATTCACTATACCGAATCCCAAAATAGTCAATTATAAATTCTAAAATTACCAGCAGAATTTCTACTCTAAAAATATCACCTTAATCCATAGGAAAAAAGTGATATATCACACGTAAAAAGCTGGATCCGAACTGTATTGATATATAAAACTGGATTATTTATATAAAAGCTAATCCTTTTAGGACAAGCCTTAATCAATACTATTCAGAAGATCACAAAGTTCTCTAATTCTGTCATGAGGAAGATCAGGGTAGTTACCGATATAGAACCCATAGAAGTGAATATGATCCACTTCAGGATAATTTTTATACTCATCTGCTGGAAGAACGGATTGCAAATAAGGTTGTCTTAGCTGATTACCACCGCCAGCACTTCCTCTACGGAACTCGATATTCTGCTCTTTCAATACCTTCATTACTCTAGCACAGAAGTCTGGATCAGCTTTTTGGAGAACCAAATTCAGGGCGTAGTTACAGCTTCCTTCTAAATCAAAATCAAGATCAGTACGATATTTATTGCGATCTAAGCTGCTAAGGAACAACTCGAAGTTTTTCTGTCTCTTCTTATTGTTTTCATCAAGGCGTTTAAGCTGATGACGCCCCATTACCGCATGAATTTCAGAGCTTCTTACATTGTAAGCAGGGTAAGCAAAGATAAATTCTGGATTCAACTCTGGATATTGATCGTAATACTCTTGTTTAAAAGAATCATCGTTAGATTCTCTAACCATGCCATGGGAGCGATACATTCTAAGAATTTGGTAAATTTTCTCATCGTTAGTACAAACCATTCCGCCTTCAATCGTGCTCATATGGTGTGCATAATAAAAAGAGAAGTTTGAGATTAAACCAAATGATCCCAGTTTTTGACAATTATGAGTAGCCCCATGAGATTCACAAACATCTTCTAATAAAGCGATATTTTTTTCTTCCAAGACTTTCAGCAGTTTATCAGAAATACCATTGAAGCCTTGTACATGAGTAACAAAAACAGCCTTTGTTTTGTCTGTGATTTTCTCAATAATTTTGTCGTTATCCATACTCAATGTCTTTGGATCAATATCAACAAAAACAGGAGTAAAATCATTTTGCATTACTGAAGCAATAGTAGAAACCCAACCCATTGGGGAAACAATTATTTCACCTGTGCCTCGTGTTGCTTTAAGTGCAGCGGCTGTAATGAGGTTAGCAGAGGAGCCAGAGTTAACAAAAACGCTATACTTTACGCCTAACCATTCTGACCATTCTTTTTCAAACTCACGAACATTAACAGATTGAGTTAAAATGGGTTTTTGTTTAATAAAATCAACCAGAACATCTAAGTCATCGTCCGTAATATTATTTTCCATTAATGGCCAATTCATAGGCATAATTAAATTCCTCTTAAATAAAAATTAGTCTTCTTGAACATTGTGAACAATTATTTGGGAACCAGCATTATCAAATTTAAAAGGAACCCAAACATTAATGTTTTTAAGCGCCTTCTTAATCGCTTCATGTCGATGAGGCGGAGCGAGAAACATAAAGAAACCTCCACCACCGGCTCCTAGAAGCTTGCCGCCAAAAGCGCCGAGTTTCTTAGCTGTACTATAGACATTATCAATAACGTCATTAGACATATTCTGAGTCAACTGTCTTTTCATATTCCAGCTCTGATCTAGCAATCTCCCAATGTCCTCAAAGTTGGCTTGTTGGGAAAAAAGAGAAAGAGCTTCTTCGGCAAGAGATTGTATAGCAGCCAAACTGTCTTCAGAAGAGCCATTATTAATATTATCAATCTGAGCTTTAGCATAGTGAGTAGAAAAACGACTAATACCGCTAAAACCTAAGAGGATATGATCTTCCAGCGCTCTCATATAATCAGGAGAAACAATTAAAGGAGAAACGGAGTATTGGTCTCCTGGCCCCATCCTGATTACTTGTAAACCGCCGTGGGCAGCCATAATCTGATCTTGAATACCAACATCTTCTTTAATAAGGTTTTGCTCTACATGGATTGCTTCATCAGCCAACTGTCTGGAAGAGCGCATTTCATATTTTAAAGCGTGGAGTGCATTCAACAAGCCAACCGTAAAAGAGGAACTAGAACCGATACCTGATCTTGCAGGAAGGTCACCATCGTGATGAATCTCTAAACCATCGTCCATATCTAAATATTCAAGACAGTGCTTAATAGAAGGGTGAACAATTTCAGAGTTTTGGTTTACAGATTCAATTTTTGAATAAACTGCTCTTGTCTTATGCTCAAAGAAGGGAGGTAATTTACGAACAGTAATGTAGCAATATCTTGCTATACCACTCGCAATGATCACACCTCCTTTTTCTTCAAACCAAGGGCGGTAATCAGTTCCACCTCCAAAAAAGGATAAACGATAAGGTGTTTTTGTAATAATCATGAAGACGTCTCTCTATATTCTATAAAAAAGCCATTAACAGCATAAATCTTATTTGCAGGTTGAAAGATACCACTCATATGTCAGTGCTAAACCCTCTTTAAGAGACTTGCTTGCAGACCAACCTAGCTCCTTCAATACAGTGCTGTCTAATTGTTTGATTGGCATTCCATCGGGTTTCGTAGTATCAAACTCAAGTGCCCCTTCAAATCCAATGACATCTTTAAGAACGATAGCTAAATCTTTAATGCTAACTGCTTTGTCATAGCCAACATTTACAGGAGCATTATCTTCGTAATTTTCCATCAAGAAAAGAATAGCCTCAGCCATATCATCAACAAAAAGAAACTCACGCTGTGCCGACCCAGTTCCCCATAGCGTTACAGAAGCTTTTTTCTCTACTTTTGCTTCATGGAAACGTCTAATTAAAGCGGGGATAACATGGCTATTTTCTGGGTGAAAATTATCATTCATCCCATATAAGCCTGCTGGAATAACGACAATATTTTTCGTTCCATATTGGCGATTATAGCTCTGGCACATTTTCATTCCAGAGAGCTTAGCTAAAGCATAAGGTTCATTTGTTGGCTCAAGTGGGCCAGTTAAAATAGAATCAATTTGCATGGGTTGCTTGCAATTTTTTGGATACATACAAGAGCTTCCAAAAAATAAAAGCTTTTTCACCTCATTCTTATGAGATTGATCAATAATATTATTTTGAATCTGAAGGTTATCGTAAATAAATTCAGCAGGATAATTTTCGTTCGCAAAAATCCCTCCTACTCTCGCAGCAGCTAAAAAAACATATTCAGGCTTTTCTTCAGCAAAAAAAGAAGCGGTCTTTGCTTGATCTGTAAGATCAAGTTCCTCATGGGTTCTTAGTAGAAGATTACTGTAACCCAACTCTTGCAATTTACGAACTAGGGAAGAGCCAACTAAGCCAGTATGACCAGCAACATAAATACGAGCATTTTTATTCATGGATATTCTTATTCCGGCAAGGTTTAATAAAAATTAGGAGGTAGAGATACTAGGAAAAATGAGATAGCTTTAATCCTGTAATCACCTTCTCCCAAAATTTACGATGATTATAGAGCTCAGTTGCTTTCTGATAGCCCTTTGCTGCAATTTTTTCTCGCTCACTAGGATTCTCAAGGTAATAATGGATTTTCTTTAGTAAGTCTTCTTTATCTTTAAAGGGGACATATTCTTCGTACGGCTCAAAATATTTAGCAGTTTCACTATTTTCAGCTTCCATTAACAAAGCGCCACAAAGAGTAACCTCAAAGACTCGCCCTTTTAACTGGTGTCTATCACCTACGCTATGGGAGAAGTTAAGAGAAATTTTTGACTTCATAAAAACCTGAGCATATTCCTCATCCGAGAGTCGTTTGTTCAATGACCCTTCACTAGTAAATATAGGAACATCATTTTGCTTTAAAAAGCCTAAATATTCTTTACGAACAGATCGGTAGCTTCCGGTAGACCCTAAGAAACTAACATCAATATCTCTCTTCATTTCAGGATTATAATAAAGCAGAGGGTCTTGAGGAGCCCATAAATGAAGGCAAGAATCTTTATTGGAAAGGTGTTGAAAAGCAATACTAGAATCAATAAATAAATTGAGTGAAACCCACTCTTTCATCGGAGCTAAATATTTCTTAAAAAAGATAGGGTTAACGCTATCCCACCAAATAGGAACAATAGGGATTTTGAAATTTTCAGCAATATATCGCAAGGTTTCTAAACGTGGTTGGGAAAGGTTATGTAGATCGTAGCTACTCAAAATCAAAGCGTCAGGAGCGGTATCAATACATTTTTGTAAAAGAAAGTCTTCCCCATCAGGAAAAGTAGCTTGAGAATAAGCTTCATCATAACAAAGCTCTTCAAAAGTAGCCAAGCCACTTCCTCTTAAACTACCTAAAACATTATGATGTTCTGTAGATAAGCGCTGATTCGAGCCGGGAATATACCGCCACATTAAAACTAAAAAGTGAGGTTTTTCTCTTTTAGGTGGAATAATTGGAGCATCAAAAGCTTTCTGCTTAAGAAATTGAGCAAAAACTCTTCTTTCAATTTTCCTTTTTTTGCTTTTCTTTAGATTCTGAACAAAACGGATCCCATTACAATATTTTCCATAGATAAAAAGAAATACCTTATGAATTTTCTCGTACTGGGAAACAGTTAAATTCTTATTGAGGAAATTTTTTATGCTACTCTTAGCTGAATTTATCATTGCTTAAGACTTCTACCTGAACCATTTAAAAAAATTCCCACAAAAAAGAGAAAAGCTTTCCTCTGCTGAAATATACCCGATTTTCGAATTACAAGTTTGCTTTGACTTTCTCAATAATATCCTCAATTCCTATCTTATTGATGGAATGCAGGATATCTCTTCCTCCCAATTCAAAGCTATAGTGATCATCAACTCCCATACCATGAAATTTAGTAGACAATTCATGCTGCCTAATAATTCCAGATATTAAAGTATCAAAACCACCTTTTTCTAAAAAGCCTTCCTCTAAAGAAATTGCATGCTTGTAATTTTGGAGAGTTTGACTCAAAGAATCTCTTTGCAAAGTTGTTAGAGCGAAAACGTCAATAACTCCAACTTGGATTCCTTCTTGCTTCAATTTTTCTGCAACAATTAAAGCTGAATGTGTCATGTACCCTGTAGAGAGAAGACAAACTTCATTTCCCTTTTGAAGTTCATGGTAGCCTAGGCTAACAGAGAGATTTTCTGGTTTTTGATGCACATTTGGCAAAGGCTTACTATCGAGTCTCAGATATTTAATAGTTTGTGACTCCACTGTGTAATCTACATATGACTCGACAGTAGCCCAATCAGCAGGCGAGAAAACCTCAACATTTGCTAAAGCTCTCATAATCGCAAGATCTTCTAGAGACTGATGGGTAGGCCCAGACATCTCGTAACTATAACCTGCACCTACGCCAATCAAATTGACATTCATAGGGCGTTCTTGAGAAAGAATAGCCATATTGACACGAATTTGTTCATAACAACGCATCGTTATAAAAGGAGCTATCGCGTAGGCATAAACAATAAACCCTTCTAGAGCTAGGCCTGCACAGATATTAATTAAGTTTTGCTCTGCAATGCCTACATTGATAAAACGATCAGGATGACGTTCTCTTAGAGCATCTAGTTTAGGTGAACCAAAGTCTCCTGAAACAAAGAAGATTGAATCATTGGCATCCATTCTAAGGGTAATTTCTTCTATTAAGACATCCCTCATTGGTTTTACTGCGCTCATGAGTTCTCCCTAATCAACTGATCTAATTCCTCTGTTTTTACCCCTTTGATATGACTCAATGAGTCATTCTCAATAGAGGGAATTCCTCTCCCTTTTAAAGTATGTGCAATTAAAATATGGGGTTTTCCTTCATTTGTTTCTTTCAATGTTTTCAAGCTACTATGCACGGCTTCTATATCATGCCCATCACACTCTGTGACGTTCCATTGAAAAGCAGCAAACTTCTCTTTTAAAGGAGCATGATTAATAATTCGCTCGCAATGGTCCAACATACTGACTTTATTATGATCAACAATCACAATAAGATTATCTAGACCGTGATGTGCTGCGAACATAATTGCTTCCCAGTTGGATCCCTCATAGAGTTCACCATCTCCGACAATAACATAAACTTTATTGTCTGATTTCTTAGCTTTAAGGGCAGTAGCAACACCACAGGCAACACCCAACCCGTGACCAAGAGAGCCATTAATCGTTTCATAACCAGGAATTGCAGGGTCAGGAATAGCTCCTAAGAAAGAGCCAGGTTTGCAAATCCGCTCCAATTCTGCCATCTCATAAAAACCTAAATCGGCAAGAATTGGGTACATAGAAATAGACCCATGCCCTTTACTAATGATAAACCTATCTCTTTTTTCATTGAGAGGGTCTTTAGGGAACTGCTTTAAAATTTCGCCGTAATAAAGAGCAACATAAATCTCTACCGCCGATAAAGACGAAGCGATCCTTGTTTCTGGAGCTCTTTTATGTACGAGCAAAGTTTCTCGCCACACCCAATTTACTTTTTTTCTCAAAAAGGAAATCATGATTGCGTCCGTAATGTCGTATTAATAATTGACAGGCATTGAGCCACTGTTTTCCATTTCCTTCTGTTAAACAGTGACATCAAGGCCGAAAAATATCACTTATAAGAAATGCTTTCTAGACGTTTGCATACTTACTGTTAGTCAAGATAGTGTAGCCTTTAATTAGCTCTTGAATACCATCATCTAGAGAATGAATAGGCTTGAATCCTGTCTTTTCGATTTTTTCGTTGGAAACAATGTAATCTCGTTTATCAGGGTCTTCACCCAAAGGCGCTTCCAACACAGTGAAAGAAGGGACATGCTCTTTGATTCGTGCGCAAAGTTCTAGTTTAGAAAGGTTAGCGTCAGAAAGACCAACGTTATAAGCTTCGTTTTTCATAGAATCAAAGTTTTCCATTCCATGAAGGAAAGCACGAGCTACATCACGAACATGAATGTAGTTACGTTTGAAATGACCTTCGAAAATAACAATAAAGCGATCTTTAACGGCGCGATATGTAAAATCATTAACTAATAAGTCCATTCGCATTCTAGGGCTCATACCAAATACAGTCGCTAAACGGAAGCTAATTGTATTACCAAAAGCCATCGCAATTTCCTCAGCTTCAACTTTCACTCTTCCGTAATGAGAGATCGGGCGAAGTGGCGTTTCTTCGGTGCAATACACACCCTCTTCTCCAACACCGTATCCACTATTAGTAATCGGAATCAAAAGTCTTTGTTCTTTGGACATCAGTTCAGTCAAAGTTTTAATAGCATCTCTGTTGACTGTTTCAGCACCGATTGCATCTCTTTTACATAGAGGAGCACCGACTAGGGCTGCTAAAGGGATGATATAGTCTTTGCCTTCTACTAAAGGCTTTAAAACTTCTGGATCACGAGTGTCCCCATTAACAACAGAAAACTTAGGATTAGCACAGCATTCCATCAAAGAGTTTTGCTGAAACATGAAGCTGTCTAAAACCGTAACTTCATAGCCTTTTTCTAACAATAAAGGCACTAATGTAGATCCTAAATACCCGGCACCACCAGTAACTAAAACTTTAATACTCATTTTTATCCAACTCTATAATGTTTTCTGAATTTGTTAAAAAAGAAAGGTTGTCTAAGCAACCACTCAAATATAGTAAGCATCATCCTTGGGTGATAGTTTTATACAAAGGCATAAAATCAGGGTTATACGGAGAAGATTTCGACTTCAATGAGTCTAAGCTAATTGCCGAACTCTCTTGAGGGAAAAATGACTTTACTCGTAAATAACCTGTTTTCAGACCAGGAAAGTACTCTTTTAAGTAAGACTTAACAGATGATTTTTTTTGATTTAAATTTTGCCTTTCCTTAGCCTCATTCTTGTGCAGATATAAATCAAAACTTTCCTTAATTGTAGATAAAGCATCTTCAGGAGAGATATTTTCGGCCTTTACTAAGGCGTCTTGTAGTGTCTCTAAAAACACCTCATAAGAAGGCTGCCATTGCTCGCTCTCAATCCACTTTTGATGTTTTGCTAAAAGATGCCTTTGAGGATGACATTGCCGAACAACATACAAGTCGTCTAACAGTTTTGACTTTCCACTTATAATAGTACAGCAATTTGCCATAATTTCAGTAAAAGCAATATCTGTTAGCTTTTCTAAGTTTGCATGATCTTCTAGAAATTCGGACGTACGATGGACAGAAAATAGAGGAACCCAATAGTTTGCCAAAAACGCTTGAAGTCTCTGGGAAGGAGTTTCCTCTTCTGCATTTTTTAAATAGTAGGGAGTAACGGCCATTTGTTTACCATATGGGCCTACATTAGTTAACTCAAAACTAATACCCTTTCCTTGCACAGTGCGATACTCTGGATTCTTTTCCAAAAAATCGACTCCTTTCGACAAAAACCTAGGCACCAAAAAGTCATCATCTCCAGAAAAGGCTGCATAATTTTCTTCTACAATACCGATGAGATTCTTTAGACACATTGGTCCGCTTACATTTGGATAAAGCTTATAGACAACTTTTAATTTTCCTTTTAAATTTTCAATCGCCAAGAGCATTTTATCAATATGTTCCTGATTACTTGAATCTCCAACATAAACAGTAAAAGGGCTACCCACTTCCGCATAGTAATTAAGCTGCCGAATTACAAATTCAGAGCGGTTCATTGTGGGAATAACGATACCTAACATAAGCAACCTTTACTTCTCTGAAATTCCTGGATCTAGTTGTGCTAAACGTTGGAATGGAAGATTGCCAGACATGAGCTCTTGTAACCCACCTTGCCCAATTACTTCCCCATCCTGAAGAACGAAAATAAGATCGCAATTTTTAATTGTCGTCAAACGATGCGCCACAATAATTAATGTTTTATGTTTCTTCATACGATTAATGGCTTCAATAAATTCTGCTTCCGTTGTGTTATCTAAAGCAGAAGTTGCTTCGTCCATTATAATGATTTCGGGATTATGGTATAAAGCTCTAGCGATTGCAACACGCTGCCTTTGCCCTCCAGAAAGGCGGACTCCACGCTCCCCCATCATTGTATCTAGGCCATTAGGAAGATTGTTAACAACCTCTCTCAACTGCGCAATCTCAATAGCCTGCTCAACAGCATCTTCATCAATTTCATCCGCTGGAACACCAAAAGAAATATTGTTCCTTAACGTATCATCACATAGATAAATCGACTGAGGAATATACCCAATACTATTTTGCCATTTCTCGCGAACCTCCTCATTTTGAAGTGAGTCGCCATCAATTAAAATTTCACCCTTAGACGGAGTCAGCAACCCTAAAACAATATCGACAAGAGAGGATTTACCTGCCCCAGAAGGGCCAACAAAAGCCACTGACTGCCCCTTTTTAATTGAAAGGGATATATTCTTCAGAGCTTCTTTTTCTGACTGAAGATAAGAAAAACTCAAATTTTTTAACTCGATTGCTTTATCTAAATCTATTTTCTGTAATCTCTTATTTTTATCATGTTCATCAGATTCAAGGTCACTAGGAGTATCAAAGCGATGCAGTTGTTCAAGAACTGTAGCACTTAATGTTTGGTTAAAACTAATATTATTCCCACCCACCACTATTTTATTGAGTGAATATAACATTCGGATTGCAGCCACACCAAACAAAGAAACGGTCGGAATAAGCTGTGCAATAGAAAGATTTGCCACAAGGATATATATAACAAAAGATATTAGCCCTAATATTAAAATCACTTCCATCACTAGTCTTGGAACATGATTACAAATAATCAAATCTCTACGAATAAAACCTAATTTCTTTGAAGATTCAACAAAAGAGCGAGCATAAAACCCTTGGCGATTCATAACTAAAATTTCTTTAACGCCGTTAAGCCCTTCCAATAGTAGCTTTGAAGTTACCCCCATCAAGCGAAAATTTTCTTTCCCTATCATTCGAAGCTTACGTGATATAAATCTATTTAAGATAAGCAGAGGAATAGCAATAAAGCACGCAGCACCTAATGAAATCACAGGGTCTGTCATAAAAAGAACAAACACTATGCCTATCAAAATAATTGTTTCAGACATAATTTCAAAAGCAGGCTGTAGCAATCCACTAAAAACGCCATCGACTGCATTTATGTTTCGTAAAAGCAAAGCAGAATTATTATTTAGATGAAATTCATATTTAGAACGCATGTACCCTTGGAACATTGTTCCGGTTAAGGCAACACGCTTGCGAATTAGATAGTTTTGCTGGATATATTGAGAACCTATATAGAAAAAATTCTTAAATATAAAAAACAAACCTAAAGCACAACCGATGAAAATAATGAAATTCTTCTCATTACTAAACTCTAGGTTTTGGTATAAAAAATTCAGTATTTTATTTTCATGAACAATACTAGGATCCGTAACTATTCCAATAAATGGAAAAATGAGGCTAATACCTAACGCTTCCACTGCACCTGTAGCCATCATTAAAAGCAGTAACAAAAAAAGATGCACTCTTTCTTTTTTACTAAAAGCGCTTAACAACTGACGAAGAACACCTAACATTTAAACCAACTTATTTTCAATATTATTCGCTACAAAAAATCAAAAGGCTATTTTTCAATATTCCTGTTTTAATATCACAAACAGCCTAGTTCAAAATTTCATTTATTTTTTTATAGCGTTCCGGAGTTCCAATATCCATAACTTCACTCTCAGTCATATATCCCATGCAGTTATGTTTTGTAACAACCTCGGGGAAGAAATCAACCTCTATGGAAATAGGATACTCTCCTTGTATTTCATTAAGCGCATCCTTATTCATAAGATAAATTCCAGCACTTATCAAAGGAGAACCATCAGACTTAACTTTTTCTCTAAAAGAAAGAATTTTTCCTTTCTCATCGAGAGACAAATTACCATAGTCGCCGATATCTTTTGAATAACTCGTCACAACCGTTAAAAAGCTCTCATTTTTCTCATGATATAACAACAAGTCTTGAAAAGATATAGAACACAAAGAATCCCCATTCAGAACTAAAACTTTATCAGCCTGAATTAAAGGAGTAGCATTTTTTACAGCTCCTCCAGTTCCTAATGGAGTGTCTTCTGTGGAAAACCGGAACTCCACATCAGTTCTATTGCCGTAATATTCAACTATCTGCTCACTTAGATATCCTACGCATAAAATAATCCTTTTCGCACCTTGCTCAATCAGGTCATCAATTATGCGGTCTAGAATAGGCTTTCCAGCCACTGAGGCTAAACCTTTAGGTTGATTATCTATTACTGCTCGGAATCTTGTACCCAATCCACCACAAAGGATTACGACATCTGTATTCTCAAAAGTCATCTATTTCCCTAAATCACCTTAATTTTCTAATATTAAATTTTATCTGAGTGATATATGTAAAAAACATTTTAATTAGATAAAGTGCACATCATCACATACACCTGCTTACAATATGTAATAACCTACTTATTTTTACAGCACCTTACATTCTGTACATCGTGAACTCAGAAGCCCCATCAATATAACTTTTTCTTCTCAGTGTAAGGCAGTTATATATCAAGAAAGTAAAGTTCTTAACACATCATATCATGCTAATTTACTGAAAGCGCTCTTTCAGCACTTAAAAGCTCAAGATATGATCATGTACGATAAATTTACGAAACATTAGATCCTTTTTTTATGGTATGGACCCAGTTTCCTAGACAGTTTCTAGCTCCGTAAAATATCGCCTCTCATATTGCAGTGGCGATAATCCATTATTTGATCCATGGTGTCGCTTTGGATTATAAAAGCATTCGATATAATCAAAAATCTCTGAACGAGCATCACTTCTTGTTTTGTAGGTTCTATTGCGTACTCTTTCTTTTTTTAACAATGAGAAAAAGCTTTCCGCAACAGCATTATCATGGCAGTTACCACGACGACTCATACTGGCTTCCAGATTATTATCTTTTAAGAAGGTTTGCCAATCTTTCGAG
>NZ_CP025572.1:4375449-4401060 GCF_018336975.1 Marinomonas sp. CT5 | reverse complement strand
TAAGGAAACTGCGATTAAGTCCCCAATATGAGACAATGCCGATCTGACCATTACCTCAAGACCGAATGACATGAATCAGCTTTCCTTCGCCGATACCGAATTTACCAGCAAACGCCGCAAGACTCGCAAAGAGCTCTTCCTTGGTCGGATGAATGAGCTGATTCCATGGCTACAGCTCGAAGCTCAGATTGAGCCGTTTTACCCAAAAGCTGGCAATGGTCGGCGTCCATACCCTCTCGCTACCATGCTGCGCATTCACTTTATGCAGAACTGGTACAACATGAGTGATCCAGCGATGGAAGATGCCCTTTACGAGATCACCTCTATGCGGCTGTTTGCTGGCCTATCATTAGAAGGTGCGATCCCAGACCACACGACCATCATGAATTTCCGTCACCTGCTTGAGAAGCATAAGCTGGGTCGTAAACTCTTCAAAGAAGTAAACAAATGGCTGTCTGATTCTGGCACCTACTTTAAAGAAGGGACAATCGTTGATGCGACGATTATTGAGGCAGCAAGTTCCACCAAAAATAAATCTAATGCACGCGATCCCGAAATGCACCAAACGCAAAAGGGAAAACAATGGTTCTTTGGCATGAAAGCTCACATCGGTGTTGATGCAAAGCGTGGGTTAGTTCACAGCTTCACCACGACGCCTGCCAATGATCACGATTTAAACCAGTTGACGGAACTTCTTCATGGCAATGAGTCATTTGTATCGGCGGACTCTGGCTACCGTGGCGTAGAAAAGCGCACAGAAACAAAAGATAAGAATGTCGATTGGCGAGCGAAAGTCGAGCACCCGTTTAGAATACTGAAATGCCAGTTTGGGTTCCGCAAAGTCGTCTACAAAGGCCTGTCTAAAAATGACAACAAACTCGCCGTGCTGTTTGCACTTGGAAATTTGTTACGAGTAGATCAGATGATACGTTCTGCACGGGGTTAATCCGTCCAAATAACGGTTGTAAGGTGCTTGAAGTACCTTACAAGTGGGTTAAGTGGTGATTAAATGTCGCTTCTGAGGAAATACTGTCACAAGCTGAAAGTCAGCTAAAAATTGTCTTACTTGTTCGTATGTTCCCTTTCAAGCTATAGTCGATTGAAATACAGCGTTATCCCTAAAGTCGCTCTGAGCTACTATAGCGAAGTGCTTGGATTTGTTGATGACAATGATCCGTCTTGGTATATGAGCGTAGAGGATATAAAAAAACGTTTTCTTCCTTCTAGTCAATCGGAAGCTTTGACTCCAAGTGTTGAGGTTAGCGGTGATGCTGAGTTTATGCCCTTATCGGAAAGTGGGAACCTTGCGACCACTCAATTACTGGAAGAATTTACATGTGCAAACTGTCATATTAAGGGAGACATGTACATTGGAGTTAATAAAGTAGATAGGCTGATAATTCATTGTGCCCACTGCAAGGCCACTTATAGATATAAATTTTTCGATACTATTTTATCAAAATAGCTATTTAGTGATTAATGGTGTTTATCTCATTGATTTTAAATAAAAAAACAATGAGTTTTGGGTGAAGAGGGGAAAGATGTGCCTATCGATAAAATCAATTATAAAGCGAAGAAGAGGCGACGTTATTCGAAAGAGGTTTTTTATCAAGCTTTGCGAGACTCTTTTAATAAAATGGTTGTTGATGGGGCTGGTACTGAAATTTCTAAAACTGCAATAATTGCTAATGCTCTATTTCCTGATGGAAGCTCTGTCGGTGAGACAACTCTCTACGGAAAGAGCCCTAAAACAAAAGAATATATTCATAAAGACTTTTTATTAGAGCTAGATGGCTTGATTGACTCAACTAAAGGTTCATCAAGAAAGAAAGAAGAGGCTACAGGTAATAAAAGTAGAAAAGAAACGGCTAAAGAGACTGTTGCAAGGTTGCGTGCGGATAAGAAACGGTTAGAAATGGAGAATTCGTCAATTTTGGCTCAGTTTGTGATGCTTGAAGATGGTGTAACCAAGTCAAAATCCAATACAGATAGAAATACAATCAAGATGTTAGAGCAAGAGCTTTACATAGTCTCTTTCATGCTAAATCAACGCATTGGGGGAAGGGCTAATGCAATTGCTGAGAGAGTAAAAAATCATGAGGTGAAGTATGATGGCCAGCAAAGTCTAGTGCTCGCAAAGAAAAAGGTTTCCATGCTAGAAAAAGAGATACGGGAGTCAACTGTTGCCTCAATGTTTGGTAGTATAGACGAAAATTAGTGCCCTTTTCTTATGTGTATATAGTAAGGTAATAGGTTTTTGTTTTTAAGTTTTTGATTTTAAAGAATAAAGAGGTTTTTATGAGTAAAGGGACAGTGAATAAAGTCATCTTGATCGGTAACGCAGGCAATGATGCCGAAGTGCGTTTTATGCCATCTGGCGCGGCGGTTGCTAATGTTAACTTGGCAACAACAGAAAGCTGGCGTGATAAGCAAACGGGTCAAATGCAAGAGCGTACTGAATGGCATCGTGTTGCTTTTATGGATCGTGGTAATTATCGCTTGGGTCAAATCGCAGGCGATTTTATAAAAAAAGGCTCTAAAGTCTATGTCGAGGGCTCTTTGCGCACTCGTGAGTGGGAAAAAGACGGAATTAAACGTTACACAACAGAAATTGTTGCGAACGAAATGCAATTGTTAGATGGGCGTGGTGATAATTCAGGTCAACAAAGTGGCGGCTATGATTCCATGCAAGGTGGTGGCGGTTACGGCAATGCGCCAGTGCAGCATGCACCTCAACAAAGTGGTTATGGTCAGGCGCCACAACAAGCTGCTCCGCAGCAAAACGCACCACAGAGTGGCTTCAACCAACCTCAAAGTGGTTACGGTCAAGCGCCACAACAACCTGCCCCTCAGCAGGCCGCTCCACAAGCACAGCCACAGTCTTTCGGTAGCTGGGGTAATGCACCGCAGCAAGCGCCAGCTCAGCAAGCTGCACCGCAACAGCGTGCGCCACAACAGCCAAAGCCTCAACAGGCGCCAAACTTTGATGACTTTGATGATGACATCCCGTTCTAAAGCGTTCATGTATTAACGAGGTTTGATTTGGAAAAGGCTGCACATTGTGCAGTCTTTTTCGTATTAGAAGCGTAAACACTTGTTACCGATATACGCTAACGTGTTGGGTAAATTGTGTTGTCGCTGAAGCGTTAAAAATTATAGTACTGAGGTGGTTATGCTTGATCTAGACTTTAGTTTAATTTTCCATCATTTGACTCAGATGGGCTTGGCGTTTTTGCTTTCTTTGCCCATTGCTCTTAATCGAGAGCACAATGATCGTGGTGCGGGGCTGCGTACATTTCCATTAGTAACGATTGCATCATGTTCTTTTATGTTGGTCGGTATGAGTGTGTACGAAGGGTCTGATGCGGAGGCGAGAGTGATGTATGCGGTTATTACTGGTATGGGTTTTATTGGTGGCGGTGCTATCTTTAAGAGTGGTGATTCTGTCTCAGGGACTGCGACGGCAGCCGGTATTTGGAATACCGGTGCTATTGGTATCTCAGTGGCTTATAGTCGCTATGAAATCGCTATACTTTTGTCGTTAATTGGTTTCTTAATATTTCAGTTTTCTGGCGCCCTAAAAAAGCAGAGTGATGTTGCAAACAAAAGCTAGTTTAGTCTTTATTGGTTCTTTTAAGTGGGCTATTGGTAAGGAGTCTGATATGGCGGACGTAATGAGCATAAGATATTTCATATTATTGCCATTAGTTATAAATAAAGCGATATACTGCGTTGTGGAGTTATCCACATTTCCGTAAACTTCTTCCTCAATTTTATATAGGTTTATGAAGGTGTATTTTAGACATCCTTTTAGTTATCAGTACTGAAATGAGTCGCTTAATCAGAACTATTATAGAAAGGCTCCTGATTGGGGCCTTTGTTATAATAATAGGGTGCTAGTCAGCGGTCTAAGCTATGCTAGAAGCAAGTGCTAGGAAGAGGGTTTAGGTTGTGAACGACGAAGATGAAATGTCTTTGTTCGCTCAAGAGGTGGCTGGTATTAAGCCGCTTAAAAAAAGCGAAGTATACCTGGGCAAAAAAGGTCCTCAGGTCGACTTCTCAGCTCGCCAAAAGGCGGCTTTGATCGCTAAAGAGGCGGACAGAAATCATTTGTCGCAAGACTATGTTGAAAAAGTAGAACCAAATGATGTGCTTGAATATAAGCGCTCTGGTGTGCAAGACGGGGTGTTTAAGCGCCTTAGGCAAGGCAAGTATGGTATTGAGGCTCGATTAGATTTACATCGCCATACTGTCGCTCAAGCGCGAGAGCAGGTGTATCAATTTGCCGATGATTGTATGCGTAATGATATCCGTGTCGCTATCATTGTCCACGGTAAAGGCGATCGTACTCCTGATCCTGAAATTCGAGCAATGATTAAAAGTCATATTAATAAATGGCTGAGAGAACTGGATGTTGTCATGGCATTTCATAGTGCGCAGCGACATCATGGTGGTTTGGGTGCCGTGTATGTATTGTTTAAGAAGACAGAAAAAGCACGCTTGGATGATTGGGAAAAACATCAGAAGCGCTAATGTGTTGTTTTGTCTTATATGGGTGTATTCATGTTAGTTCGTGCAGTAAAAGCCATGTTTTTGCTATAATCCCGTCACTTTGCTGTCTTGAGTTTAATCAGGCTGCCCCAACACAATGTAATTATCGTATTCTAATTCTATCGAGGTAGAGAATGGCAAATAGCACCGCGCACCATCCTGCGTTTACGTTTCTTCGCAGTGAGTTTATTGATGCTCTAAATGTAACTGTTCAAGAATTTGAGCACACTGTCACAGGTGCTAAGCATTTTCACATCGCGTCTGAAAATGATGAAAACGTCTTCTTGGTTGGATTAAAAACGGTTCCAACGGATTCCTGTGGTGTGGCACACATTCTTGAACACACTGTATTGTGTGGATCTGAGCGTTTTCCTGTGCGTGATCCTTTCTTCATGATGATTCGCCGTTCTTTGAATACATTCATGAATGCCTTTACCTCTTCGGATTGGACGGCCTACCCATTTGCCAGCAAAAACAAGAAAGATTTTCATAACCTTTTAGGCGTCTACCTAGATGCGGTGTTCTTTTCGCGTCTGGATGAATTGGACTTCTCACAGGAAGGCCATCGCTTAGAGTTCGCTGAGCCAGAAAATGCGGACTCAGAGCTAACGTTTAAGGGTGTTGTGTTTAATGAGATGAAAGGGGCGATGAGCTCTACTACATCAGTGTTGTGGCAGACACTTACGAAATATTTGTTCCCGAATAATACGTACCATTTTAATTCTGGTGGCGAGCCTGCGGATATTCCAGATTTATCTTATCAAGACTTGTTAGCGTTTTATCGTACTCACTACCATCCTTCCAATGCGGTATTCATGACCTTTGGTGATATCCCTGCAGAAACATTGCAGGCGGAATTTGAAGAAAAAGTACTGAGTCGTTTTGAACGACTCGAAAAGCAAGTTAGCGTACCAAATGCCAAGCGTTACTTTTCTCCGGTGCGAGTGGAGGAAGGCTATGCTGAAGATGAAGTAAAAGAAGATGGCAGTCATGTGGTTGTTGGTTGGTTGTTGGGTGAAAGCACCGACTTAAACCAGCAATTTGAAGCGCAATTGCTTTCTAGTGTTTTACTAGATAACAGTGCCTCACCGCTACTAAGGGTTTTAGAGAATAGTGATCTTGGTCGTGCTCCGTCACCTATGTGTGGTCTTGAAGACAGCAATAAAGAAATGAGCTTCATGTGTGGGTTAGAAGGTGTTAAACGAGAAGACGCGGCAAAGGTTGAAGCTTTGGTCTTATCGACGCTTGAAAGCATTGCAGAAAAAGGCGTTGAGCAAGACATGGTGGATGCCATGTTGCACCAATTAGAGTTAAGTCAGCGTGAAGTGGGTGGTGGTAGCTACCCTTATGGTTTGCAATTGATCTTAGCTGGTTTGTCTACAGCGGTGCATTCTGGCGATGTGATTGCCCAGCTTGATTTGGACCCTGTTATTAAGGCGATGCGTGAAAAGGTACAAGACCCGCAATATATTCCTAATTTGATCAAAAGCTTGCTGTTGACGAACGCCCATCGCGTGACTCTGACGTTAAGCCCTGATGATGCCCTTGAAACACGCCGTAATCAGGCTGAGAAAGATCGTCTAAGTAAGATTAAAGCGGCATTGTCTGATGCAGAGAAACAACAAATTATTGCACGAAGTGCCGCATTGAAAGCGCGTCAGTCTCAAGTCGATGACATGAGTATTCTGCCGAAAGTAGGCCTCGAAGATGTGCCTGCGCGTTTGCCTGAATATGAAAACAAGAAACTAGCGACCAGCTTGCCGATTACCTTTTACCCGCAGGGTACCAATGGCTTAGTGTACCAACAGCTGGTGATTGATTTGCCTCAATTGGATGCAGAGGAAACTGAGTATTTGCCTTTGTTTTCTTCAATGATGACGGAGTTGGGGATAGGGGATGCGGACTATCTTGCCGTGCAAGAGCGTCAAGCTCAAGTTTGTGGCGGCTTAGGGTCTTCCAATTCAATTCGTGCCACAGTGGAAGATCGCCAAGCCCTAAATGGGTATTTTATTCTGTCGTCAAAAGCGCTGGTGACCAATGTTAAAAGCATGAGTGAATTGCTAAAAGATACTATGCTTAATGTGCGTTTTGATGAAGTGAGTCGAGTAAAAGAGCTGGTGGCTCAACGACGAGCTCGTCGTCAGCAGTCTATTACAGGTCAAGGTCACTCGCTGGCGATGACGGCCGCTTCCAGTGCTATATCTGGTTTGGCTGCTCAGCAAGAGAAATGGAGTGGCATGTCTGGTATTCGTTCTGCCATTGCATTAGATGACGCCATGAAAGCGGACAACAGCAAAGTGGAAGAGGTTTTGGTTGTCTTTAAACGCTTGCATCAGAAGCTATTGAAAGCGAACAAGCAGATGCTGTTAGTAGCAGAGCCTCAGCACGAAGCGGATGTATTAAGCGCCGTTGAGACGGTGTTCAGCGATTTGCCAGTAGGCACCGAACAGGCTAAATTTTCTATTGACCCAGTTGAGTCTAAAACCAATGTAGCCTGGCTGACGTCAACCCAAGTGAACTTCTGTAGTAAAGCCTTTCGAACGGCGTTTGGTGATCATTCAGATGTTGCTGCATTGACCGTTTTAGGTGGCTTCTTACGTAATGGGTTCTTGCACAGAGTGATTCGAGAACAAGGTGGTGCTTACGGTGGTGGTGCGACCTTTGATGGTAGCACTGGCTCCTTCCGTTTTTATTCGTACCGCGATCCTCGTTTAACAGAAACCTTAGCGGACTTTGATGCTTCGATTGAGTGGATGCTAAATGAAACGCATTCTGAGGATGCGTTGGAAGAGGCGATCTTGGGTGTGATTGGTTCGATGGATAAACCAGGGTCACCTGCTGGAGAGGCACAGAGTGATTTCTATGTACAGCTTCACGGTCGTAGTTTGGCTTATCGAGAAGCCTTTCGCGGCAAAGTGTTATCAGTGACGCTTGAGCAGCTGAAGCACGTCACAAAAACCTATTTAACAAGAGAGAATGAAAACGTTGCAGTTGTAACGTCAACATCGAAACGCGCGGAGCTAGAAGCGTTAGGTTTTGATATTCAAAGCCTTTAATAAAATATATAACAAAAATCAAACCAGTTTTTACTGACGGAAAATTAAATGGATCAGTTTCACGATATACGCCCTTATAACGACGATGAGGTCGCCGAGGTGTTGAACAATTTGGTCGAAACGCCAGATTTTATTAATACAATTATTGGTTTTCGCTTTGCCCAGTGGCCTAAGTTTCTTAAAGCGCCATTGGCATTTGGGGTTAAACTTGCACTGAAGCGTCAAATTTCTAATATTTCAAATGTCCATGATTTTCAAATGCGTGTCGCAAGTTATATGGAGCGTATGATAAAAACGACGACCACGAATGTTGAATACCGTGGTATTGAGAAGTTAGAGAAAGGCACTGGCTACTTGTTTCTGTCTAATCACAGGGACATTGCGATGGATCCGGCGTTTGTTAACTATGGGCTGTATTTGGCAGGGTTAGATACGGTGCGTATTGCAATAGGAGACAATCTACTGCGCCGCCCTTTTGTGTCTGACCTGATGCGTCTTAATAAAAGCTTTATCGTCAAACGTTCAGCAAATGGTATTCGGGAAATGATGGCTGCTTTTGGTCAGCTTTCCGCTTACATAACAGAATCGTTGACGAAAGATCAGGCTAATATTTGGATTGCGCAAAAAGAGGGTCGAGCGAAAGATGGTTTGGATCAAACGGATCCTGCCATTATTAAAATGTTTTTTATGAGTCAGAAAAAGGAGAAGAAAACTTTTCCGGAGGCAATGGCGAACTTAAAAATTGTTCCTGTTTCTATTGCTTATGAGTATGATCCTTGTGCTTTTGATAAGGCGCGCGAACTACATCAAAAAACCACAACTGGCAATTATGAAAAAGCGGAATTTGAAGATATAGACAGTATTAAAAATGGTATTGTTGGGCAAAAAGGCAAGGTAGTGATTACTTTTGGGAATGTCATAAAAGATGGTTTTGAAACCCCAGAAGAGTTTGTTGCAGAAGTGGATCGTCAAATCATTACAAATTATGCGATTCAATCTACCAATGAGGCTGCATTGGCTTTATTGCAAGGCTTACCTTCAACCGATAGTGCATTTTCAAGCTATCTTGAGCGTTGCCCTGAAAATCTAAGAGACACTGTGTTAGCAATGTATGCAAATCCATTGAAACAGCAGCAGAAATATTTAAACAGTTATGGGGAGTAGGCTGTCAATGAGTATTTGGGAGTCAGCAAGATCTTGGGTCGGCTCGACGTTTTTTTCTATTTACTACATGGTTTCGACCATTATATTTGGTGTTCTTGCGCCTTTCGCGACAGTATTGCTGCCAAGGAATTATCGTCAACCAGTCTTAAATTTACATAACAAAGGGTTGTTGTTCGTTTTTCGAGTTTTTTGCGGTGTGAATGTTGAGATAGTCGGTCTGGAGCATATCAATAAGAACCGTCCCGTTGTGCTGGTAGCAAACCATCAAAGCGAATGGGAAACGTATGTACTGCAAGTCTTAATGGCTCCAGTTTCAACGGTATTAAAGAAAGAGTTGTTATCGGTTCCTTTCTTTGGCTGGGGGTTGCGTATGGTGCAGCCTATTGCCATTGACCGTTCTCAACGCACGAATGCGTTGAAACAGATCATTAGTCAGGGTAAAGAGCGTTTAGATGATGGTCGCTCTGTGTTGATCTTTCCGGAAGGGACGCGGATAGCGCCGAATGCTGAACAAGCCTTTAATAAAGGTGCAGCTATGCTTGCAACCTCGGCCGGAGTGCCAATATTACCTGTTGTGCATAACGCGGGTTATACGTGGCCAGGAAAAAAGTGGCGTAAATATCCTGGCTCTATTCGTGTGGTTATTGGTCCAATCATAGAGTCTGAAGGTAAAAAGACGTCTGCATTGCATGAAGAAATGGATGCGTGGATGCGTGCTGAAATGGCCAAGCTTCCTAAAGGAAATGACTTTTTGTTTTAGCTCAAGCTCATACTAAAGCGAAGACATAAAAAGACCCCCAGTAATTGGATAGTCCAACTATTGGGGGTCACTTCATCATTTGATGCGGCTTTTTTTACTCTATAAAGAGTTGGTTTAAGCAGTGTATTTTTTGAATACTAGACTGGCGTTAGTGCCGCCAAAACCAAAACTGTTAGACATGATTAGGTTCAAGTCTGCATTATCTTTGCGAGTGGTTACAACCGGGATGTTTCCTGCTGCTGGATCAAGTTCATCAACGTTTGCTGATGCTGTAATGAAGTTATTTTCCATCATTAGCAAGCAGTAGATAGCCTCATGAACACCAGCTGCCCCCAAGGAGTGACCTGATAGAGATTTTGTTGAGCTAATTAATGGGATTTTGTCGCCGAACGTTTCATTAACCGCTTGAAGCTCTTTCATGTCGCCCGCAGGTGTACTTGTGCCATGAGTATTGATGTAATCGATGTCGCCATCAATTGTGCTCATCGCCATTTGCATACAGCGCACTGCACCTTCACCAGATGGAGCAACCATGTCATAACCATCAGATGTTGCACCGTAACCAACTAGCTCAGCATAGATTTTTGCACCACGCGCTTTAGCGTGTTCTAGTTCTTCGATAACCAACATGCCGCCGCCGCCAGCAATGACAAAACCATCACGGTTTGCATCGTAAGCACGAGAGGCTTTTTCAGGTGTTTCGTTGTATTTAGAAGACAGGGCTCCCATCGCATCAAACATACAAGTTTGAGTCCAGCTCTCTTCTTCACCACCGCCAGCGAAAACGATGTCTTGTTTGCCTAGTTGGATAAGCTCCATAGCATTACCGATACAATGAGCACTTGTAGAACAGGCTGATGTGATCGAATAGTTAACGCCTTTGATTTTAAAAGGAGTCGCCAAACAGGCAGAAACGGTACTACCCATAGTTTGAGTTACACGGTATGGTCCAACGCGTTTAACGCCTTTTTCGCGAAGCGTATCGGCTGAATCAACAAGGTTTTTAGCGGATGCACCACCAGAACCTGCAACCAAGCCTGTACGGATGTTAGATACTTGGTCTTCTGTTAGGCCTGCATCTTGAATGGCTTGTTGCATAGATACATACGCGTAAGTTGCAGCATCGCCCATGAAACGG
Source organism: Marinomonas sp. CT5 (assembly GCF_018336975.1). Lineage (NCBI taxonomy): Bacteria > Pseudomonadati > Pseudomonadota > Gammaproteobacteria > Oceanospirillales > Oceanospirillaceae > Marinomonas > Marinomonas sp. CT5. Next base: position 4,390,391 of record NZ_CP025572.1, on the reverse strand, counting down.
CGAACTTTACGATCAATGCTTTCTGCATCTAAATCAATTCGACCACAAACATGGCTACGAAAGCCATATTCTTTGTAATCTTCAGCGAAACGAATACCAGATTGGCCCTCGCGCAAGGAGTTTAGAACGCTCTCTTTGTCATTGCCTAGGCAGCTGACAATGCCAAGACCTGTTACTACTACACGACGCATAAATGTGCCTCTTTCATTCTTAATCTTTAGAAGTTATCAGTTGACGTGAATAAGCCAACACGCAAATCTTTTGCAGTGTAAATTTCACGACCATCAACTTTTACGCTTCCGTCTGCAATTCCCATCACTAACTTACGCTCAATTACGCGCTTAAGGTGAATGTGGAAGGTAACTTTTTTTGCGGTAGGAAGAATTTGGCCTGTGAATTTTACTTCGCCAGAACCCAGTGCACGTCCGCGACCTTTATTTCCTTTCCAACCTAGAAAAAATCCTACCAGCTGCCACATCGCGTCTAAACCAAGACAACCTGGCATAACTGGATCTCCAGGGAAGTGACACGCAAAAAACCATAGATCAGGGTTGATGTCTAGCTCAGCAATAATTTCGCCTTTGCCATGTTCCCCGCCTTCAGTCGAGATGTGAGTAATGCGATCCATCATTAGCATATTGCCTACAGGAAGTTGGGCATTGCCTGCACCAAACATTTCACCGTGGCCGCATTTTAATAGTTCGTCTTTTTCAAAAGATGAAGCTGTAGTCATTATAGTCCTATATCCACATCCAGCCGATGACTCAAAAATAGTCCGGCGGATTGTCGTGGTCCAGTTTGCAGTAGAAAATCCAGCTAATTATATCGGTTTGGAGGCCTAATATGAATGTTTGAACGGAAAAAAACCAAATTACCTGCATGAAAAATGATCGTTTTTGCATTAATGCCTTACTTTGAGGGCGTTGTCAGAGGAAAAAGTCAGTTTTAATCGTATGGTATTGCCACTATTTGTCGTTTTTTTTCTGTTATTATGCTGACTTTAGCAATGTTGTGCTGCCTGTGAGTATATTTATGCCTCTCAAAAGAGAAACCAATTTAGCTGCTTGGCAATATCCATTTGATGGTGGTTATATTCAAGGATATCGAAGCGAAATGAACGAAGATCAGTCGACGATTCATTTCCTTCATGGTAATGGCTTTTCTGTGCGGACATATTTGAACTTTTTGGAGAAAATTAAAGGGTATAACTTAATCCTGCAAGATGCTGCAGGCCATGGTGGGTCGACTCCAGGTGATTCTTTTATCGGCTGGAACGCCACGGCTTCTCGTTTTGCTGAAGCACTTAGTGTGCAGAAAGAGATTATTCCGAAGAAGGAGCTGATCGGTATCGGGCATAGTTTCGGTGGTTGTATGACAGCGCTAATGAGTGAGCAAACGCCTGAACTTTTTGATCGCTTAGTCTTGTTAGATCCTGCACTTTTCCCGCCTCGCTTAATTTGGATGATGCGCGGTGTGAGGTTGGCGGGTTTAAAAAGTCAGATTCCTTTGGCAAAACAGGCTCGCCGTCGTCGAACTCAATGGGAAAGCTTCGCTCAAGTGAAAAGTAGTTTTTTCGAAAGAGGAACCTTTAAAGGTTGGGAGTCAGCTTGTTTGGAGGATTATATAGCCTCTTCTATTAAACGTGATGAAAAAGGGCATTATCAATTGGGCTGTCCATCTTGGATGGAAGCGGCAATTTTTGCCAGCTACCCTAAGCGTCTTTGGCATTTAATAGCCAAAATATCTGTACCGACTTGTATTATCCAAGGTAAAGATACTTTTGATTATTTTAAAGAAGCCTATCGATTAGCAGCAAAACTTAATTCCAATATTAGAGTGATTGAAGTTGATGGCGGGCATTGTTTTATGCAGCAAAACTCTTCAATGGCGGCAGGAATTGTGATGGATGTTCTACAGGGGAATGCATAATAAACCCAAACAAAGTTAACTGACTTCGTTTGGGTTTATTGATAGTAACTAATTGCGACGTTTCACAGAGGCATTGGCCAATGTAACAAGTGCTTTTTTGTAGTCAGATTCTGGCAATTCGGCTATAGCTTTTATGGCTAGATCTGCTTGTTCTTGTGCTTTTTGCTGAGTGTACTCAATAGCGCCACAGTTTTGTACGTCGTTTATAATGGTTTCTAATTGCTCAAGTCCACCGGTTAATATCGCTTGTCTGACTCGTTCTACGGCGTCTTTAGGACCATTTTTCATTGTATAGATGAGAGGCAGAGTGGGTTTACCTTCTGCTAGATCATCACCCACGCTTTTTCCCATTTCTTCTGCTGTGCTGGTGTAGTCCATAACATCATCAATGAGTTGGAATGCGGTTCCCACGTACATGCCAAAGTGCCTTAGGGCTTCTTGATATTCTGTACTGGCTCCAGCAATGACGGCGCCACAAAGTGCTGCCCCTTCAAACAGTTGTGCTGTTTTGTACTGTATGACTTTTAGGTAGCTCTCTTCCGTTGTGTCTGGGTCACCACAGTTTATAAGTTGTTGAACTTCACCTTCGGCAATGATGTTGGTTGTTTTGGATAAAATGCTCATGCATTCCATGCTGCCCACATCCACCATGATTTGAAAGGCGCGAGAATATAGAAAGTCACCAACTAGAACGCTTGGTGCATTACCCCATTCTTCGTTCGCCGTCTTTTTTCCTCGGCGCATGTTGGATTCATCGACCACATCATCATGGAGTAAGGTTGATGTGTGGATAAACTCAATGATGGTCGCCATTTGAATGGCTTGTTCAAGTTTCTTTTTATCCAGGTCTCCACTTGCTCGTGCTGCTAATAATACCAGCAGTGGGCGTAGGCGTTTGCCGCCATTACTAATGATGTAGTAGCCGATTTGCTCTATTAGAGGGATGTCACTACTAAGTTGTGACACAATATAGTCGTTCACTTGGCCAAATTCATTGGCCACAACGTCGTGTATTTGTATAGGTTGCATGCAATTTCCGAAGCTAAATAGTCTCAAGCTGATCAGCAAGTGTGCCTCATGCTAGGTAAGGCTTGTGTCAGGGTCAACCTTAAATACGAAAAATATATAAAGACGTGGCTTTTGGCTTGTATTGAGTGGTGTGATTTTGTACAATCTCGCGTCCGATTTACCCACATTTTGCTCCCTATCATATGGTTAGTGATTTTTGATCGATTCGGTCAGAAACTTATTGCCACTAGAAGTAGGTCAAATTCAATTTCAGTAGCCGGGTAAATCTCATTGGAGAAGAACATGTTTGCAGTGATCAAAACTGGCGGTAAACAATACCGTGTAGAAGAAGGCCAAACCCTTAAGGTTGAGAAATTAGCTGTTGAAGAAGGTGGCGCGATTCAATTCGACGACGTTCTTCTTGTAAGCAATGGCGACGACGTTAAAGTTGGTGCACCAGTTGTAGAAGGCGCTAAAGTAACAGCTGAAGTTGTTGCTCATGGTCGCGGAGATAAAGTGAAAATCTTGAAATTCCGTCGTCGTAAGCATTCTATGAAGCGTATGGGTCATCGTCAGTGGTTCACAGAAGTGAAAATAACTGGCATTAACTAAGTGCTAACTATTCAAATTTAAGGAGTAAGTCATGGCTCATAAAAAGGCGGGTGGTAGTACTCGTAACGGTCGCGATTCCGAGTCGAAACGATTAGGTGTCAAACGTTTTGGTGGTCAAGTTGTGATCCCAGGTAACATCCTTGTTCGTCAGCGTGGTACTCAGTTCCATCCTGGTGTTGGTGTTCAAATTGGTAAAGATCACACTTTGTTCGCTGTTGCTGAAGGCCAAGTGAAGTTTGAAGTAAAAGGTAAACTTAAGCGTCGTACAGTTTCTGTCGTAGCGGCTTAATTACTGCTAAAAACTTAAAAAGAGCTCCGCGACGCGGGGCTTTTTTTTTGGAAAAATTCTATAATCAGACTCTATTGATTCTGATAATCCACCGACGAGGTGATTTTGTGAAATTTGTTGATGAAGCCAGTATCTATGTAAGAGCGGGTAAGGGCGGTAATGGTTGTTTGAGTTTTTGGCGCGAAAAATTCGTTGCGAAAGGCGGTCCTGATGGCGGTGATGGGGGAAACGGAGGTAGTGTAATACTGGTTGCTGATGAATCTCTAAATACTCTCATTGATTTTCGATTTACGAAAAAATACATCGCTGAAAGTGGCGAGTCTGGGCAAGGTCGAGATATGACAGGCTCGAAGGGAGCTGATCTTGAAATTAAGGTGCCTATTGGGACAACTGTTATTGATGATGATACCGGTGAGACGCTTGGTGATCTTGTTCGTGCTGGTCAGAAGTTAAAGGTTGCTCAGGGTGGCCATCATGGCTTGGGGAATACTCGATTTAAGTCCAGTACCAACCGTGCTCCACGCCAGACGACAAAAGGTACGGTAGGCGAAGAGCGTACATTGAAGCTGGAGATGAAAGTGTTGGCTGATGTCGGGTTGCTTGGTCTTCCTAATGCCGGCAAATCTACCTTTATTCGTTCTGTTTCATCAGCTAAGCCTAAAGTAGCGGATTACCCTTTTACAACTTTGGTGCCGAATCTTGGTGTGGTGAAAGTTAAAAAGCATCAAAGTTTCGTTATTGCCGATATACCAGGGATTATTGAAGGGGCGTCTGAGGGGGCTGGTCTTGGTATTCGCTTCTTGAAGCATTTGGTGCGTAATCGTATTTTGTTACATATTGTTGACTTGGCTCCTTGGGATGAAATTACCCCTGCTGAAGCGGCTGTTATTGCCGTAAATGAGTTGCATCAGTTTAGCCCTGCGTTAGCGGAGCGTGATCGTTGGTTGGTATTGAATAAAACGGACATGGTTCCTGAAGATGAGCTGGAAGAGCGCTGTCAAAGTGTTATTGATGCACTTGGCTGGGAAGGTAAAGCATATCGTATTTCTGCTATATCTGGTGAAGGTACAGAGGTATTGTGTTTGGATTTGATGACAGCCCTTGAAGAACAGCGTGAGCTGTTATTAGAAAGTCAGGAAGCGCGTGAGAAAGAAGAAGCAATGCGTGCTTTGATAGACGAGGAAGGTCGTAATCGCATTATGTCATTGCGTGAAAAACGTCGTAAAGCAGGTCAACAGCTTGATGATGACGATTTCGACGACGATGATTACGATGTTGAAGTGGAATACGTTAGCTAATCTGATTGGTGAGAATAAGTAGTATCATGGAAATGCGAGAAAAAATAGCTAAGGCGCAACGTATCGTTGTCAAGATAGGCAGTGCATTATTGACCAACGATGGGCAGGGGTTAGATGTTGCTCGGATTGGTCTTTGGGTCGCACAAATTGCTGAGTTAAGAGCGCAAGGCAAGGAAGTGGTTCTAGTTTCTTCGGGCTCAATAGCGGCTGGCATGAAGCGTCTTGGTTTTTCTTCTCGTCCTACGCAGGTGAATGAGTTGCAGGCCGCCGCCGCCGTTGGACAGATGGAATTGGTTGGCGTGTATGAATCGCATTTTGAGAAGCATGGCTTATGTACGGCGCAAATACTGCTAACACATGATGACTTATCTAATCGTCGACGTTACTTAAACGCTCGATCTTCATTGCGAACACTGCTTGGTCTTGGTGTTGTACCCATAGTTAATGAAAATGATACGGTTGTAACCGATGAAATTCGGTTTGGTGACAATGATACGTTGGGAGCCTTGGTGGCTAACCTTGTTGAAGCTGATATTTTGATTATTTTGACTGATCAGCAAGGCTTGTATGATAAAAATCCGCGCGACCATAAAGATGCAACATTAATTTCGCATATTTCAGCATCAGATGACCGTCTTGAGTCCATGGCCAGTGGTGGGGCTGGCGTGTTAGGTAGTGGTGGAATGCTGACAAAGGTTCGAGCGGCACTTTTGGCTGCGCGTTCTGGTGCTGATACCTTGATTGCTTCTGGCCGAGAAGAGGGTGTTATTACTCGTGTTGCTGCGGGTGAAGCACTGGGAACTTGGTTGCAACCAGAACACGGTAGAGTGGCGGCGCGTAAGCAGTGGTTAGCGGGGCATTTGAAGAGTCGAGGGGCTTTGATTTTGGATGATGGTGCTGTAAAGGCGTTGCGTAAGGCGGGTACAAGTCTTTTACCTGTCGGAGTGAAAGATGCTCAAGGGACGTTTTCACGTGGTGATATGGTGATTTGTGTTGATTTGCAAGGCGACCTAGTTGCTCGTGGACTAGTGAATTATAGTGTGGCTGAAACATTGAAGTTACTTGGCCAGCCTTCGTCTAATATTGGGGATATCTTAGGTTATAAAGGTGAACCAGAGTTAATTCATCGCGATGATTTAGTTATTATTTAAGGGGTTAGGTTTGTCATGGCAAAGCCAGGTAAAGTGGGTTTAGATCGCGTGCTTAGTGCTACAAAGTATTCTTATCAGGGGTTGCGGGCGCAGTGGAAGCATGAGGCTGCATTTCGACAAGAATCTGTTTTGTTTTTGATTTCTTTGCCTTTTGCTATTTGGTTTGGAGATACCGGGCTTGAGCGAGCCGTGTTGATTTTTTCTGCCGGAATGGTGTTGATTGTTGAAACGATTAACTCCAGTGTGGAGGCGGTTGTGGATCGTATCAGTGATGAGCATCATGAATTGTCAGGACGTGCTAAAGATTTGGGGTCCGCAGCGGTTATGTTGGCTTTATTTTTGGCCGCAGTGGTTTGGCTGGTAGTGTTATTTGGCTAGCGCGAGAATTTTGAAATGGATTTCAATAGCAAATAAAAGATATAAAAAAACCGGCATGTGCCGGTTTTTTTATAGGTATTAGGCCAGTGCTTTGATTTTAGCACTCAAGCGGCTCTTATGACGAGCTGCTTTGTTTTTGTGATATAGGCCTTTGTCAGCGGCTTTGTCTAGCTTAGAAGTTGCTAGAACGTAAGCTGCTTGTGCGTCAGCTTGATTGCCTGCTTCGATAGCTGCATCTACTTTTTTCAAGTAAGTGCGAACCATTGAACGAAGGCTACCATTGTGAGCGCGGCTTTTTACTGCTTGGCGCGCGCGTTTTTTTGAACCGGCGGAATTTGCCACGGTCTGGCTCCTTTAATTTTGGAATAAGTAATGACCCAGCACTCTGCTGTGTCATGAAATTAATGTCAAGTGTTAACTTTGAAATCTCGCGGCGGATTTTACCAGTTTTTGGCGCTGTCACAACCCTATTATACAAAAATTAGTCAAATGAGCTTATATATTTGGCTGCGCTCAGGTAGTAGCAGGTGTTATTCTGTACTCATCTATCTACTGCTTATGTCGTAATTTTTTATGTCTGAAAACAAATCTTCTTCGGATAAGGCTCCTAAGTCTTTGTCTTTGTTACGTTCTGGTGTCTTGGTTTCTGTCTGTACGTTCCTTTCTCGTATTTTGGGTTTGGTGAGAGATGCGGCTTTGGCGTATGTGTTAGGGGCGAGTGGTAGTGCGGATGCATTTTATGTTGCTTTTAAAATTCCTAATTTTTTTCGCCGATTATTTGCAGAAGGGGCGTTTGCTCAGGCTTTTGTGCCGGTTTTAAGTGATTATCGAGTGAAAGAAGGCAAAGAAGAGGTTCGTGTGCTTATCTCTGCGGTCACAGGATCGCTCGCCTTGGTGTTGTTGTGTATCACTGCGCTTTTTATGGTGTGCGCCCCTTGGGTGGTTTATGTGTTTGCACCGGGGTTTGCGGCGGATGATGGGCAGGCAGCATTGGCCTCTAATTTGTTGGTTATTACTTTTCCCTATTTGTTATTTATTTCGCTAACGGCATTGGCTGGTGGCATTTTAAACGCGCACGGTGAATACGCCGTACCGGCGATTACTCCGATTTTTCTCAATCTCTCTTTAATAGTTGCTACCTTATGTTTTGCTCGGACAGCGGCTCAGGCTGAGACGGCCGTTGCTTGGGGTGTGTTTTTTGCTGGTTTGCTTCAGTTGATGTTTCAAGTGCCATTTTTGGCAAGGTTGCGATTATTGCCAATGCCCACATTAGGCTTTCGTCATCCAGGGGTAAAAAGAATTTTGCTCTTGATGGGGCCGGCTTTATTTGGTGTGTCTGTGAGTCAGATTAATTTGCTGCTGGATACGGTCTTGGCTTCCTTTTTACAGACAGGGAGTATTACTTGGCTGTATTTGTCGGATCGCTTATATGAATTGCCATTGGGGATTTTTGCGATTGCTATCAGTACAGTGATTTTGCCTTCTTTGTCGCGCAGTTTTTCTGGTGGGGAGTCGTCTAAGTTTTCGGATACATTGGATTGGGCGTTACGCATCTTGTTGTTAATTGCTATTCCATCCTCTCTTGCGTTGTTTATGCTTGCTGAGCCTTTAATAGCCACCATCTTTTACCGAGGTGAGTTGACGGTCAATGATGTTCATATGGCGGCGCAAAGTCTTCAGGCTTATTCGTTGGGGTTGGTGTTTATGATGTTAATTAAAGTGTTAGCGCCTGGCTACTATGCTCGACAAGATACCAAAACACCGGTGCGTATCGGAATCATTGCAATGGTATCGAATATGGTTCTGAATCTAATGTTGGTTTGGCCGCTGGGACATGTTGGGCTGGCATTGGCAACCAGTCTATCGGCAGGGCTAAATGCTTTCTTGCTGTGGCGCGGACTGTACAAGAAGCAATATCATGTGTTTTCTGCTCAGTGGGGGCGTTTGCTGCGAATATTGTTAAGTGCCACTCTTGCTCTTGGTGGATGTTTGTATCTTGTGCTTCTTCAGGGTTGGCAGTGGACGCAGATGGATGACTTGTATCGTGTTGTCTGTACCTTGGCGGTTGTTGTCTGTGGTGTGCTGGTGTACGTTCTCGTTGCGGTCGCTGCGGGGTTGCGTCCTTCTATTTTTAAGCATTAGGTGTATTAAAGTGTTTTTGTCTTGATGATGGGTTTGCACAGCTTGTTCAAGTTCTGGCCTACCTTCATTAGGTTAACTGCTATATAATCCCTGATATTTTTTCGACGCTGGGGTTAATTGTTTTGTACGGGGTTCTATGGAGTTAATTCGCGGTATTCATAATATCCGTTCAAAGCACAAAGAATGCGTGCTGACGATAGGGAATTTTGACGGTGTTCATTTAGGGCATGGTGCCATTTTGGCGCGCGTCAAAGCTCTGGCTAAGCAATATAATTCGCCTTCTGCGATTATGATCTTTGAACCTCAACCAAGAGAGTTTTTTGGGCCGGAGACTGCGCCAGGCCGTATTAGTCGTTTGCGTGATAAGGTGAAGCTGCTAGAAGGACATGGCGTTGATTATGTTCTTTGTATGCCGTTTAGCCTTAAGCTTCAACAGTTAGATGCTCAGGCATTTTGTCAGCAGATTTTGCTAGATGGTTTGTCGGTAAAGCATTTGGTGGTAGGAGATGATTTTCGCTTCGGCTGTGACCGCCAAGGTGACTTTTATTACTTGCAAGAGTTCGGCGGTCGGCAGGGTTTTGATGTTGAGAATACGCCTTCGGTATTAAATGCTTTGGATGAACGAGTCAGTAGCACTCTGGTTAGAGATGCTCTTGAACGTGGCGATATTGCGGCGGCCCAGCTGAATATGGGGCACGCTGTTTCGTTAAGTGGTCGAGTGAGACATGGACAGCAGCTAGGTCGGAAATTAGGTTTTCCAACGGCGAATGTACACCTTAAAGGCACTAAGTCTGCTCTTTCTGGCGTATACGCTGTGACCTTTTTGGTTGATGGCGTTTCCCATAATGGCGTTGCGAATATTGGCGTACGTCCTACTGTTCAAGGTAAGACACCAATATTAGAGGTACACCTGTTAGATTTTAGTGGTGACCTGTACGACAAATATGTGCAGGTCACTTTCTGTCACTTTATTAGGGCAGAGCGAAAAATGGCCAGCTTAGATGCGCTGGAAAAACAAATTCAATGTGATAAAGAAGAAGCGTTACGCTTTTTTGCTAATCAGTGAAAAGATGATCTTTGAGGATGAATCGATAAACCATGAGTGATTATAAACCGACACTGAATTTGCCAGATACTGACTTCCCAATGCGTGGAGATTTGGCAAAACGTGAACCTGCAATGCTTAAGCGTTGGCAGGATATGGACCTATACCAAAAAGTACGTGATGTGAGTAAAGGCCGTAAGTCTTTTATTCTTCATGATGGTCCTCCTTACGCAAATGGCAGTATTCACATTGGTCACGCAGTTAACAAAATCCTCAAAGATATTATTGTTAAGTCTAAAACTGTCAGCGGCTTTGATGCACCTTATATCCCAGGTTGGGATTGTCACGGTTTGCCAATTGAGCATAAAGTTGAGCAATTGATTGGCAAGGCGGGAGCGAAAGTTTCTTATAAAGAGTTTCGTGCTAAATGTCGCGAATATGCTTACTCGCAAATCGAAGAGCAGAAAAAAGACTTTATCCGTCTTGGTGTGATGGGGGATTGGGAAAATCCTTATCTGACGATGAACTTCCAAACGGAAGCCAACATTGTTCGCGCTTTGGGTAAAATTGCAGAAAACGGCCATTTGGTAAAAGGCTTTAAGCCAGTTTATTGGAGTGTTGTTGGTGGTTCTGCGTTAGCTGAAGCGGAAGTGGAATACCAAGATAAAACCTCTTTATCTTTAGATGTTCGTTATGCGCCTCAGGATGAAGCGGCTTTGTTGGCTAAATTCTCTGCTGTTGAAGGTGAAGGTAACGTCTCTGTGGTGATTTGGACGACAACGCCTTGGACGCTTCCTGCAAGCCAAGCAGTTTCTATTCACCCAGAGTTTAATTATGCCTTGGTTGAAGTGGATATGGGCTTGGGCAAAGAGCGCCTGATTCTCGCTGAAGATATGGTTGAAGGCGTCATGTCTCGTTATGGCGTTGCTGATTTCCGTATTGTGGGTCGAGCAGTAGGTGCTGACCTTGCGGGTACTGTTTTGAATCACCCATTCTTGCAGCGCGATATCCCTGTCATCTTGGGTGAGCATGTTACCACTGAAGCGGGTACCGGCTGTGTGCATACCGCACCAGATCACGGTGTTGATGACTTTAATGTTGGTCGTGAAAACGGCATTGGTACAATCAATCTTGTTCAAGACAATGGTGTTTACTCTGACGCGGCTGGCGAGTTTGCTGGATTGCATGTCTATAAAGTGGATGATGCTATTCTTGAAGCGCTAAACCGCAACAATGCTTTAGTGTTTGAATCCAAGATATTCCATAGTTACCCACATTGCTGGCGTACTAAAACCCCATTGATTTTCCGTGCAACACCTCAGTGGTTTATCAGTATGACCAAAGAAGGTTTGCTAGACGCTGCCAAGCATGCTGTTGAAGGGGTTAAGTGGGTGCCAAGTTGGGGCCAAAACCGCATGGAAGGCATGTTGAACAATAGCCCAGATTGGTGTGTGTCTCGTCAGCGTACTTGGGGTGTGCCAATTGCATTATTTATTAATAAAGAGACTCAAGAGCTTCACCCTGAAACACCTCGTTTAATCGAAGAAGTTGCTAAGCGTATTGAGGTCGAAGGCATCGATGCTTGGTTTGAGCTAGAAGCCGCGGACTTGTTAGGGGCAGATGCAGAAAAATACAGCAAGGTAACGGACACATTAGATGTGTGGTTTGACTCTGGTGTGACTCATTACTCGGTTATTGATCAGCGTGATGAGTTGAGCTTCCCTGCAGATTTGTACCTGGAGGGTTCAGATCAACATCGTGGTTGGTTCCAGTCTTCGTTGAAAACCTCTATGGCGATTCGAGGGGTGCCACCTTATAAGCAAGTACTGACTCATGGTTTCACTGTAGATGGTGATGGTCGTAAGATGTCTAAGTCTTTGGGGAATGTATTGTCTCCACAGAAAGTCATGGATACCTTGGGGGCTGATATTATCCGTTTATGGGTAGCGGCGACCGATTACACCACAGAAATGACAGTGTCTGATGAAATCCTTAAGCGAGTAGCGGACTCTTATCGTCGTATCCGAAATACGGCGCGCTTTATGATGGCAAACTTGAATGGCTTCAATCCTGCTACCGATATGGTGTCTTCTAATGACATGATTGCATTGGATCGTTGGATTGTTGATCGTGCAGCGCTATTGCAAAAAGAATTGAATACCGCTTACAACGAATATCAATTCCATACAGTGAACCAAAAAATCCAGAACTTCTGTTCTGTGGATTTAGGCGGCTTCTATTTGGATGTTATTAAAGATCGTCAATACACAACGCAAAAAGACAGCTTGGCACGTCGTTCTGCACAGACTGCGCTTTATCATGTAGTGGAGGCATTCTCTCGTTGGATTGCCCCTATCTTGAGTTTCACAGCGGATGAAATTTGGCAAACCCTTCCCGGCGAGCGTAGTGAATCTGTGTTCTTGGAGACTTGGTATGAAGGTCTTGAAGAACTAGCGGGCGATGAGCCAATGGGGCGTGACTTCTGGAAACAAATGCTTGAAGCAAAAGTAGCGATCAATAAAGTATTAGAAGCGGCTCGTAGTGAAGGTAAGATGAAAGCAAGTTTAAGTGCTGAAATTACACTTTATTGCGATGAAGAGTTAAAAGCTGTATTAAACCGTCTTGGTGAAGAATTACGCTTTGTATTGATTGCTTCCGAAGTTAAGGTGTTGCCTTTGTCTGAAGCGGATGAAAATGCGGTAGCAACGGACCTTGAAGGTTTGAAAGTTCATGTTGAACTGAGCAAATACACCAAGTGTGTTCGCTGTTGGCATCACCGTGAAGAAGTGGGTAAACGAGAAGCGCATCCAGAACTATGTGATCGTTGTATCTCTAACTTACCTGATGGGGAAGGTGAACAGCGCCTTTACGCTTAATGACTGTTTTAACTGTTTGGAAACGAGTTCAGCGCTGGTGGGCGCTGGCTCTTATTCTTTTTGTTTTAGATTGGGTGACAAAACAGGCCATTGAATCGAATTTGTTTTATGGGCAAGAGATCGCTGTTTTTCCATTCTTTGATTTAACGTTGCGCTATAACACCGGTGCTGCTTTTAGCTTTCTTGCTCAGGCTGGTGGCTGGCAGCGTTGGTTTTTTTCCTTCATTGCTTTGGCTGTTGTTGTTGGCATTAGTTGGCGCTTGGTTAAGATTGCTGAAACAAATCGATTGGAGTCTCTAGCGTTAACCCTTGTGCTTGGTGGTGCGATTGGTAATCTCTATGATCGTTTAGTTTATGGTCATGTAGTAGATTTTTTGCAGTTTCATTGGCAGCAATCTTGGTATTTCCCCGCATTTAATCTTGCAGACAGTGCTATTACTATTGGTGTTATTTTAATGTTGCTTGAAAGTTTTGTGACCAAAAAGCAAGAAGGTGAAAAAGAATGAGCGTAATTACGGCAGCAAGCCGAGTCACTCTGCATTTTGAGTTGTCACTTGAAGATGGCCAAATTGTTGATTCTAACTTTTCTCAGTCTCCAGCTAGCTTTGTCTTTGGTGACGGTAGTTTGTTGCCTGATTTTGAATCTGCTCTATTGGGGATGACGGCAGGGCAAGAGGCTTCTTTTGTGATGCCGCCAGAAAAGGCGTTTGGGGCGCACAATGAAAGTAACATACAGCGCATCCCTCGTTCGCAATTTTCTATGGATCTTGAAGAAGGCATGGTGGTGTCTTTTGCTGATATGAGCAAAAACGAACTTCCCGGTGTTATTGCGGAAATTGGTGATAAAGAGGTGGTGGTTGACTTCAATCATCCTCTTGCTGGTCGCTCGTTAACTTTTAAAGTAAGAATTGTTTCTGTTGATGAGGCTGATGTATGAGTTTTGCGATTCAACTTGCCAATCCGCGTGGCTTTTGTGCGGGCGTTGATAGAGCAATAGATATTGTGAATCGTTGCTTAGATTTGTTTGAAGCGCCAATTTATGTTCGCCATGAAGTTGTTCACAATAAATTTGTTGTTGAATCGCTGAAGGCCAGAGGTGCTGTTTTTGTCGATGAGCTTGACCAAGTGCCAGACGATAATATTGTCATCTTTAGTGCTCATGGTGTATCAAAAGCCGTTCGAGATGAAGCGACTAATCGTGGATTGAAGGTATTCGATGCCACTTGTCCATTGGTGACAAAAGTGCATTTAGAAGTGTTGCGATACTCTCGTGACGGGATGGAATGTATTTTGATCGGTCATGACGGGCATCCGGAAGTTGAAGGGACCATGGGACAGTATGATGATCGTCAAGGGGGAGCTATTTATTTAGTCGAGACCCCAGAAGATGTAGAAAAACTCCAAGTTAAGAATCCTGAGCGCCTTGCTTTTGTGACTCAAACTACCTTGTCTATGGATGATACTTCGGTTGTTATTGATGCTCTGCGTAATCATTTTCCAATGATTCGAGGCCCTAAAAAAGATGATATTTGTTATGCCACTCAAAATCGCCAAGATGCCGTGAAGACATTGGCTGAAGAGTCTGAGTTGGTGTTTGTGGTTGGCTCTGTGAATAGTTCAAATTCGAACCGTCTACGTGAATTGGCGGAAAGAATGGGCGCAAAAGCTTATTTGATCGATAATGCTAATGAAATTAAACGTGAATGGTTGGAAGGCGTTTTCAGTATCGGCGTGACCGCGGGGGCTTCGGCACCTGAAGTGCTTGTTAACGAAGTAATAGATCGTCTAGTTAAAGAAGGGGGAAGTGCTCCTCAAGAACTAAAAGGCAGAGAGGAGAACGTCTCTTTTTCTATGCCGAAGGAACTGCGTATTGTTGAAGTTTGATTAATTTGAAATTAATTTAAGAATTCTTAAAAAAAGGGTTGCACAAAATCTGTAGATCCTTAATATACGCCCTCGCTGACACGGACAAGGCTTCAGAGCAACGAAGACCAAGTTCAACTAACCAAACATAAGTTTGCTTAGTCATTCAAGTTAGCACGCTCTTTAAAATAGATAATCAGATAATTTGTGTGGGCGCTCGCTGGAGGCTTCAGAAGATCCTTTTAGGATCAAAAAAATTGAAGTCTTGCGAAACGTCTAACACGTCAATTCGCTTTATGTTGGCTTGTTGTTCTTCGGGACAGTGAGTCGATTAAGTTATTGTTAGTGTAA
>NZ_CP025572.1:4296998-4375349 GCF_018336975.1 Marinomonas sp. CT5 | reverse complement strand
GTGGACGAACCTCTGGTGTTCCGGTTGTCACGCCAGTGGCATTGCCGGGTAGCTATGTTCGGACGGGATAACCGCTGAAAGCATCTAAGCGGGAAGCCNCCCTTAAGATAAGATCTCACTGGGACATAAGTCCCCTAAAGAGCCGTTCGAGACTAGGACGTTGATAGGTTGGGTGTGTAAGTGCTGTGAGGCATTGAGCTAACCAATACTAATTGCTCGTGAGGCTTGACCATATAACACCAAAGTGGTTTTTTNAAAATCGCAGACACAGATTACGATAAAGCATCAGCAATGATGAGCATCGGTTTGATACTTGGTTATCNCTATTTCAAAATGAATTGTTAAAGATCCAAGCACGTATTCGCGTGTTTTGGTGAGACGACAACGTCCAACCAGAACAAAACGCAAAACGAATTGCTTGACGATCATAGAGGCGTTGAACCACCTGATCCCATCCCGAACTCAGAAGTGAAAAGCGCCATCGCCAATGGTAGTGTGGGAGATCCCATGTGAGAGTAGGTCGTCGTCAAGCTTTATATTGAAAAGAACCCCGTCCTGCTCAGCAGGGCGGGGTTTTTTCGTTTTGGTGTTTTATAGGGTTGCTCCCACGAGATTGCTTCCTCGTGTGTGTGGGGCTCCTTATCAAAGACACGCATGTGACAGCCCTGCAAGAGGATAAGCACCGTTGAGCTTTACATTAAGAAGGCCCTGATCGCGAACGCTGTCAGGGCTTTTTTTCGTCTGCAGGAAATGCCATCTTACCATTGCCTCCGCTTGCGCCTGTATCGCAAGCTCAACGCGTCTGCGCGAATCCAATGCTAAGACGGCATCAATCAGCATAAATGAAGTGTTGGGAAGCGGTTATCCAGTTCAACACTTCAGCGCGAATCCAATGCCAAGACGGCATGTATTAGGATTAAGGGATGTATTAGAGCACTTATGTTGTTAGCTGTTTAGGCATTTTAGCTCCTCTCCCTCACGGAGGGGGGCGGTTGGGAGGGGGATATTAATCTCAACGCGTCTGCGTGATTCCAGTGCCAAGATGGCATGAATCAGGATAAAGCTGAGTACTTCCAGCTATCATAAATAATGTGCCATCTCGTCTTGCCTTTAGTTCCGTGAGTATAAACCGCATTTACGTTAAAATACCTGCTATCCACTGACCCCTTTATTGTTTGCGAATTTTATGACCCCTGAAATTTTTATAAAGCGAGCGTTACATGCCAATCAGGTGACACGAATGGATTCCATTCAAAGTTTGTGGAGTGGTTATGGCGAGGTGGTTCGTTTTGCCATTCAAGGGGCTGATATTGCTCAAAGTGTGGTGCTGAAATCGATTCAGTTTGGTGAAATGAAGGCGCATCCTCGAGGCTGGCAATCGAGCTTTGCTCACGACCGTAAAGTTCACTCTTATCAAGTAGAAGCAAATTGGTATCAGCATTGGGCTGAGCAGTGCCAAGTGAGTGAGAGAGTGGCGAAGTGCTTTGCGTCATGGCAGCAAGAAGGGCAGATGTATTTGTTATTAGAAGACTTGGATGAGGCTGGATATCCTCGTCGATGTTCTTCTATGGAGCTGGAAGACGTCGCTGTGGTGCTGCATTGGTTAGCAAACTTCCATAGTCGTTTCTTGCAGTCTGGCCGACAATCTAATTGGCCTGACGGTTTATGGCAACGCGGCACTTATTGGCATTTACAGACGCGTCCAGATGAATGGCAAGCTATGATGGATTCCCCTTTGAAGGAGTCAGCAGAGAGTCTTGATCAAGCCATTAATCAGGCACGTTATCAGACGCTTGTTCATGGTGATGCTAAGTTGGCGAATTTTTGTTTTGCTGAAGATCTCAGTGAGGTTGCTGCGGTCGATTTCCAGTACGTAGGTCGAGGTATTGGCGTTCAGGATCTCGCGTATTTCTTGGGCAGTTGTTTTAGTGAAGCTAAACTACGGCAGCATTTGGAATATTTTTTAGATATCTACTTTTCAGAGTTGTCTCGCTGCTTAATTGCTACAGGAGAGTCTCCAGACTTGGCCGAGGCTGTGGCTCAAGAATGGTATAACTTATTTCCTATTGCTTGGGCCGACTTTCATCGTTTCATCATGGGCTGGTCGCCAACTCACCCTAAGAATACTCCTTTTAGTCAGCAGTTGACCGAACAAGCGCTCAGTCAATTAAGATGATCGTAATGCTCGATTGGTTTTCGATGTTGCTAACGCGCTGAGAGGATCTTCTGGCCAAGGGTGTTTTGGGTATCTACCACGCATTTCTTTTCGTACTTCTGGATAGGCTTCACGCCAAAAGAAGGCCAAATCTTGAGTGACAGCGAGTGGCCTTTGCCCTGGCGATAGCAATTCAATACGTATGATCTGATTCAGTACGGTTGGGCTTTTTGTATAGCCAAACATTTCCTGCAATTTCACTCTTAAGGTTGGCTGTTGCTCGCAGTAGTCTATGGTATGACTTGCTCCTGATGGTACCGTTATTCTTGCAGGGACATTCTGATGAAGGTGTTGCTGTTGGTTCCAATCAAGCCGACTTAGTAAGATGTCATTTAGCCCCAGTTTATTTATGGCCTGTTGATTGGTCACTTTCCCAAGATAGGGGCCAAGCCATGTTTCTAAATCATGCAATAATCCATTATCAGAACAGTCTGGCCATGGGTTCTGTTGATCATGCAGGAAGGCGAATTGCATACGTGCTTTCAGCTGTTTACTGGATTCATTCCAAGGCAGAACACTAAGGCCTTCTTGACGAATGTACTGGCAAACAGCTTGGCTTATATCTTCTTCAGATGGTGTCGTAAGCTTCTGTTTATCAATGCAAAGTTTACCTATCCAGCGTTGTGACTCACTTAGCAAACGTGCCTCTTTTTTTGACCAAGCAAGATGATGTTTGATGGTGAGTAAATCGGTGAAATTAGCGAGCAGCAAGTCGAGTTTAAACGGGCAGGCAAGGAAAATACGGTCTTCATCTTGGCCATGATGTCCGCCGATGTCCAAGGCAATAACCCATTCACTTTGTGCACAAGGGTCGAGAGAAGACAGGCTTGCTAGTCTTCCATTAGCGAGTTTGTAGCGCGCCTTATCATGATCTTGCCCAACGCGTTGTGCAATACGATCTGCAAAGGCTCGAATCAGTAAAAAGGCGAGATCATTTTTATCATCAATGGAGACTTCTTGAATGCTGATTTGCTGACTGCGTTTTTGCCACTGTTGCTGTGCTTTTAAGTAGTTCTGTCTTGGTCGTTTACTTTGCGCCTGATAATGACCTGTTAACCAATTGAGGCGGTCTGTTAAGTCGCTGTGATGATTTGAGAGTGGATCGCCTTCAGACAAAATGGTGCAGATGGCGCTGGCGGCGTCGCTGTTATTGATAAGTTTGCCGTCTAATAACAGTCTAGCGAGGCGAGGTTCGATGCCAAGCTCGCTCATTTGCTCGCCAAGATGGCTTAGTGTCAAAGAGGGTGATGACCCAGAGGATTGTTCCAGAGCCTGAAGGTTAGAAAGTAAGCCTATCGCTTGTTGCCAATGACTGTTTGGCGGTGGCGTAATCCAATCCAGTTCAAGGCGTTCTTGCACGCCCCATTTCGCCAAATCCATTACTAGGCTACTAAGATCACTGATCTCTATCTGAGGTTGAGCCTGAGGGGCAAGTTGATGTTGTTGCGCTTCGCTCCACCATCGATAGCACACGCCTGCTTCGGTGCGTCCTGCTCGCCCCATCCGTTGAATTGTTTCGGCTTGAGTAGCACGACGAGTATGTAATCTTGTCGTGGCCGTACTGGCATCAAAGCGAGCCTCGCGGCTGAGTCCGCTGTCGATAACAACTCGGATTCCTTCAATGGTTAAACTGGTTTGCGCAATGCTGGTTGCCAAGACGATTTTTCTGGCTGGTGCTATTACTGGCTCAATAACCGTTTCTTGTTCTTTTAAGCTAAGCTCGCCATACAGAGGTAGAATGCTGAGATGTTCTTCATGACCTAGGCGCTGTTGTAGCTGTGTCGCTGCTTGACGAATTTCTTTTTGACCGGGCAAGAACACCAATAGGCTGCCGGATTCTTCATTGAAAGCTTGGCAAGTAAGGCGAACTACCTCGTCGGTAACTTGAAAACTTTTCAGGGCTTTATTGCTGTAATGAGTCGTGATTGGAAAGCTTCGTCCTTGGCTGGTCAGTGTCGAGCAACCAAGTCGTGCTTCCAGTGTTTCTGTGTCTAGAGTGGCCGACATCACTAAAAGTTTAAGGGGGTCTTCGTCGCGATACAGTTCCCGTGCCTGTAGGCATAAAGCAAACGCCAAGTCTGAGTGAAGGTTACGCTCGTGAAATTCATCAAAAATAACGAGCGCAATGTCTTCTAAACTCGGATCTTCGTGCAGCATGCGAGTTAAAACGCCTTCGGTGACCACCAAAACTTGGGTTTGAGAACTTTCTTTGCCTTCGTGGCGAATGCGATAGCCAATACGCTTTCCTAAAGGTTCGTCTAGGGTATCTGCAAGACGTTTGGCGGCCGCTTTTGCCGCTAAACGCCTTGGTTCTAGCATGATGATTTTACGGCCTTTCAGCCAAGTTTGATCCATCAGAGCAATGGGCACCACAGTGGTTTTACCTGCACCGGGAGCGGCTTCTAGAATTGCTTCGTGGTGGTGCTCTAATTGATGGGTCAGCTGTGGAATCAGTTGATAAATTGGCAGTTCGCTAGACATAAGACGGCTCATTAATTCGCTACGCTTATGATAACGGTTTTAAGGGATTAACGCAGTCTCACTTTAGATGCGTAGAAAAAGGTAACCTAGAAAATGGATGTACGGTTATGTGTTTTATGTAAGACGTTGCAAAAGCCGAGATACGTCTTCGACTTTTGCAGTCAGTATTATTGTACGGAAGCTAAATCGTGTTCTGTTGAATGTCAGCAACGAGCACTTCTACTTTTTCATAGCCCTGTTGCATGTGCTCCGTAATATGATCAAGCATAGCGTTGAGATCATCACCTAACGCGAGTTCCACGTATGTGTCATGAGCATTAATGAGCGGCCCAGCTCTATTATGTGCGGTTTGATGGAGCGTAAAGTAAAGATGTAGCCGACCTCGTAGGCGTTGCCAAGTGTCCTGAAGAAGTTCATGTCCACTGTATTTATAAGCGACGTTATGCAGTTCTAATTCTTCAAAAATAGCGGCTTCTCTGTCATTGTTTTTTATGGCATTGATGAGTTTTTTAAGTTGATCATTTAGCTCTTTTCTGAAGTTTTCATCTCTTTTTTCCCATACTAGCTTGAAAGCAAACTGCTCCAACTCAGTTCGAAAAGAGTATAGCTCTTGAATCGCCTTTACCGTGATTTTAGCCACGTAAGTCCCTGTATAGGGGATGCTGTCAATCAACCCCTGATCAACTAATTGACGGATAGCTTCCCTTAGAGGGCCTCGGCTTACTCCCAGCAAACTGGATAGTTGGGATTCAACGAGTTTTGTACCAGGACGCAAATCACCATTAATGATGGCTTCTCGTAGTTGTTCGGCGACGTTTGCGCGAAGCGTTCTATCCTTGTGAATGGGTTTTAATTTTAGTGTAGACATAGGTTCCTAGTTTTGAGAACGAAACAGATAACTGCGGCGTTGTAAAGATAGCAAAATCTGTCTCTAGGAGAAATAAGATAATGAATTAAAGTATGATTGTTGACAATCATACAGTTGACAACGAACTTTTCTGTCTATACTCTGAAAAAATCAAGTTGATCAAAATAAGATCACGTAAATTCTTAGATTGTTGGAGTGAAATATGTCGTCCCATTCTTTTAGTGCGCATTCAGCAGATGAAGATAGTCGCAATGAATTGATCAAAATCTATGTGAATGGTGAATTACTACCGAAAAAAGAAGCCGTAGTGTCCGTTTACGATAGTGGCTTTATGTTGGGAGATGGTATTTGGGAAGGCTTGCGAGTCTATAATGGCAAAATTGCTTTTCTAGATGATCATCTTGATCGTCTATATGCTTCAGCAAAAGTGTTGGATTTTAAAATTGATCTGACACGAGAAGAAATGATCAGTGCGCTATACGACACGCTAGCGGCGAATGATATGACCCATGATGCGCATTTGCGGTTGATGGTCACTCGTGGTCGCAAAAAGCATCCTTTTCAAGATCCTAGATTGAGCATTTATGGCTCAACAACCGTCATTATCGCTGAACATAGTAAACCAAGTGCGGCCGTGTTAGAGAATGGCATGACTCTATTCACTGTTCATATCGTGCGCGGTCAACCTAACAGCCAAGATCCTAAGCTAAATTCACACAGTAAATTGAATTGCATTACGGCATTAACTCATGCGCAGAAAGCGGGTGCTGATGAGGCTTTAATGCTTGATCCCCACGGCTTTGTCGCAACCTGTAACTCTACTAACTTCTTTATTGTTCGAAACGGTGAAGTGTGGACATCGACACCACGATATTGCATGAACGGTATTACTCGACAAAAAGTTATCGATTTGTGTGTTGCAAATGGCATTCCTGTCTACGAGAAAGACTTTTCTTTATTTGAAGTTTACGGTGCAGATGAAGCCTTTGTAACAGGGACTTTTGGTGGGCAGACCCCAGTTGTAAAGATTGATGGGCGTGAGATTGGTGATGGCAAACCGGGTCCTATGGTTAAGCGCATCCGTGAATTATATAAAGCGCTTGCTACAGCCTAAGTAGCTATTGGAGGCATAAGATTATGAGCAACACGGTAGATCTAACCGATAAAATATTGGTTGTAGGTGGTGGACGAATGGGATCCGCCATTATTGAAGGATGGCTGAAACAAGGTGTTTCTCCAGCTTCAATTTATCTAATCGATAACAATCGAGATGCTTTAAAAGTCTACAGCGATAAAGGGCTACATACTTTCGAAAGTGTTGAAAATGTTCCCCAAGGTTTGGAGTTTAAAGTTTTTCTCTTAGCTCTTAAACCGCAAATAATCGTTAAGCATCTAGCTCAATTTAATCGACTTATTTCGCCTTCAACTTGTTTGGTCTCAGTGGCTGCAGGGGTAATGGTTCAGACGTTATTAGACATGCTACCGAATGTAAATCACGTTGTTCGGGTTATGCCAAATACGCCAGCCATGATAGGTAAAGGCGTTTCAGTCGGTTTTTCGGAAAGCCGCAGTCTATTTGAGACACTCATAGAAACTCTTTTTGCATCACTGGGCAAGTTTTACTGGGTGTCGAATGAAGAGGAAATGCACGCGGTAACAGCCGTGAGTGGCAGTGGTCCTGCGTATCTATTTTATTTTGCTCAGTGTTTTATTGAAGCCGCGCAATCGCTTGACTTAGAGGCTGAGTTTGCCAAAGAGCTAGCATTGAATACCTTGATTGGTGCGGCGCGCTTAATAGAAGAAAGCGGCATAGACGTTGAAACGTTAAGGCAAAACGTTACCAGCCCAAATGGCACGACTCAAGCGGGGCTTGAGGCCTTGATGTCTAATAACGAAGTAAAAGAACGTGTAGAAGCATGCTGTGTTGCTGCGCGTAAGCGAAGTATCGAACTCGCTTAAAAATAAGCTATCGCCACGCTAGTTTTAGTTGTGTCGATAGTGATTAGAAATTGCATAGAAGCAATCATCAGAGCAAATGCTCCCTCAAAAATGACACGAAAGAAACGAGGAAATAACATAATGAGTAAGCTAAGAAGTAAATTAATAAATACAACGGCAGCATTCGTTGTTGCTAGTGGGTTAAATGCTACCTCTGGCTTTGCTGCAGATGTGGAACATTTTTCTGTTGGCACAGCAGGTCAAACAGGCGTGTATTACGTTGTCGGTCAATCCATTTGTAAAATGGTAAATCGTGACGCTAAAGAACATAATTTACGCTGTTCTGCTCCTTCTACGGGAGGGTCTATTGCTAACTTAAATTCTATTCGTTCCGGTGGATTGAATTTTGGTATTGTGCAATCTGATTGGCAATATCATGCCTATAATGGTACTTCGAATTTTAAAGATATGGGGCCATATCAAGATTTACGTTCCGTATTCTCCCTACATTCAGATATTTTTACCTTGGTTGCCAGAGCGGATGCCAATATCAAATCATTTGATGACCTAAAAGGTAAGCGTGTAAATATCGGTAACCCTGGTTCTGGCCAACGTGCAACCATGCTGACCTTGATGGATAAAAAAGGCATGAAAGTGTCTGATTTTAAGTTAGCAGGCGAGCTGAAATCCTCCGAGCAATCCCAAGCGCTTTGCGATAACAAAGTTGATGCTTTTGTCATGGTAGCAGGTCACCCTGTTGCGAATGTGAAAGAAGCGACCAGCACTTGTGCCACGCATATTATCGATGTCACTGGTAAAGCGGTTGATAGCTTGATTGCTGAATTCCCTTACTACAGTTACGCCACTATCCCAGGTGGTATGTACGAAGGCACGCCGAATGATGTTCATACATACGGCCTGAAAGCTACCTTGGTGACCTCAACAGCAACGTCAGACAAAGTCGTTTATAACTTAGTTAAAGGTGTTTTTGAAAACTTCGATCGTTTCAAACGTTTGCACCCCGCATTTGCAGCGTTAGATCCTAAAGAAATGATCAGTGCTGGTCTAACGGCACCACTTCATGCCGGTGCTATTAAGTATTACAAAGAGCGTGGCTGGATCAAATAGTCAGGATAACTTTGATATGTAATGTAACCACCGAGGTGTGATCTCTCGGTGGTTTTTTTTAGTATTCTCCTGAGGCTGTAGTATGAATCAATATAAGGAGAGCGGTAGCTCGACTGATTTGGATGAGCTAGTTTCATCAAACGACATGGGTGGCCGAAAGCCTAAAGGGTTTCAGTTAAAAATAATTTTAGTTGTTGCCTTTGTATGGGCTCTTTTTCAGCTCTGGATTGCTTCCCCATTTCCTTATTTACTTGAAACAGATCTGTTGCGTTGGAATAGTAACCAAGCGCGTTCTATTCATTTATCGTTTGCGATCTTTCTTGTATTTCTAAGCTTTCCGTTTGGCAGTAAATCGCCAATAGATAGGATTCCGGCGACAGATTGGTGTATTGCCATTCTCGCTAGCCTTTGTACCTCTTATTATTTAGTTGAATATAACAGTATTGCAACACGAGTAGGCGCGCCTATTTTGCAAGACGTTATTGTGGCATGTATTGGCATTCCACTGTTATTTGAAGCCGCACGACGTAGTTTGGGGATTACCTTACCTCTGATTGCTACGATTTTCTTGTTATACAACTTCTTTGGTAATTACATGCCAGAGATGATTGCTCATAAAGGTTTCAACTTATATGAGGTGGTTAATCATCAATGGATTACAACAGAAGGTGTATTTGGTATTGCCCTAGGCGTTTCAACTGATTTTGTCTTCTTATTCGTTTTATTTGGTGCGTTGCTCGATAAAGCGGGCGCTGGTAACTACTTTATTCAGCTTGCCTTTTCTTGCCTTGGGCATTTTCGCGGTGGTCCAGCGAAAGCCGCCGTTGTCGCTTCTGGTTTAACCGGATTGATTTCTGGCTCTTCAATTGCCAACGTGGTGACAACCGGAACCTTTACGATTCCAATGATGAAGAAAGTGGGCTTTTCTGCTGAAAAAGCGGGTGCCGTTGAAGTGGCTTCTTCCGTGAACGGGCAAATCATGCCGCCAGTGATGGGCGCCGCTGCGTTTCTGATGGTGGAATATGTTGGTATTAGTTATTTAGATGTGATCAAACATGCCTTTTTACCTGCTTTGATTTCATACATCGGCTTGGTTTATATCGTTCATCTCGAAGCTTTAAAAGCGAACATGCAGGGGCTACCTCGTAAAAGCTCTAACGTGAGCTTTATCCGTAAATTGTCGTCTTTTTTGTTTGGCTTTTTAGCGATTTGCGTGATCAGTGCCGTCGTCTATTTCGGACTGGGGTGGATCAAGCAACTAGCCGGCGACGACTCTATCTTTATTATCTCGGCTCTCGTTATTTTGGGTTACGTTGGCTTGTTGTATCTCGGCTCACAGAGTCCGAAGTTAGATGATTCAACGGATCAGGATTTATCCGAACTGCCTTCTCCTGGGGTTATCTTTCAGTCAGGTATTTATTATTTGTTACCTGTGGTGGTTTTGGTTTGGTGCCTGATGATTGAGCGTTTGAGCCCTGGGTTAAGCGCTTTCTGGGCGGCATTATTAACCATATTTATGATCCTGACGAAGCCGTACCTTGAAGGGGTATTCCGTAAAGAAACCGATGTCAAAGTATTCCAAGGCGTCAAAGATTTATTTGATGGTATGGTGTCGGGTTCTAGAAATATGGCCAGTATTTCTATTGCGACGGCAACAGCGGGCGTCATTGTTGGTGTTGTTTCTCAGACCAGTGTAGGTGCAGTGTTGGCCGATGTGGTTGAAGCCCTGTCGTTCGGTAATATTACCTTGATGCTGGTTTTGGTGGCGATCCTTTGCATGATCTTAGGGATGGGATTACCTACGACGGCAAACTACATTGTTGTTTCCTCGTTAATGGCCAATGTTATTGTCGAAGTGGGGGCTTCTAATGGCTTAGTTGTGCCATTGATCGCGGTTCATTTGTTTGTGTTTTATTTTGGACTGATGGCTGATGTGACGCCCCCTGTCGGCTTGGCCTCGTTTGCGGCGGCAGCTGTATCCGGTGGTAAGCCAATAGGAACCGGGATTATTGCTTTTAAATACGCATTACGAACCGCCTTGTTACCTTTCTTGTTTATCTTTAATTCGGATTTGTTGCTGATTAATGTCGGTGTTGCACAGGGGATCTTTATCTTTGTGATTGCGACCTTGGCGATGCTGATCTTTACTGCCGCAACACAGGGCTACCTAATTGTGAAGAGTAAATGGTGGGAAAGTGCGTTATTACTACTGATCGCATTTAGTATTTTCCGTCCAGGATTTTGGATCGATAAAGTGGTTGAGTCACATCACTATGTTGCCATGTCTGACTTCATCGAACAGGGGAATATGATACAGAGTGGTGCACCTCTTCGTATCCATGTTACCGAAGAGGACTATTCTGGCAAACCTGCTAATTCAACCCATATGTTGATCGCTCGAGAGTCGGGCAACATCAACACGATTTTTGAACACGCGGGTTTGAACTTATACATCACGGACAGTGCGGTAGAAGTCGATAGTGTGGACATTGGTAGTGATGCATATGAGGCTGGGTTCGAGGCCTTCCAAGTTATCAAAGGTATTGATGTCTCAAATGATCAACCCTCAAAACTGTTTGTATATATTCCGAGTTTACTGTTGTTCTGTGGCGTGATTGTGCTGCAGCGGCGACGTAAATCGAACGCTTTATAGCCTCCTCCCTGAAGGCTTTTTGGGGCAACTTCGCGTTGCCTCTTTTTTATTCAAAAAAGTAATGAAGCATTATGAGTAAAAATAGCTTTTCTGCATTTTACACGAAAGAGCTCTGGTCTTTAAACTCAATCAAAGCCGATGTTATTGCAGGAATGACAGGCGCGATTTTAGTGATTCCTCAAGGCATCGCTTATGCGATGATTGCCGGATTGCCACCGGAATTTGGTTTGTACACTGCTATATTTTCGGCGGTTATTGCTGCACTTTTTGGCTCTTCTCAGCATATGGTTTCTGGCCCAACAGCCGCGTTGTCGATTGTTTGTGCTGTGGTGATTGGTGGCTTGGCAGATGGCATGCAAAGTCACTATTTGTCTTTGATGTTTTTGCTGTCTTTTTTAGTGGGTTTTTTTCAGCTGCTCTTTTATGTATTCCGCTTTGGCTTTTTAGTGAACTTTATTTCCCATTCGGTGGTGCAAGGCTTTACTTCTGGCGCGGCGGTTTTGATTGCTATGAGTCAATTGAGTAATTTTTTAGGGTTACCGGCCAACCAAGCATCGAGCTTTTTAGGGTACTTTCAAGAGTTAATTCTCGGCCTTCCAAGCATTGAACTTCAATCCATTTGGATTGGCCTTATTACTGTAGTCAGTGCCATCGTGATTAAGTCTTGGTTTAAAGCCATCCCCTATTTGTTAGCCAGTATGATTCTTGGTGCAATGAGCTGTCATTGGCTATTTGCCTCGGCGGATCAGGTCAGCATGATTCGCGCTTTACCGGATGCTTTGCCTGCTTTTAAGGTGCCAGACTTTCGTCTTGATTCCATTATTGCACTCAGCTCAGGTGCGTTGTCTATTGCCATACTTGGCGCAATAGAAGCGGTTTCTATTGCTCGTTCCATTGCGATGCGATCAAAGCAGTCGATTGATGGCAATAAAGAATTTTTTGGCCAAGGCCTGTCCAATGTTATCGGATCCTTTTTTCAATGCTATCCCAGTTCAGGCTCGTTTACCCGCTCTGGGGGGAACTATGATGCTGGTGCGAAGAGCGCTTTTTCTATTGTGGTGTCGGCATTTATTGTGTTGTTGGTGATGTTGTTTATACCACAAGCCACACAGCTCATTCCTGTTCCTGTGATGGCGGGTAGTATCTTGGTGATAGCGTGGAATTTGTTTGATTGGCAAAAAGTGAAAAGCAACCTGTTGTCGCCAAAAGAAGAGTCCATCCCATTTTTATGTACTTTCTTTGGCACTCTTTTGATCCCTCTGGAGTATGCCATTTACTTAGGCATTGCTGCATCGCTGGTGTTTTATTTAGCTAGGACAGCAAGACCAAAAGTGACCGTGGTTGCACCAAGGTTGTTGGATGATGATGTGCGCCAAATTCGTAATGTTGAGCGATATCAATTACCTGAGTGCCCAGAAATAAAAATAGCACGCGTAGATGGATCTATTTTTTACGGGGCATCTGAATCATTAAAAGGATCTATTCGGCAGTTGCTTAACTCAGGGAGTAAGCGGCTTATTCTGATCTTTAAAGGCGTTAATTTTATCGATGTTTCAGGACAGCATACCTTGGTTGATGAGATTGATAGGATTCACCAGCAAGGTGGAGCCGTATTCTTTAGTTCGTTAAAAGGCATAGTGCAGGATGAATTAACGGACCAACAACTGATCGAGCGTTTAGAAAATGGTGTATTAAAACTTTCAACGCAAATCGCCATATCGGACATGGTGAAAAGTATTCCTCTTAGTGTATGTAAACAGTGCCCTAAGAAGGTCTTTCAAGAGTGTCCTAAATAGTATTTCCAACAGAAAAGCCTGCATTTTGCTTCGGTTGAAAAGAATCAATAAATGGTCGTGGTAATTAGCGCCAGTGAGTTTGAAAAATCGACTGGTATATTCTAAACGTAAGGGGATTAAGAAATGTCAATTTCAGTAATTCAACGTGTTTTGCTTGGCTTCATTCTGTTACTGGTGCTGATGTTTATTGTGGCGGCCGCGGGTGTAACAGGGTTAAACCGTGTTCAGCAAAAAATTGAAACCGTCACAGGTAAAATAGCCGATATTTCTGATCGTAGTAATGCGCTGAGTGCAACGACAGCAC
Organism: Marinomonas sp. CT5; assembly: GCF_018336975.1. NCBI lineage: Bacteria > Pseudomonadati > Pseudomonadota > Gammaproteobacteria > Oceanospirillales > Oceanospirillaceae > Marinomonas > Marinomonas sp. CT5. The sequence continues at coordinate 4,361,966 of NZ_CP025572.1, read as the reverse complement.
AAATGAGCAGTGCAGTTTTACAGCATTTGATTGCGTCGAGTGATTCCGCACTAGAGGCCGCATCAACGAAATTTTTAGAAGAAGAAAAGTCTTTGTCTGAGCAAACTGACTCTTTTAAAGCAAAGGTGGTTGATTACCCTAATATTGAATCTGTGCTCGATTCTATTATTAATGAGTATCAGACACTTTCTGGTGTTGCGCATCGTGCGATTGCAGAGCACAGTCGCCAAGTGGCATTGCAAAAAGCGTTGGTCAGTAAAAAGTTAGATTTAAAAGATGACCTTGTTCTGTTATCAGAAGATTTAGAAGCAATAGCTCGTTATCCGAAGAATGATCAACAGGCGTTTTCGGTGAGCTTAGTGCAAACGCAAATAGAGAGTTTGAAGCGCCTTATTCGAGATTATTTTGATACCGCAGACATTGATGCGTTAAAAGAAATACAAAGTGAAATGTCTAAAACATTTCCACCCGTCGATAAAGCCTTGTCTCAGTTGGGCGATGAATTTATTACTGAGCAAATTAAAAGCATCCAACAAGCCGTACAGGAAAAAGATCAAGTTGTAGTAGAGTATCTGGAATTAAGTCTTTTAAAGGCTTCATCTGAGACCGCAGCATCTAACTTATTCGACCGTTTGGTTTCAGTACAAACACAATTAAATGAATTGGTTAGTGTGGTCGGGCAATTACGAGATAACGCCAAGATTGATGCTTTGAAAGCTTCGACACAGGCTAAATATATGACATTTTTCATTATGGCGATTTCTGTCATTGTCGCTTTAATCATCGCTATCTGGGTGAGTCGTAGTATCCGTAAACCATTGGCGAAAATCTTAGCGATTCTCGATTTAATTGCGAAAGGGGATTTAACTCAGCGCTTAGCCATTAGTACAAAAGATGAGTTCGGTCAGGTGTCTAACTGGATCAATATGCTGGTTGAAAAGCTTAGCTCTGTTATGCAGCAGATTAATCAGGCATCGACTCAAGTCGTCGAATCTGCAGAAAGCGTCCACCTTTCATCAGGTTCGACACAACGAATCATGCAAGCGCAGCATGACAAGATGACCTCGGTTGCGTCGGCAATGGATGAAATGTCCGCAACGGTAAATGAGGTAGCACAAAATGCCGATGTGACGTTGAACAAAGTCCGTGAAGTAGATGACAGCGCCAATCAGAGTTTAGAGCGTATGAAAACCAATATAGATAAAGTGACTTTATTGGTAGAACAATTAGAAGCGTCTTCTAAAATTGTTAATCAAGTTGATCGCTATTCTCAAAACATTGGCCAGATCCTTGAAGTTATTCAAGGGATTGCCGAGCAAACCAATTTGCTTGCTTTGAATGCTGCAATAGAAGCGGCCCGTGCCGGCGAGCAAGGACGAGGTTTTGCTGTGGTGGCCGATGAAGTACGTACATTAGCAACCAGAACTCATGAATCCACGGAAGAAATTCAAAATGTGATCAATGATCTGCAAAGCGGTGTAGGGGAAACGGTTGTGACAACAAAACGCTGCTGCGACAGTGCTCGGGACAGCATGATTGAAGCAGAAAGTGTGGGTAAGTCACTGATAGAGTTACGTGAGTTTATGGCGGAAATTCGCAGTCTGAGTATGCAAATTGCTACTACCGCGGATCAACAATCTCAGGTTGCCCAGGAGATTAACCAAAGCATACATGAAATGTCAGAAAGCTCAGAGACAGCGATGTTAGATGCGATTCAGGGACAGGAAAACAGTCAAACAATGAGCAATCTTGCCATCCGTCAGAGTGAGTTAGTCAGCCAATTTAAGACTGCGTGACCAGTAAGAGATATTGCACAGCAGGCGTGTCCTTTTAACGCCTAGAGTTAGCGCCTTTTTTGTAAGGCGTTTTTTTTGTCTGGTATCTGCGAGTGCTATGTCTTTAATTTCGGCAAGACTTTAGGCTGGTCGATGGCGATATCGGTTTTGCATGTCGCAATGCAGGGAAGGAAATAGCCATTTTGTTTTTCTTTATCGTTTAAACCGTGGGGCAGTCGTTGAGCGTAATCAATTTCACCGGATAACAAAGGGGTGAGGCAAACGCCACAGACGCCATTGGTACAGGCTTGTTTAATTGGAACGCCTGCGGATTTCAGAGCCGACATGATGGTTTCTTCCGGTTCGGCTTGAATGGATTGCTCAGGATCTAAGAAAGTCAGCTGAATGAGTTTCGACGTCACAAGAAGCTTTTCCTTTTGTTAATTGTCTATTAACTTTAACATGATATTAATAGCGCAATAATAGCCGCTTCTCTAGGGAAGGTGCGAACAAGTCCTCTTGTCTCAGCATGTGGATAAAAGCCTGTTATTCGAGGCGAGTAGCGAATGTGAATAGTGGTTCTATTTTCGAGGTGCTCAACAAAGAATACAGGCTTTTAGGCCATGCCCTGCGGGTCTTTCAGAGAAAACGCCACATGTCGTTGCGACTCTTTGAAAGGTACCTACATTCCTTCAGAGTCGCGCCTTATTTGACGATTTCTCTGAAAGACTGAGGCTTAGTAGACTTATTCGCACCTTCCCTTGGCGTGCGCCTAATAACAACGATAATGGATTCCAGCTCAGACAATGACAGAACAACAGAAAAAAACCTTATTGTTAGTCGATGATGATCAAGACATTCGTCAGCTGCTTTGTGATGCCTTATCACAAAAAGGCTACAAGGTTTTGGAAGCCGAAGACAGCACTCAGATGTGGTCCCACCTTGAAGCTGAGCCTGTGGATTTGATTCTGATGGATTTGTACCTTCGTGAAGAAGATGGGTTGAGTCTTGCTCGTGAAGTGCGTGAGCGCTTTGTAATGCCCATCATGATGTTAACAGGCAAAGGAGATGAAACAGATCGAATTCTAGGATTAGAGTTAGCCGCCGATGACTACATGATGAAGCCGTTCAATCTCCGTGAACTCACGGCACGAATTCACGCATTGTTGCGTCGTTCTTATCACGCTCCGGTCGTAACAAGTAACACGATTAATCAAGATCATGACTGCCTCAGATTTGGTAGTTGGACGCTGGATTTGACGGCCCGTTTGCTGCATGACCCCAATGGCAAATTGGTTACCTTAACGCTGGGAGAGTTTTCTCTATTGGAAGTGCTCGCTCGTCACCCTGATCGTATTTTCTCTCGCGAACAATTAATTGAACAAAGCCGAGGTTTAGAGACGGAAGTCTTTGATCGCACGGTTGATGTATTAATTCTACGACTGAGACGCAAAATAGAGTCAAACCCGAAAACACCGGAATTTATTAAGACCCAACGCGGACTTGGTTACTTTTTCCAAGGCCCAGTGCGGATGAACTAGATGCGTTTTACCAGTATCCGACAAAAAGCCTCTCTGGCGATTTTAGCGATTAGCTTGGTGGCATTTTTTATGGTCGGTATTGGCTGGCAGTCTATGCGTGTCAGTGAAGCCTCTTTATCGGAATTTGAGTCCGAAACCCTACCTGAAATTTCTACTTCCCTAACCTTAGCCGAAGGCGTGGCCCAGTTGGCGGCCATCGCACCTTATACTGCGGGTTCTGGGCGTCCTTTCCAATTGCAGACCGAATCTGAACGCATTCATCGTCGCATTCTTGAATTGCGTGGTGTGGCAGACAGTTTGACGGATTCTGTCTTTCAGCGGGACATTGACGAGCGATTGGATGATTTACAAAAGACCCTTGAAGAGCTGGTGGCCTTGGTGCGAGAAGAGTTGTACTTGCGTGAGGACAGCTTGGCTCAGCAATTTCGTATTCGTCAATTGCCGCCTAATGATCGTGCCGCCCGTGTCGACAGTCAGCAAGGTCTGGTTTGGTTGCTACAGTTACTTGAGTCACCAAGTTTGGTGCCTGAAAGTATGTTGGAAAGCTTAAAACTGTCAGAACAAAACGAGCAAGTGGCGAGCATTGCCGATGATTTGCTGAAGGCGCATCGACGCTTGAATCAGATTCAAGAGCGCAAAAATTATCTATTGATTTCGATTCGCGCCAAATCGGAACAGTTGAGTAAACAGGTGAGCGACTTTGTCGGAGGCTTGCAGAAGAAAGTAAGCCGCCAACGGCAAGAGGTTTCTTCGTTTGTCGCACGAGGTCAAAATTGGATTATCGGTATCTCGGTGTTTTTGTTATTGGGCTTAACGCGCTTGTATTTATACAGCCAACGCATGACAAAAGACTTAGGTGTGGTTACCAATGACATGGAGCAGCTGTCTTTGGGACGCGTTGACTCAAAACACACAGGCATACACCGTAATGATGAAATAGGTACTTTGGCAGACACTTTCGAAGTCTTTCGCCGCGATGCCCTAAGACGTTTAGAGGTGACGGCGGAATTGTCGGAGCAAAAGCGTTTGCTTGAAACTATCTTTGATAATATGAACGATGGGTTGAGTGTATTTTCAGCTAAAGGAACTTTGGTTGCTTGGAATGTGGGTTACCAGAAGTTATTTGATTTATCGGATGATGATTTGCAGGTGGGCATGCCCATTGATGAAGTGCAAAACCTGATTAACCAAGGACAGCATAAAAACCTGAACCTAGAAAATCAGCAAGTTCACATGGAAGAAGTGAACGTCTCTCGTCATTTGCGTTTCCAAAGTTTCGAGCGCCATTTTGATTCTGGCAAAATTGTTGAGTTTCGTTCCAAGCCTATGCCGGAAGGTGGTTTTGTGACCTTGTATACGGATTTAACGGAACGTAAGAGTGTCGAAAGCCAGCTGAGACAAGCGCAAAAAATGGAAATGCTAGGACAGCTGACCGGCGGCGTCGCCCATGACTTTAATAATCTTCTGGCCGCCATTATGGGCAATCTGCAAATGCTGTCAGACTCACGCCCACAAACCGAGGATCAAGCCCGATATATAGAGCGAGCCTTGGTGGTGTCAGAGAAAAGTAGCAATTTGGTGCAGAGGCTGTTGGCCTTTAGTCGCCGTCAGCAACTCTTTCCTGTGGCGATTGCTATCGACGATTTGATTGAAGGCATGTTGGATTTGGTTGAATACAGTGTGGGCTCGCATATTGTTGTCGAAAGTGACCTGCAATGCCCTAATGTTGTGAGCTTAATCGACCCTTCGCAGTTAGAGAATGCCTTGCTAAATTTATCGTTGAACAGTGCCAGTGCTATGCCTAATGGCGGGCGTTTATTTTTCTCAACCAAATTATGTACCTTGCCAGACAGTGATGTGCCAGCCATACGGATTAAAGTGGAAGATTCGGGCGAAGGGATTGATGAGGACGTCATTGGTCGCATTTTTGAGCCTTTCTTTACCACTAAGCCGGTTGGCAAGGGCAGTGGTTTGGGCTTGAGTATGATTTATGGTTTTGTGAAGCAAAGTGGTGGCGAAATTAAAGTCACTTCGGAAAAAGGCAAATGGACTCGTGTTTGTTTGTTTTTGCCTCAGCAAATGACACAGCAAGATCCACTAATGGAAGAAGGTTCACTAGGAGCGGATGAAAAAGCGAGCCAGCAAGATAGCATTTTGTTGCCAGAATTTAGCCTTGTTTGGCTCGTGGAAGATGACGAAGAAGTATGCCGAGTCATGCGTGAACAATTAGAAAAAATGGGCTTTATGGTGCAAACCTTTGAGTGTGCAGAAGCCGTGATGAAGGCTTTGAACAAAGCCATTGTTCCGGATGCCATCGTCTCAGATGTTAACCTAGCAGGATCGGTGAGTGGTGTGGAGCTGGCCCACAGTCTTGCATCGGAACCATTCGGTTTTACTGGGCCAATATTGCTAATGTCTGGCTTGCCAAAAGACGAATTAAAGCAAAAATATCAATTAAAAGACGATGATCTTTTCATATCAAAACCCTTTACGATCAAAGAGTTGAGCCAAATATTTCAAGTCGATAATTGAAATATTACAAATATTACAAAAAAAGATTAAATGATGAAATTATTCATTAGTTTTTTCACTTCATAGTGTTTTATCAAAGCAGAGTCGGGGCTGGATCTGTTTTGAATGGCATCGCTGCCAATAATAAAAACAAAAAGTGGAGTTATAAAAATAATGAAATTCATGCATCGTATCCCGTATAAAAAATTGGCTTGTCTAGTAGCGGCTGGCACCTTGTCTACCGTGGCTATGGCCGATACCCCAATCATTGGTTTAATCACCAAAACCAACACCAATCCATTCTTCGTCAAAATGAAAGAAGGCGCGCAACAGAAAGCGAAAGAGCTTGGTGTTGAATTGCGTACGTTTGCTGGCCGTTACGATGGCGATAACGAAACGCAAGTGCAAGCGGTGGAAAACTTAATTGCCGCAGGTGCTAAAGGTATTCTTATTACTCCAAGTGATACCGCGGGCATTGTGCCGACGATTCAAAAAGCACGTGATGCGGGTTTGCTCGTTATTGCGTTAGACACGCCTCTAAGTCCTGCTAGTGCCGCTGATATGACGTTCGCAACAGACAACTTTAAAGCTGGCGAAATGATTGGTATGTGGGCCAAAGCGAAACTAGGCGATAAAGCCAAAGACGCTAAAATTGCTCTGCTAGATTTAAGTACTAGCCAAATTACCGTAGACGTTGCTCGTGACCAAGGGTTCTTGAAAGGTTTTGGTATCGATCTAAAAGATCCTAAGCGTATGGGTGATGAGACGGATCCACGTATTGTGGGTAACGATGTGACACAAGGATCTGAAGAAGGTGGCCGTCGTGCGATGGAAAACCTACTGCAAAAAGACCCAGAAGTGAACTTGGTGTACACCATTAATGAACCAGCCGCAGCCGGTGCATATGAAGCATTGAAATCATTCGGGCTTGAGAAAGACGTATTGATTGTTTCCGTTGATGGCGGTTGTCCAGGTGTGCGCAATATCAAAGATGGCGTGATCGGCGCTACTTCTATGCAATTCCCTCTTAAAATGGCCTCTGAAGGTGTCACCGCGATTGTTGAGTTCGCCAAATCTGGCTCACGTCCTTCGGCATCAAACGGTCTCGATTTCTTTGACACGGGTGTTCAGTTAATTACTGATGAACCTGTAAAAGGCGTTCAATCGGTTTCGTCTAAAACTGGCTTGAGCATGTGTTGGGGCTAATCAATCTATTGTGATAGATGGGTGTGAAGGCGCCCTTATTTACCGTTAGCCAAACCGTTGGCTAACGGTACTTTTTCTGTCTAGCACGATGCTTTCTCTCTGGAGTTGTCTATGAGTTCTACCAACACAAAACCGTCTACAGTGGTGCTTGATCACGATAAAGTGGCGGATCAAGCCAGTACCTATGTTGCCAAGTTCGAGCGTAAAGAAACCCTTGTGCAGCGTTTCCAAAAGTTTCTTCATCATTATCCGATTGCCGCTCCAAGTATCGTTTTAATTTTGGCGATCGTTGGTTTTAGCATGATAGTGGGTGGGCGCTTTCTGCACCCATTTAACCTGTCTTTGATTCTGCAACAAGTCACTATTATCGGTGTGATTGGTGTTGCTCAGACCTTAATAATTCTAACGGCGGGAATCGATTTGTCCGTCGGTGCCATCATGGTATTGGCGTCCGTGGTCATGGGCCGTATGGCGATGGATTATGGCTTCGAAGCTTGGCTTGCCTTGTTGATTGGTATTGGTGTTGGTGCACTGGCTGGCTTTATTAATGGCCTATTGATTACGCGTATGAAACTGCCGCCATTTATTGCCACTCTTGGTTCCTGGAACGTCTTTTTTGCTTTGAACTTGTGGTACTCAAAGAGCGAAACCATTCGTTCTCAAGATATTAGTGCTGCTGCGCCTTTGTTGCAGTGGTTGGGTGAAACCATCAACGTATTTGGTGCCAGATTAACTTATGGTTCTTTGTTGATGTTGGCGATCTTCTTTGTGATTTGGTATGCGTTAAATTGGACTCCGTGGGGACGTCACGTTTATGCCACAGGTGATGATCCTGCGGCCGCGAAATTGGCGGGTATCCGTACCGACCGTATCTTGCTGTCTGTGTATATTTTAGCGGGTGTGGTGTGTGCTATTGGTGCTTGGGTATTGATTGGTCGTATTGGTTCTATCAGTCCACAGGCTGGTTACACGACAAACTTAGACAGTATTACCGCTGTGGTTATCGGTGGTTGCAGCTTGTTTGGTGGTCGCGGGTCGATTTATGGCACCTTGATTGGCGCCTTAGTGGTTGGCGTGTTTCGTAATGGTTTGGCACTCGCTGGTGTCGATGTGCTTTGGCAAGAGTTCACCGTCGGTATTTTGATTATTGTTGCCGTTGGTGTCGATCAGTGGATCCGAAGAGGAACAGCATAATGGTAGCTCAATACGATAAGACTCCTGTGTTACAAACCAAGAATTTGGTAAAGCGCTATGGCAGTGTAACAGCCATTGATCATGCGGATTTCGAGCTGTACCCAGGTGAAATTTTAGCGGTGATTGGTGATAACGGGGCAGGTAAGTCCTCATTGATCAAAGCCTTGTCTGGCGCATTGATTCCTGATGAAGGCGAGATCTTGTTAGACGGTAAGCCAGTGCATTTTACGTCACCAATGGAAGCCCGCGCATTAGGCATTGAAACGGTTTATCAGAATTTGGCGGTTTCTCCAGCGTTGAACATTTCTGATAATTTGTTCCTTGGTCGTGAATTACTCAAGCCTGGGATTCTTGGCAAGGTGTTCCGCATGCTAGATAAAAAGGAAATGGAGCGCCGTGCTCGCGATAAGATGGCCGAGCTTGGGTTGATGACGATTCAAAATATCAGTCAAGCCGTTGAATCTTTGTCTGGTGGTCAACGTCAAGGTGTGGCGGTTGCACGCTCTGCTTTATTTGGCAGCAAGGTGGTTATTATGGATGAGCCTACCGCCGCCCTTGGGGTGAAAGAGTCACGCCGAGTCTTGAATCTGATTAAAGAAGTACGTGACCGTGGATTGCCTATCATCTTGATCAGTCACAATATGCCCCATGTATTTGAAGTGGCTGACCGCATCCATATTCATCGCTTGGGTAAGCGAGCGGCGATTGTCACTCCACAGTCTCATACTATGTCTGACGCTGTGGCCATTATGACAGGCGCTATGGACGTCGGTGAATCCGAGGAAGCCGCTGCCTAAGATAAAAGTGAAACCGCTATTTTTATCTGTCATCAGGTAGGGCAAAATAGCGGCCTTTCATCAGGGGAAATACCATGAGCGCAAGCAAACCATCTACGTCGCTTTTTGATAAAGCACGACAGCTTTGGAAGTCGTACCGAGTGATGCCTAGCCTGTTGGCGGTTTCGGTCATTGCTGTTTCTCTTTCCCCTTTGGTATCGCAATCTTCAGAGCCTCAACCTCTCAAGTCAATTGGTATTAGTGTTGCGGATTTGGGTAATCCTTACTTTGTTCAGCTGGTGGAGACGGCTTCTGCCAAAGCAGAAGAACTGGCGGGCGAACCGGTTAAAATGTTGATTCGTTCTGATGCCTATGATTGGCAGCGCCAGATAGGACAAATTAATGATTTTATTAAGCAAAAAGTTGACCTGATTGTTTTAACCGCGGCGGATGAGTACAAGGTGGCAGCCGTTGTCGCCAAAGCTCAGCGGGCGGGAATTAAGGTAATTGCGGTTGATGTGAATGCCCAAGGCGCGGATGCCACGATCACGACGGATAACGTTCAGGCTGGTGCGATTGCCTGTGAAAAATTGGCGGAGAAAATCAATTACCAAGGTAACTTCGTAATTATTAACGGGGTGCTAGTCTCTTCTGTCATAGAACGTGTGGCGGGCTGTAAATCCGCATTGCACAAATACCCAAATATCTCTCTTTTAAGCGATCGCATGAATGGTACAGGCAGTGTGGAAGGTGGCATGGAAGCCATGACGTATTTGATGGAAGAGTACGATCACATTGATGCGGTGTTTACCATTAATGATCCAACTGCATTGGGAGCGTTGCGTGCTGCTCAACAAGCTAATCGCAGTGAGTTTTTGATGGCGTCTATTGATGGCTCCCCTTTCGCTGCGAAAATCATTAAGCAAAATAATAATCCGTGGATTGCTACTGCTGTTCAGCGGCCCATTCCTATGGCGGAAAAAGCCATCGAAATCGGAATGGATTTATTGAAAGGTAAAAGCGTTGCTCAGCGTTTTATTTTGATTCCATCGACGCTTATTGAGAAAAACTAATCTCTATTCCATCTTGGTCTTTGAATACAAGGGCGTTAAGCTAGTGCCCTTCAGGATAGAGGTTATTAATGGACACTTCGACGTTATTCTTACAAATTTTTAATACAGTTTTCCCCCTGGCCAGCATAGTGCTGGTGGCTTTCTTTTATGCACGAGTTCGACCTACCGACATGACGGTCGCGAATCGTATTAATATCAGTGTGTTTTGTCCTGCGCTGATTTTCTCCGTAATGTCGTCAAAAGATTTTCATATTGCTCAGTATGTTGATTTGATTGTTGCGGCAACGGTTGTCGTTTTAGGCTCTGGATTACTCATTTGGCCGCTGTGTAAGTGGTTGAAAATATCGCCTAAAACATTGGTTCCTCCCATGATGTTCAATAACAGTGGTAACTTGGGTATTCCGCTGATTGTATTGGCGTTTGGTGAACCGGCTTTGCCTATTGCTGTGGTGTTGTTCCTAACCGAGAACTTGCTGCATTTTACTGTTGGCATGTATTTACTTAACCCCAAAACCAACCTGCTTAATGTGCTGAAGATGCCAATGATTATCGCGACGATTCTTGGTCTAATCTGGAGTCTGCAAGGTTGGACTGTTATGCCCGCGGTGAAAGTCTCTGTAGATATGATGGGACAAATTGCCATTCCGTTGATGTTGTTTGCGCTTGGTGTGCGCATGACGAATGTGGACTTCAGTGAGTGGAAGCTTGGTGTCATCGCTGGCTTCCTGTGTCCATTGAGTGGTCTGATTATTGCGTCTATTTGGTACTATGTGGTTGGAATGTCGGTAGAGAGTTTCGGTTATCTATTGATTTTTGCCTGTTTGCCGCCTGCTGTATTGAATTATATGGTGGCCGAGCTTTATCAACAGGAACCTCACAAAGTGGCGTCGATTGTGTTAATCAGTAATTTGATGAGTGTTGGGATTATTCCTTGTGTTTTGTTCTATGTTTTATAAATCCACACTAGGAGAGCAAGCATGATGTTACAAATTGCTTTAATCGCTTTATTGGTGGCTGCTTACGCCATTGCTTCTCGTGTTTTAAAGTCCAGTATCGCTTTGTTAGGGAAAAAGAAACTTGCCAATGAAGTGCGCATCACCTACGTTTCGAAAATGCTTCACCTTGGCTTGACCGCTTTTTTTATTTTGCTGGTTTGCTTAGTGTTAGGCGTTGGTTACGGACAGCTGGCGATCTTTTTTTCCTCTGTGTTTGCTGTTGTTGGTGTGGCTCTATTTGCTCAATGGTCTATTTTAAGTAACATCACGGCGAGTTTGATTATCTTCTTTGGTTTTCCTTATCGTGTTGGTGATTGGGTCAAGGTTGTCGACAAAGACGATGAGATTTTAGGGCAAATTATGGAGATATCGTCTTTTCACGTGATTATTCATCGTTTGTCAGGTGATGTGGTGACTTATCCAAATAGTTTGATTTTGCAAAAAGCCGTGGTGCGTTTTGAGAACAAAGAAGCCGCACTGGCAATGAGTCAATTTACGCCTTCCAGTCCCTCATCAGATAAGGTGACAGATTAAGTTTGTTTATTTTGAATTGAACAAAAAATAACCAAATTTTTTAAGATTGCTGGTATTTGTGTCATACTAAGAGGCTTTCATCAGTAAGAAGAGAAGCTGCCAGTGAAATCTGATCCTGAGTCTTTATTAAAAAACAATGACGAGCTTATCCATTCTGATGCGCTTAAAGTCAAATCTCACGCCCAACGACCTCAAGAAGATTGGGTTCTTCATACCCTAATGATTGAAGGCTACGACGTGCCTTTCCGCTTTAAACGCCAGGGGAAATACCGCACATTACGTGGTGCTCGTGTCAATTTAACCTACTACCCCACGCAAGAAATGGTTGCCGGCATTCCGGTTGAAATCATGAAAGTTGTTAGGGTAAAACGAACCTAGTTGGTCGTTTAATCATGTGGCTTTCAGCACCGTTCTAGGCAGATCGCTACGCCCATCCCGCCTCCAATGCATAACGTCGCCACACCCTTTTTGGCTGATCGGCGCTGCATCTCGTGCAGCAGTGAGACAACAATGCGACAACCCGATCCTGCTAAAGGATGACCGAGGGCGATAGCGCCGCCGTTAACGTTGACGATTTCAGGGTCAATGCCAAGTTCTCTCAAGACGATGATAGATTGTCCAGCAAAGGCTTCATTGATCTCTGCTAGTTCTATTTGACCTATGTCCCAGCCTGCTATATGCAGCGCTTTTTGGGTAGCACCGATTGGGCCAAGTCCCATATTCATTGGCTCTAGTGCAAACGACGCATAGGAAGCAATGCGTACAACGGGGTCCAAGTTGGCTGTTAATAAAGCCTGTTCACTTGCGACGAGAACGGCCGCAGCACCGTCGTTTAGACCGGATGCATTGCCTACTGTGATGGTGCCCGTTTCGCAAAAAGCCGGCTTAAGTCGCGCCAGTTTTTCTAATGAAGATAGGTAAGGGTGCTCATCCTTGCTGAAGTAAATATCGCCTTGCTTAGAAGGGAGTTTAATGGGGGTCAGTTCTGCATCAAAGCGATTGGATCGTATGGCATCATCGGCTTTTAACTGTGAATGGTGCGCGAAGCGATCCTGCTCTTCCCGCGATATTTGCCATCTGGCGATAAGATGTTCGACCGTGTCACCCATGTGAAGGTTATGAAACGCATCCCATAAGCCATCAATAATCATACTGTCTTGGATTTTGAGAGGGCGTTGTTTTGCTGCGATCTGATTGGACATGATCAATTGAGGGGCATTGCTCATAGAGTCTTGCCCGCCCGCAATAATCAGGTTCGCATCGCCTGCTTTAATTGCTTGAGCCGCTAGGTGAATAGATTTTTGCCCACCCCCACAGACCTTGTTCACCGTAAAGGCGCTAACGTTAGGCGCAAGCCCTGCGAGTAATGCTGCTTGCCTTGCGGGATTCTGCCCCGCACCGCCAGTAAGTACTTGCCCAATAATAACCTCATCTATGTGCGTTGGATCTAGGTCTAACTCCTGCAACATATGAGCGATAACTTGAGCGCCAATGTCCGCGGCGTTCAGATCAGTTAACCCTCCTGATAGTTTGGCAATTGGCGACCGTTTCCCCGCAACAATGTAGACCTCGTTCATAGCATCAACCTATTCAGCATTTTTGTTGTTCTATTGATTTGATATTCTAAGTATAACCAGAATATTGATTTCTGAGTATACTTAGAATAGTCTTGATTCTTAGATAAATACAAAAATAAAAACAAATTGTGCGAATTAGGCACACTGTTAAGAGGTAAGGAATGTGAATCAGTCATTGTGGTCACCGACGCAATCAATGAAAGACGATTGTGCTTTAACACGTTTTGCTCATCAGGTTGGTTTACCAAATCATGATTATGATGCGTTGCATCGATGGTCAATCAGCGACCTAGACGGTTTCTGGTCCCAAGTGTGGGATTTCGCAGGGGTGATAGGCGAAAAAGGGAGCGATATATTTGTCTCTAACGCTGAGCACTGGATGACGGAATCACAGTTCTTTCCTTCTGCGCGGTTAAATCTAGCGGAGAATTTACTCAAACAGACGGGCAGCGCGCCTTGCGTGATTGAAACCAATGAATCTGGCGATCGGCAGGTTTATAGTGCGGATGAGGTGCGTGCAGAAGTCGCACGCGTGGCTCAAGGTTTAAGGCAAGCGGGGATTGAGCCAGGAGACCGAGTTGCGGTCGTGATGCCCAATAAATTCTCCTGTTTGGTGACGCATTTGGCGACCTTAGCTGTCGGCGGCGTATGGACCTCGTGCTCTCCAGATTTTGGGGTAGAGGCCATTATAGATCGGATTGGTCAGGTTACTCCCAAGCTCCTGTTCGTAGAGCCCACTTTTCAATACGCTGGCAAACAGCATGACATCTCACAATCTGCACTGTTATTGGCACAACGCATAGAAAGTGTTGAGCAGTTAGTCATCGTCGGGCCCCACAGTTTAGAACCCCAAGATAAGGTCACGCACTGGTCTGATTTTGGAGATGAAGCAAACCTAGAGTTTACGCGTGTCGGCTTCGATGATCCGGCTTATATCTTATATACCTCGGGTACAACGGGCGTTCCCAAAGCGATTGTTCATCGCACTGGGGGAGTACTTCTGCAGCAATTAAAAGAGCATTTGCTGCATAATGATGTGCGTAAGGGAGATCGGGTGCTGTGGTACACCAACACCGCTTGGATGATGTATCACTGGATTGTAGCCGCGCTAGGTTGTGATGCAGTACTGGTTTTATATGACGGCGCTCCCATTTTAAAGCAACAAGCCGGATTGGATTGCGCGCCTTTATGGCGAGTTGTCGAGCAAGAACAGCTCACTCATTTAGGTATCTCTCCAAAGTATCTGGGGACGCTCGCTGAAGCCGAATTTGAACCCCAGCAACACCATGATTTGTCGTCATTACGTTGGCTCTTATCGGCCGGCAGCCCAGTTGCGCCGAGCCAATATGATTGGATCTACTCAGCGATTTCAAAGCAGGTTGGTTTTTCGTCTATTTCGGGCGGTACCGAATTGATGGGCTGTTTCTTACTGGGGTCGCCTTGGCACTCATTGCGAAAAGGGACCTTAACCGCTAAGGCTCTAGGGATGGCCATCAATGTGCTGGATAATCGAGGGGCGCCTGTTATGGGGAGACAAGGCAATCTGGTATGTACCGAGCCTTTCCCGTCGATGCCTCTTTCGTTTTGGGGTGAGGATGGCTTCGCACGGTACAAGAAAACGTATTTCTCAGACAGGGATGAAATTTGGGTGCATGGCGACCACGCTCAAATGAACAGTGATGGCACCGCAGTTATCTACGGCCGTTCCGACAATACACTCAATCCCGGCGGGGTCCGAATTGGCACCGCTGATATCTATAATGCCTGTGAAGGTATCAAAGAGATCGAAGATTGTGTTGTCTTTGGTCGCCCGATTGCGGGAGACGAAGAAATTGTCTTGTGTATTCAGCTAAGAGAAGACGTGACTGCTCATGATGGATTGGCTCAGCGGATACGTAAAAGTATCAGAATGGCCTGTTCACCTCGACACGTCCCCGCTGCGATCTATTTAGTAGACGATGTGCCGTACACCCTGAATGGTAAGCGTGTTGAAGGTGCAGCTCAGTCATCATTACTTGGCAAACCGGTGAACAACGTGGCTTCGTTACAAAACCCACAATGCCTTGAGCAATATCGAAACCTTGCTCAGGAGCGTGCGTTATGAGCCAGCCCAAGGCCGCTATTATTGGTGTAGGAGAACTCAAACCTTGTCGAGTGACCAACGGCGCGAGCACGCTAGGGATGCTGGCCCAAGCATCAGCGCTCGCGTTGAAAGACGCGGGCATCCGTAAGTCTGACATCGATGGCTTACTGGTCGGCCCTCAGGTAGGCGAGACTCCCCAGCACGTACCCGCGACTGTGGCAGAATACCTCGGCTTACAACCAAATATGGCGAATGTCGTGGATCTAGGCGGTGCGTCTGGCCCAGGGATGATATGGCGTGCCGCCGCCGCTATCGAAGCAGGGATGTGTCATACCGTGCTCTGTGTGCTGGGAAATCATCGTAATCCTGAGGTTCCACGAAGCCCAAATCGCAATCCGATTCGTGAGTTTGATGTCCCCTTTGGTGCCTCGGGCGCCAACACAACGTATGCGCAACTTAAACAAGCCCATATGACCGCTTTTCAGTCGAAGGACGAGGACTTTGCGCTGATTACGCAATGGGCGCGTCATAATGCGCAGTATCATCCCCATGCCATTTTCAACGGTAAGCCATGTGATGCGAGCGATGTTTTGCAATCACCCCTTATCGCAGAGCCTTTGCATTTGTACGAAATTGTCATGCCAGTCGCAGGGGCAGAAGCGGTCATCGTCACGTCTGTCGAGCGTGCCAAAGCGCTCAATAAACCCGCCGCTTATTTAATGGGAGCGGGGGAGAAAGTGACACATCGCGCATTATCTCAAGCGCCTGATCTAACGTCTGGCCCTCTAAAGCCTTCGATGGCGCAGGCGTTTAAGCAATCGAATACATCGGTTACGGATATGGATTTGCTGTCTTTGTATGACTGCTACACGATTATGGTGGCGCTGACACTGGAAGACAGTGGTATTTGTCCACCCGGAAAATTTGGCGATTTCTTACGTCACAATACCTTTGGCTACGATGGTAGCTGTCCTATGAATACGCATGGCGGACAACTTGGCTTTGGGCAACCTGATTTAGCCGGGGGAATGACGCATGTGGTTGAGGCCGTTCATCAGCTCAGAGAGACAGCCCATGGCCGTCAGATCCGCTCCGCACAGTATGCCCTTGTGACGGGAAACGGAGCCACCTTATCTGAAGCAGTAGCTTTGGTACTCGCCAGTGAAAAGGTCGCACTAGACAATCTAGGAGAAGGCCAATGAAATCGTTTGATTTTGCGCCGCTGAAAGTCCCCGGCCCGACTAAAATCCCGCTTACAGAGCCGTTTTGGCAAGCAGCCGCCAACGGTGAGCTGCATACGCAATACTGTGAATGTTGCCAGTCGTATGTATTTTATCCGCGCGAAATATGCCCCTTTTGTTGGAGCGATCAGTTGACGTGGCGTCAAGTGTCTGGACAAGCGACGATCAAAACCCACACCACTATATGGAAGCCTGGTCACCCTGGTTGGTCGGCTGTGACGCCTTATACCGTTGGCATTATTCAGTTAGATGAAGGCCCTAGTATGTTGGCACTTTTGTTGTTAGAGCCCGAGCAACTAGAAGTTGGGCGAGCGGTTTGCTTTAAAACCATCAATATCGGCGGACAACTAATGCCCGCTTTTACCATCCCTGAGGACAATCATCATGACAAATAAAAATAACGCTTGGACGAATACTATGCACGCTCAGCCCGCTGTGGGAGATGTGGCGGAAATCAGTCGCACGACTTGTGCGGAGGATATAACGGCATTTACTCAAATGACAGGGGATCATAATCCCGTTCACTATGACAAAGCGTTAGCGGAAAAGACGCCTTTTGGCAAAATCATTGTCCAAGGAGGAGTTTCTTCTGGCATATTAAATGCGGTCGTTGCAGAACGTGTGCCCGGGCCTGGTACTGTGTTTTTAGGTGTTCAATGGAATTTCAAAAAAGCCGTTGGTGTTAATGAAACCATTACCGGGCGCGTAGAAGTGGTCAGCGTGCGTGACGATAAACCAATTTGCCAACTCAAGACCACGGTTATCGACAGTACCGGAGACGTGTGTATTGAAGGTACTGCTACCACTTATACCATGCCACTGAAGGATCTTTAATAATGTTAGACCAACCCGCAGGCCGATGGTCCGCCCTGATGGTCATCTGCCTAGGTGTTGTAGGCGTATTGGCGACTTGGTTCTCAGCGACGGCCATCATCCCTGAGTTAATTAAGGTGTGGCACTTATCTAACAATGCTGCATCGTGGTTAACCAACGCAGTACAACTGGGCTTTGTCGTTGGTGCCTTGTCTGCGTCGTTGGTGAATCTGCCTGATATTATCCGCCTCAATCGACTAATGGCGCTGTCTGCCTTATTAGCTGCCATATCGAACAGTTTGCTACTGCTAACCCCCTCGGTAGAAGTCGCCATTTTATTGCGTTTTCTAACCGGTATGTGTCTCGCGGGCGTCTACCCTGCCGCACTGAAACTGATGGCGACGTGGTTTACCAAGGGAAGAGGTTTAGCGTTGGGGTTTCTGATTGGGGCGCTGACGATTGGCTCGTCTGCGCCTCATTTATTTCGTGCCGTCACGGACAATATTCAATGGCAATGGGTGGTCCTGGTGTCGTCATCGACATCACTGTTTGCGGCGGTTTTGTTTTCATGGAAGGTAAAAGAAGGCCCTTATGCATTTGGTAAGGCGCTGTTTGATCCGAAACAGTGTTTGAAGGTCTTCACATCGAAGCCATTGTTCCTCGTCAATATGGGGTATTTTGGCCACATGTGGGAGCTCTATGCTATGTGGGCATGGCTGTTGGCCTATGCCAACGCGGCGTCGCTGCATTTGGAGTCTTTCCCTTTTGGGTCACCCTCCATGTTTTGTTTTATCGTCGTGGCATCGGGCAGCGTCGGGTGTATTTTAGGTGGAGTACTGTCTGACCGCTTTGGTCGCTGCTATACCACGATTGGGATGATGTCGGTTTCGGGCTGCTGTGCATTGCTGATGGGGTTCGTATTTGATGGCCCGGGTTGGTTGTTGGCGAGTGTGGCCGTGATTTGGGGAATGAGTATTATCGGCGACAGTGCGCAGTTTTCTGCGGCGGTGACAGAGCTAGCGGATAAGGACTTCGTCGGCACAGCATTGGCGCTACAATTAGGCATAGGGTTTGCTCTAACCGTGATTGCTATTTCAATATTGCCGCTGTTGGCAAATGCGCTAGACGGGTGGCAGTGGGTCTTTTTGATACTGGTTCCGGGGCCTGTTATAGGGAGTGTTGCAATGGCGCTTTTGCGCAGGTTGCCTGATGCAGAACGACTTGCGGCAGGGGCGAAGTAAATGTAATACGTCTTAATAGAATGCATATTTTTACTGGGCCGTCACAAACAGGCATAATGCTACTTAACACAACATGTTATAGGGCATAAGATCGATGAATGGCGATGCAGTGGAAATGGATAAGCGAAGCAGGGGACGCCCTAAGAATGATGAAAATAATAGCCCTGCAGCAAAAGCGTTGCGCCAGATGGCTAAAGACAAAGCGTTTTTTGACCGCAAGTCCCATACACCGCTTTGGGTGCAATTTAAAAATGCACTAGCTGACAAGATTCATTGTCAGGTTTTACTGCCTGATATGCGCTTACCCTCCGAACAAACCATCTGCGAAATTTTTGGAGTGTCTCGCTCGGTCGTGCGTATGGCATTAGGTAGTCTGGCGACGGAAGGGCTCCTTTACAAGGTTGCAAGAACGGGAGTCTTCGTTGCTCAGCCTCGCATGGAAACCGATTTCTTGACCTCCAACATGTCAGTGCACGCTGATTTAGAAGCGCGCGGCTACACTGTGACCTCAAAAACATTTGAGTTCAGTCGAGTGAAAGCGGATGACGCTGAGATACGCGTGTTCAACCTTTCAAAAGACGGCACTGTCGTCCGAATTGGGCGAATCTATTACTCCGATGGCGCGCCCATTACCCATACCATTATTTCGTTACCAGGTTATAAGGTTCCAGACTTTGAACACTTGGATATCGAAGATAAATCTATGTTCCAGCTCCTAAAAGACCGTTACGGCTTAGTAGCAAAGCGAGCGGAGCGTTGGTTCACCGCCGCGATGCCATCGGTAGAAGTCTGTGAACGACTTGCCCTAAGCAGTGACCAGCCTGTGATCGCAATCGAATCCATTGCCTATGATACGAATGATATGCCGCTAGAATTTTATCGTGCTTACTATAATTCAGCGGTTGCACGAATTCATGTCGCTACTAGCAATGGAGATTCCGGTAGCAATTAAAATAGGTGGGTTTTAAAGCCCTTTGATACATTATACCCCATAGTAAACCTTTGTTTTTTTAATCAAAAAACAAAGGTTTTTTTTGCGTTGATGAAATAAAAAACACCTTCAAAAATCACTTTTTTCTGGTAATGACCAAAAATAATTCAATTTCTGGTAATTACCAGATTGACATGGTCGAATTTCATGCACTATAGTGATTTCTACAGGATGAGCAGGCGCTTAGTTCTGACGAGTTGATAACAATAAATAAAAAAAGAGATCGACATGAACTATCCCGATATTTTTGATTTATCAAAAAAAGTCGTCGTTATCACAGGCGCAGCCAGTGGTATTGGGCTTGAATCTGCCACGGCATTTGCTGCTTGCGGTGCCAATCTGGTGCTGATAGATCTCAATCAATCCTCGTTGGAATTGCTAAAAGAGACCCTTCTCAATCAATACTTCATCACCATTTCTACTTATGCCGTCGACGCAACGAATGAAGCGGCCATCGTTGATTGTGCTCAGAATGCGATGAGCACTTTCGGACAGATTGATGTGTTAGTGAATTCTGCTGGAATCGCTTTGTTGCATTCAGCGGCCGACATTTCTTCTGAAGACTGGAATAAAGTGCTTGATGTGAACATCAACGGCACTTTCTGGGCTTGCCGAGCGTTTGCCGCGCAGATGATGAAACAAGGCGGTGGATCGATTATCAACTTAGGATCTATGTCGGGCAACGTCATCAATCAACCTCAGTTTGCTTCAAGCTACATGGTTTCCAAAGCGGCCGTGCACCAGCTAACCAAAGCTTTGGCGGTTGAGTGGGCACAACAAGGCGTAAGAGTAAATGCTCTGGCGCCGGGGTATGTTGCAACAGATATGACATTAGAGATGCGCGCACAGCCGGAGTTATTCAACAAATGGCTAGAAATGACGCCGTTAGGTCGACTAGGTTCGCCTTCAGAAATCGCTGCGATGATTCTATTTCTTGGATCTGATGCATCTACTTATTTAACAGGCTCCGTCGTTGCCATCGACGGTGGTTACACCTGTCTTTAGACGTGAGGGACACAATGAACAACTCAACAGAATTAATGGAAATTGATATTCGCCAAAGCATCATTGATGCCTGTATTTCAATGAATGCGTTGCACATTAACCAAGGCACATCGGGCAATATTTCTGTGCGCTTCGGAGAGGGGATTCTTATTACACCGACATCCATGCCCTACAAGACTATGACTCCTGCAGACATTGTTTGGATGGGGTTTGATGGGCAGATTGTGGGCAACAGAGCGCCTTCGTCTGAGTGGAATTTTCATATGGAAATTATGCGACGTAAGCCTGAAGTCAATGCCGTGGTGCATGCACACCCTACGGCTTGTACAACTCTATCTATTATGGAAAAGGAAATACCGCCTATCCATTACATGGTAGCTGTTTGTGGTGGTCACAATATTCGTTGTGCACCTTATGCAACGTTTGGGGTCAGCCAATTATCGGAAAATGCATTGCAAGCGCTAGAAGGACGTTCTGCTTGCTTGCTTGCACATCATGGAATGATTGCTACGGCGGCGTCACTGGATAAAGCTCTGTGGCTAGCTGTAGAAGTAGAAACTCTTGCGAAACAATATTTAGGTTGTTTGCCAATGGGCGAACCCCCTTTGTTATCAGAAGAAGAGATTCAGAATGTTATCAATAGGATGTCTGGTTACGGACATGCTGATTGAAAATGATGAAATTGGCTGAGTCAGTTTTTGTACTGAATCAGCATTCACTCACAACATAGGAATATCAAAATGCAATCAAATAAAAACAAAAATCGCACAATGATCACGACTTCAATTTTAACCATGGCTGTAGCAGTAAGTTCCTACAGTGTTGCAGCTGAGAAACTTCCTTTATCCGGTAAGACAGTCGGCGTAACCGTTATCGGCACAGACCATGATTGGGATCTAAAAGCCTATCAAGGGCAAGTTGATGAGTTAAAGGCATTAGGAGCAGAAGTGATTGCTCTTGATGCTGGTCGTAATGATCAGACTCAAATTAGTCAAATTCAAACGCTAATTGCACAACGGCCTGATGCCATTATTGAGCAATTAGGTAATCTGAAAGTTCTTAACCCATGGTTGAAACGAATTAATAAAGCCGGCATTCCTTTATTTACCGTTGATACGGCAACCCCTTATGCGATCAATAATACGACCTCTAATAACTACAATATCGGTGCTGAATTGGCTCTACAAATGGTGCAGGATATGGATGGCAAGGGCAAAGTTGTAATGTTTAATGGGTTTGCATCGGTGCCTGTTTGTAAAATTCGTCTCGATCAAGTCCGTTATGTATTTGAGTCGTACCCAGATATTGAAATCATTGACCCCGAATTACGTGATGTGATCCCTAACACAGTTCAGCAAGCGTATTCTGATATGACAGATATGCTCACGAAATATGGACCAGATTCTGGTTTGAAGTCCGTCGTTGCCTGCTGGGATGTGCCAATGATTGGTGCGACTCAAGCCATTGAAGCGTCGGGTCGTACAGATGTGAAAACCTATGGGGTAGATGGCAGTCCTGAATATGTGGAAATGGTCCTAGACCCAAATTCACAAGCAGGTGCTGTCGTTGCTCAACAAGCCTATGAAATTGGTAAACAAGCCGCCCAAAACGTTGCGACCTATTTGAATGGTGGAAAAGTTCCTTCATTTACTATGGTGCCAGCTGTGTTGATTAATAAAAGCGGTAAAAACTGATTCGAATAAATTCGAAGCAGAATCATTGTTCGGTTAATCGTGCCTGCATTCAGTAGAGGTATGATTAACCGCCTATTTTCTTAGGGGGAATCATGAATTCAGTCGCAGTAGAAATGCGAGACGTATCCAAGGTATTTGGACCTGTCAAAGCACTCAATCAAGCATCGTTGACTATTGAGTACGGGACGATTCATGGGGTTGTTGGTCAAAATGGTGCGGGTAAATCCACTATTATTAAAGTCTTGGCGGGGATTTATCGTCACGATGAGGGTTCTATCTTTGTCGAGGGCAAAGAGCTAAAAAGTATTACCCCGAAGATCATCGAGAAGTGCGGCATTCATTTCATTCACCAAGATCGTTTACTGGTTAGCACCGCAACGGTAGCCGAAGCTATTTTTTTGCGTAATGAGCCAACCTTTGGACCATTTATTAATCACCGAAAGATGAATGCGCAAGCAACAGAGCTGTTGCAGCGATACTTTGATTTGGAGCTGGATCCAACAACGCTGATAACCGACTTATCTACGGCACAGCAGAAAATCGTGCAGATTACGCGATCTCTCAGCCAGAACGCAAAAGTCCTCGTGCTAGACGAGCCGACCGCAGCGTTGGTTACGAAAGAAGTGGAAAGCCTATTTACAGTGTTACGTCGCCTAAAAGAGGAAGGCATCGCCATTGTATTCATTTCTCATTACATGTCAGAAATTGAGAGTATTTGTGACACGGTGACGGTATTGCGTAACGGTGAAAATGTCGGCCAAGTGTCACCAAAAGAAGTCGGCATCGAAAAGATCGTCACCATGATGACCAATCGAGACACTTCCGAGATGTACCCAAGACGTAATGTCGACGTCGGTGCGCCCGTTTTGGAAGTGGACAATCTCAGCCTAGCCAGCCATTTCGACAGCGTGTCGTTTCAAGTTGGCGCGGGTGAAGTGGTCGGTCTGGCTGGTTTGCTTGGATCGGGTGATAAGGAAGTACTGCAAAGCTTGTTTGGTCTGTTACCACCTGACAGCGGTACGGTTTCTATCGATGGCACACCTCATAAATTCCGAAGCCCTGTTAACGCTGTAGAAAATGGTATTGCCATGATACCGGAAGATCGCCGTGCGCACGGTGTTGCCGTCAATCTCTCTATCGCTGAAAACATCACCTTAGCCTCGGTCGACAAAATCTCCAAGAGAGGGTTTGTGAATCGCCAAGAAGAAATCGAATCAGTCGACGCATTGATCGAAGAGCTTGGGGTTAAAACACCAAGTGGCGACATGCTGGTGCGAAACCTATCAGGTGGTAATCAACAGAAAGTGGTCGTTGCCAAATGGTTGTCATGTGATAGCCGAGTGTACTTATTGGATGAGCCGACTGTAGCCGTTGATGTAGGCTCTAAGATCGAAATCTATGGGCTGATTAACCGATTGGCGGCGGAAGGTAAAGGGATTGTGTTTGTCTCCTCTGATTTTGAAGAGTTAGCAGAGATGTGTGATCGAGTGCTGGTGATCTATAAGGGCGAAATTATCGGTGAGTACGAAGGCAGTAGCATTAATTCTGAGCAACTGCTCGCAGCCGCTTCGGGTAAAAAAATAACGATAAATAGGAGTGCAGTATGAAGCTCCAACTGTTCAAGTCCGACATGAATTCAAATGGTTATACCCTACAAAAAATGGCGATACGGCTCGGTGCATTCGCGGCGTTTTTAGGGATTATGGTGTTCTTTGCTGTGACAGCGAGGGGCTTTACCACAAGTTACAACATACTCAATATCATTGAGCAATCGACGATTTTAGGTTTTTTAGCGTTCGGTATTACGGTGGTGTTTATCGGCACTGGGACCGATGTGCAAAAAGGCGGTATCGATCTTTCAATTGCTGCCAACGCGGGTCTCTGTGCGGCGGTGTATGCGGTATTGTTAGAGCGCGGTTATGGCGATAGTTTGGCGATTCCAGCGGCCATTGCTACCGGTTTGTGTGTCGGCTTTCTCAATGGCTTTGCCGTGGTGACACTGCGCATTATGCCGTTATTGAGTACGCTCGCTGTCATGAATATCGCAGCGGGGTTAGAGCTGGCGGTGACGCAAAACACCGTGATAGGTGCCGCGTCACCTCTTCTTGACACCCTTGCGTTTGGTAAATTCCTTGGTATCAGCGCGCTGGCTTGGTGTCTCATCATTGGTGCCGCCCTGATGGTTGCTATTGTGCATTATAGCCCAGTGGGGTTACGGCTTTATTCGGTTGGTGGCAACGTCGAAGCCGCTAAATCCGTGGGCATCTATGCGGGGCGATATGTGTATGGCAGTTATCTCTTTTCAGGCTTTGCTGCGAGCGCAGCTTCGATATTAATCGTTGCGCGGTTAAGCGCATCTACGCCTGGCACTGGACTGTTGTTGTTGCCTGTCTTGGCGGCAGCGCTGCTTGGTGCGGTCTTTTCACGGCGCTTTGTGCCGACCATTGGCGGTACGTTATTGGCGGTATTGTTTATCGGCGCATTGTCGAATGGCTTTCAGCTACTAGGTATCTCTTCTTACTGGGTAAGCGGCGTACAAGGCGCTCTGATTCTAGTGGTCGTGGCCGTTACTTCATTTGCAAAAAAATCATAGGGGAAGGATATGACTGTTAATAATAAAACGCTTACCCCAAAAATGTCCCTCGAGTCGATGTCGCACAAAGCGGTTTACGTTGCCTTTATCGGTGTATTTATTCTGTTTTCGATGACGGCCGAAGGCTTTTTGAACTTCGATAACTTTTCCAATTTGATTGCGAACAAAGTGGTCCTGCTGGCGATTGTCGCCTTGGGAATGACCATCGTTATCGCAGCAGGTGGGATTGATTTGTCTGTTGGCGTGTCGATCGACCTCGCTTCTATGGCGTTTATTATGATGATTGGCGCGGGACATCATGGTGTGTTTGCTGTCATCGTCGCTATTTTAGTCGCGGCTTGTGTCGGGCTAACCAATTCTCTGTTGATCAATAAGCTCAAGATCGATCCGTTCTTAGCGACACTCGGGGTGCTGTTTATTGGTAAGTCGGTACAGCAACTGGCGACGTCTGGTGGTGTACCGATTTATCTGACAAAAAGTGAGTTCGCGGCACCGTTTGAAGCGATCACTCGTACGTCTTTGTTTGGCATTCCAACACCGTTTCTCGTATTAGTGGCTTGCGTCATAGCCGTTTACCTTGCGTTGCATCGCGGTAAATTTGGTCGTTATGTGAGTGCTCTAGGCGCGCAGCCTGGTGTGGCCAAATACTCAGGTATTCGAGTGCCATTTCAGCTCACCTTAGTGTTCGTCTCGTGCTCGGTTTTGTGTGGCATTTCCGGTGTGTTGTTGTCTTCAACAGTGCGCTCCTATGTACCGCTTGCGGGAGACGCCTTTTTGCTGGATGCCATTGGCGCGACGTTTATCGGTACCGCCATTAGTAAAGAACGCAAACCTTCTGTGTTCGGTACCATTTTAGGTGTGTTGTTCTTGGCAATGTTGAGAAATGGGTTGCTGCTGCTTGGTTTGAACTTCTTCTGGCAGCAAGTTGGGATCGGGCTGCTTGTATTTATTGTATTAGGTTTGTCTTTTGGCCTTCGAAAACGTGCGGAATAAGGGGAATAAAATGCCAAGTTTTGATGTAAGTTCTGTCGGTTTTGCTGTGCTGGATGTCCTAGGCTATCCCGTGAGTCGTATTCCCGAAGGAGGGCGCGCGGACTTTATTGAACAAATACGGATGACCGTCGCAGGCACAGCCGCGGCGACCGCGGTGGACTGCGCCATTCTAGGTTTGAATACGCGTATGGTAAGCACCGTCGGCACAGATGAAATGGGCGACTTTTTAGTTAATAAAATGAATGCTTTCGGTCTTGATACGACGCTAGTGAGACGTGACGGAAGCGTTCAAACCTCTGCAACCATTTTGCCTGTGCGACCCAATGGCGAGCGTCCTGCCTTACATGTACCGGGAACGGCCGCGACCTTTGATGTGGCGGATGAAGATATGGAAGCCGCTTTGGATGCTCGCATTATTCATATTGGCGGCACGGGGTTACTGCGCACATTCGACGGTGCCAAGACATTGCGTTTTATTCAAAAAGCGAAAGAGCTTGGGCGCATCACAACGTTTGACTTGATTCAAGCAACGCCAGAGACCACGGAGTTAGTGTTACCACTGCTACCGTATATCGACTACTTCATACCTTCCATCGAGGAAGCATCGGCGATGGCCGGTTTGGAGTCTCCTGTTGAGGTGGCTTATTGGTTCAAAGAAAAAGGCGTCAAAAATGTCATCTTGACTATGGGGGGAGACGGTGTATACGTCGACCCAGAACAAGGGCAGCCATTCTCATTGGCGGCGCATGAGATTGATGTCGTCGATACCACGGGATGTGGCGATAGCTTTTCTGCCGGCGTCATTGTCGGGCTGGTTAAAGGCTGGACGTTACAAGAAAGCGTTCGATTTGCCGGTGCGGTAGCGGCAAAAGTGGCGATGGGGCTTGGATCGGACGGCACATTAACATCGTTTGATGATACATGGTCGGCAATGAACGATTGGCCTTTGAAAGCAATGTCGGCAACGAGTTAGCGCGGCTGGGTCTGCCAAATTCGCAAACTATTTAAAACAAGAATAAGAGGTTCGCAATGTCTGATTTAACAAATAAGGTTGTTTTGGTGACAGGTGCTAGCCGTGGGATCGGTCGAGCGCTTGCAGAAGGCTTGGCTGAGCATGGCGCGGATGTGGTGATTTGTGATTTACCACGTGAAGAAAAAGGGTTAAACGAAGCAAAGTCTGCCATTGAAAAGCTTGGTCGCAAATGTTGGGTGTTTGGCGCAGATATTACCGATAAGAGTGCCGTCGAAAACATGGTGGCGCAAGCGACAGAGCAAGCTGGGCATATTGATGTATTAGTAAATAATGCAGGCATTCTTAAACCGTCATTACTGGAAGACCTTAGTGAAGGTGATTGGGATGCGCACTTTGCGGTGAATGGTAAAGGCTTATTGTTTGTCACCAATGCGGTGCTACCGCAAATGCGCCAGCGCAAAAATGGGCGCATCATCAACATCGCCTCGATCGCCGCCCGTCAAGGTGTGCCAACACAAGGGCATTATGCGGCAACCAAAGCAACGGCGGTGACCTTAACACGTGTCTATGCCCAAGAAACGGGGATGGATGGCATCACCGTCAATGCCATTTGCCCCGGCATCATTTTAACGGAAATGGGCAAAAACAATCTTGGGTCTGAAGAAGCCATCAATCATTGGAAAGAGGTGGCGGCGCTGAAACGTCTAGGTGAGCCGAGTGACATTGTTGGGCCTGCGGTGTTTTTTGCCTCGGATTTAAGCGCATTTGTGACCGGGCAAGCACTGAACGTATGTGGTGGTATTTACTTTCACTAAGGAGGCTATGATGGAATCGGTAGCAATTATTGGTGGGGGGCCAAGTGGGATCGCGGCGGCCCGATATTTGAAGTCACAAGGCTTTGCCCCAGTGATTTATGAGAGCCACAGTGACGTCGGAGGGCAATGGGCATGCAAAAACCCAAACTCAGGCGTGTGGCCCCAAATGCGTACGAATACTGCGAGAATGGTGACGCGCTTTTCTGATCTTGATCATAAAGATGACATCGCACTGTTCCCGAAAAATACGGAGATTCAGCAATACTTAAAAGACTATTTGAGCGCGTTTGAGCTAGACAGTGTATTGCAGACTCAGACACGTCTCACATCGTTATCACGGGTAGAGGGCGTTTGGCATCTTGAGCTTGATCATGATGGTGAGGTGCAACACAAAACCTTCGATAAAGTGGTGATTGCAACAGGCGCTTACAACACGCCTGACATCCCGAAGATTGAGGGCTTAGCAGAGTTCTCAGGTGACTGTGGTGTGATTCATGCCTTTAATTATGACGACCCAGAACGCTACCGCGGCAAAAAAGTGCTCGTCGCTGGGGGGAATATCTCATCATTAGAAATCGCGTCTGACTTGGCTATGCTCGGCACAGAAAGTGTTACAACCACGATGCGCCGCCAGCGATATGTGATGCCTAAATTGATCACAGGTACGCCAACAGAATGTTATGCCTTCACTCGGAGTGCCGCGCTTTGGCAAGAGCAGGCAACACCAGAGGAATGGGCGGTGGAGACACGAGAATTCATTCTGAAATATTCAGGTAACCCTGCTTGGTATGGGGCTCCAGAACCTGACGAAGATGTGCTTGTTGCGGGGACGACGGGCAGTCAGAATTTTTTGCATCTGATCGCAGAAAATAGAATTACCTGTAAACCTTGGATCGAAAAAGTAGAGGGCCGAGTTGTCCACTTTACCGATGGTAGCCAAGCGGACTTTGACGGCATTATCTTTGGTACAGGGTATACCTTGAATTTACCATTTTTGAGTGACGAGTTACGGCAACAGCTAAACGTAACCAACAAACACATTACCTTAGCAAATCATACCTTTCACCCAGATGTACCGAACCTAGCCTTCATGGGATTGTGGGGACAAATCGGCCCTTACTTGCCTGTACTGGAACAACAAGCTCGTTATCTCGCTTACAGTTGGAGCGGCTTGATACCTCTAGATGAAGACACACTCCGAACCGCCTGCAATGACAGTGTGAACCAGAAAGGTAAGGATCTCTACCAACATATGCAGACGATCAAATTTGCGCGATTGAATGGTTCAGACCCAGAAGGGAAAGTGCCAGAAGATGTTGCGACACTGATTCATCATCATCCGGTGACGGCGCTGACGTTCAAATTGGTTGGCCCTGATGCAATTCCCGATGCTTATGAGCAACTACAGCAAGAGTCGATGCGTTTCGGCTTGAAACCCACGTCTTTGCGTTAGAAGGAAACAACGATGAACAATATCGATAAATTTTATATCAATGGCCAATGGGTGACGCCCCACGGTACGGCAAAGCATCCACTCATTAACCCCGCAGATGAAAGCTTTCTTTATGATATCCCGATGGGCAATGAGCAAGATGTGAACGATGCCGTTCAAGCTGCCCGCCAAGCGTTTGACGCGTGGCAATTGACCAGTAAAGCAGAGCGGCTGACGCTGTTGCGTCGGCTACTAGAGCTTTATAACGAGCGTTACGACGAGATTGCTCAACTGATGACGAAAGAAATGGGAACCGTTTTGTCGTTTTCAAAAGACGCTCAGGCGTGGGTAGGGCGGGCTCACCTAGAAGCGGCGATTGACGCACTGGATGAGCTTGAAATGGACACCATGCAGGGCAACACGCAGATATCCTACGAGGCTGTTGGTGTGTGCGGTTTGATTACACCTTGGAATTGGCCCATGAACCAACTCGTGGTGAAAGTCGCTCCAGCTTTGGCCGCGGGCTGCACCGTGGTGGCAAAGCCATCTGAGTACTCTCCGCTCTCTTCACTGCTGTTTGCCGAGTTGATCGAACAGGCAGGCTTTCCGGCAGGCGTTTATAACCATGTTACGGGCTATGGTGAGGTAGCTGGGGAAGCGCTTTCTGCCCACCCTGACGTGGACATGATTTCGATTACGGGATCGACTCGCGCGGGGATTGCGGTGGCCAAAACGGCAGCGGAAACGGTCAAACGTGTTGCTCAAGAGTTAGGAGGCAAATCTGCCAATATCGTAACGCCTGAAGCCGATCTAAAAACTGCGATTTTTGAAGGGGTCGGAGCGTGTTTTGTAAACTGTGGTCAGGCGTGTCGTTCACCCGGACGTTTACTGGTCCCAGCCGACAAAATGGAACAAGCGAAGCTATACGCCAAAGAAGCCGCAGAAGCACATACCGTGGGTCACCCTGAACAAGCGGTGAGTCTTGGTCCTGTGGTGAATCAACTGCAATTTACGCGTATCCAGTCTCTGATTCAGTCTGGTATTGAAGAAGGTGCAACCTTAGTGAGCGGCGGGCTTGGTCGCCCTGAAGGGTTGGAGTCAGGGTTCTACATTAAGCCCACCGTGTTTGCTGATGTAACACCAGGTATGACGATTGAACGTGAAGAAATCTTCGGGCCAGTCATTACGCTTATCCCATATCAAGATATCGATGAGGCGATACGAATTGCCAACGATACTGTGTACGGTCTGTCTGGTTATGTGCAGTGCCCAGATTTAGATAAGGCACGCTATATTGCGCGGCGCCTGCGTGTTGGGTCGATCTGGATTAACAATGCTGCTTGGGATGCCAGAGCCCCGTTTGGCGGCTACAAACAATCAGGCAATGGTCGTGAGCACGGTAAATGGGGGCTGCATGACTATCTTGAAATAAAGTCCACCGCAGGTTGGTCCTAAGCTCTACAGTGTTTGATATGACTCCACTCTAGCTGCGTTTACTCCCAGCGGGTTTGCCCACCTATAAAGTGGGCATTTTATCTACCGATTCTTTTCTTCTTCATGATATGAACTTAATATGGCGCTACCTGTCTTTAATGCAGGTTTTCAAGATTGCATATTAGGTGTAGAAAAATAATGGAAGTGAGTCGTTCTGGAAATTGGTTTGCTACGATAAAGCGTATTGAGCGCAGTGTGTGGTTCCAAGGTTTCATCATCAGTATCATTGTGGTTGCTGCCTTAACCGTTGGTGCAAAAACCTATTCTTTACCCTATGGCATTGATACGGCCATTAACTATTTAGACAATTTTATTACTGTCTTCTTTTTGGTAGAGCTGTCGCTGCGCTTTATCGCTTGTGATGATAA
Source organism: Marinomonas sp. CT5 (assembly GCF_018336975.1). NCBI lineage: Bacteria > Pseudomonadati > Pseudomonadota > Gammaproteobacteria > Oceanospirillales > Oceanospirillaceae > Marinomonas > Marinomonas sp. CT5. Next base: position 4,331,048 of record NZ_CP025572.1, on the reverse strand, counting down.
ACGTCGCTTCTTTAAGGATCCTTGGAACGTTTTCGATACGGTTATTGTGATTGGTAGCTTGGTGCCCATTTCGAATACAGAAATGATTTTGGTGGCTCGTCTGTTACGAGTTTTCCGCGTTTTACGTTTGGTCTCGATCATTCCAGACTTACGCTTTTTGATTAATGCCTTGCTGAAAGCCATTCCGAAAATGGGCTACATCGCCTTGTTGATGTTTATCATTTTTTACATCTTCGCGGCGGTTGGCTCTATCTTTTTCCATCAAGTGAATGAGACCCTTTGGGGGGATATTGCTATCTCAATGCTGACGCTGTTCCGCGTTGCCACGTTCGAAGATTGGACGGATGTGATGTACGAGACGATGGACGTTTATCCATTCAGCTGGATTTTCTACATCATCTTTATCTTTCTCACCGCGTTTGTTTTTTTAAACATGATGGTTGGTGTGGTGTTGGATGTGATGACGCGTGAAACCGCGCAAGAAGAGCACGAAAACCAAGAGAATCATCATCAAGCCTTGGTTTCTCAAATCTCTGAATTGCAAGCTCAAGTGGCGCGTCTTGCGGATAAAATCGACGCGCAGCAAGACAAAAAAGATTAGGTTCTAGTCATTTAAGCGGTGCGCTGGCTAATTTTCTTTAGCCAGCGGCCACCGAATGTGTTCAACATTAACCCCAGCAAAACGATTAAAATTCCTATCCATTGCATAGAACTCACCGTTTCTGACAGAAAGATCTCGGCTGATGTTAAGCCAACCACGGGAACGCCCAAGGTAAGAGGTGCGACAGTTGCTGCAGGGTAGCGAGACAATAGATGACTCCACAAACCATACCCCGCCAATGTCGCAAAGATGGATAAATAGGCCAGCGATGAAATCGATTTGAAGTTTAGTCCAGTGAGGTTGTTCCACATTACGTCTGGACCATCTATGAGGTAAGCGCAAATAAAGAAAGGAATCGGTGGAATCCAACTCGACCATACAATCATGTTTAAGTTAGTGTCATAACCTTTTCGGCTGATGATCTTGGTGAAAATATTACCCAATGCCCAGCTTGAGCCCGCCGCAAGCGTTAATCCAAAACCCAGTGCCGACATGGTGGTGTCTTCATTGTCAAAACCTATGACCGCTAAGCCTCCAATAGCAATACCTATGGCCAATACCTGATAGGGCCGAATGGTTTCTTTTAATAACAAGATGGCGAATAGTAAGGTGAAAATGGCCTGAGATTGCAGCACCAAAGAAGCCAATCCAGCCGGCATACCAAAGGACATAGCACTGAATAAAAACGCAAATTGCCCGAAGTTTAACGACAGAGCATAACCTATACACCAAAGCAGCGGCGTCTTAGGTCGAGAGAAAAAGAAACAGCCAATCATACCAATAACGAGAAAACGTAATCCGCCAAGCATCATGGGAGTTAACTCATCCAGTCCCCAACGCATAACGATAAAGTTAAAGCCCCACGCAAAAATAATGAGCAGTGCCAAAAACATATCTTTGCGAATCATGTTGAGTCCTTAACTTAAGAATGCTGAGGTGAAAAGTAAACTAACCACCTTACGTGTTTTCGGTGGTCTTGCACATGGACAGATAAAGAAAGAACGAAGGATACAGACCGGCAATCGTACCTGTAATTAAAAAAGCCCAGTATTCATTTTTTCTTTGATGTATTGATAGGAGAGATAGTCCATTCTTTCAGGTCAAAATATAGGTTAAATTGACAAGGTTGTAAGAAAGATTGGAAGATCGCCTATATTCAATCTGCCTTATAACAATAAAGACGTCACAAGAGCAATTAGTATCATGCGTATTTTAGTAGTGGAAGATGACCGGATTTTAGGTGAGGCCATCAGTCAAAGAATCAGTCGAATGGGGCATGGTCTTGATCTTGCCCAGACGGGTTTACAAGCGAATCAAATGTTGGCTTTGCAAGAGTATGATCTCATGCTTTTAGACCTAAACCTGCCAGATATGACAGGCAATCAAATTTTACAGACGCTTCGGAAAAAACATTCTAATACGCCGGTTATTGTGCTGACTGCGCGTGATGGTATTAAAGATCGTATTGAGTTATTAGATTTAGGCGCAGATGACTATATGACGAAGCCAGTGGATTTTGGCGAGCTGGAAGCTCGCTGTCGTGCCTTGCTTCGACGTAGTCAAGGGCAAGCACAAAATACCATAGAGTATGGCAATGTTAGTTTAGATCTTCAGGCATGCTCAGTGACGGTAGACGGTCATCTTATCGACCTGAAACAACGAGAATTTCGTTTATTAGAAGTCTTTATTAGTCACACGGGTCGAGTTTTAAGTAAAGAAGCCTTAATCGAGCATATTTATAACTTTAATGAAAACCCAAATCCAAGTGTGATTGAAATCTACGTAGCGCGCTTGCGCAAATCCTTGCAAGGCAGTGATATCAATATTAGAACCATTCGTGGCTTGGGTTATTTGCTGGAAAAACATCGTGGCTAAGGCGACTACGTCGATTCGTCGGCAATTGATTTTAATGGTTGCGACGGTATTGATCGTGATTAATGTGATTGCTCTTTGGAGTGCGCATATTTATGCGAATAGGGCGGCAAAAGAGTCTTATGATCGGCTTTTATATGGTTCCGCTTTGCAGATGGCCGAGAATATTAACCTCTTGGATTCGCAGTTTTTTATCGATTTACCTGTTTCTGCTTTTGAAACCTTGGCGTTATCTACCTCAGATCGCGCGTTTTATTCCATTATGAATGGACAGTATCAGGTGCTGACAGGGTATAAAGATCTTCCCAGTATTCCGTTCACCCAGTTGCTTCAGCAATCCATCGAAAAAGAGAAATTTGTTCCTATTTATTATGAAGCCATGTATCACGGTGAGACGGTGCGGTTTGTGGCGTTGGGAAAGCGCTTATTAGAGGCGGATAGCGTGAACGATGTCTTTATTATTGTTGGGCAAACACTAGACGCACGACGTGCTGCCGCGACCGAAATTAGTCATATGGCTCTGCAGTTTGTTACCTTGTTCTTCTTTATCACTTTGCTTTTATTGCTTTTTGTTATTTGGCGAGTATTACAGCCATTGCAAGCAATCAAACAAGCCATTACAGAACGTTCTCCCCAAGAACTATCGCCACTGGAAGCCAAGGTACCCAGTGAGATAGCGCCTTTGTTAAAGAGCATTAATTACTTTATGGCTCAACTGGATAATACGTTAATTCGTTTAAAGCGCTTCACCGCGGAAGCGGCCCATCAAATACGTACTCCCTTGGCAGGTCTAAACTCACAGGCCCAAAATGCCCTAGATGAAACCGATGAAGAGCTACGTCAAAAGCAACTGCAACATATTTTAGAGAGCAGCAATGTATTGACTAATACGGTTAATCAGCTGCTTAGCCGCGCTACATTGACGCATCGTTATCAGAGTCACCCTTTTAGTCCTGTCGCTTTGGATCATGTGATCAAAGAGACTTGTCGCGAGTTAGTGGTTTGGGCATTAGAGCGACAGGTTGAAATTGAATATATAGGAGACATCCAAGTTACTATTAAAGGAGATGAATTCGCGCTTAAACAAATGCTACAAAACATCATTGAAAATGCGATCAAATACAGCCCAAAAGGCGGTGTCGTTGAAGTTGAATTAATGATGATGGATGAGCTATCTCAGACGTCGATCGTGTTACAAATTCGAGACCAAGGAGTGGGGGTTCCAGATCAGGATAAGGAACATATTTTTGAGTATTTTTATCGTAGTCCGGATAACTTTGCGTCGGGTTCTGGAATTGGTCTATCGATAGCAAAAGAAGTCGCAGAGCACCATGACGCTCGATTTCATTTAAAAGACAATCAACCAACCGGGCTGATTGTGGAAGTTATTTTTTCCCAACAAAAAGGGCTTTCTTATGAAAGTTAGTTGCTTGCTGGGACTTTGTTTCATTTTGCTTAGTCAGATGGTCTTTGCTGATTCAGGGCAACAAAGCAGCTATGTTGCTTTTCCAAGCTTGGATAAAAAACTGAACCAACAAGAAGCGGTTCTTATTGTCCATGGCGCTATAAATCATCAGGCAATTTCACCTTTGTTTAGGGCATATCAAGAAAGGTATCCGAATATCGCTATTCATTACACTGAATCGAATACTCGACACCTTTATGAGCAATTTATATCACAACCAAATACTCGACCTGATGTGATGCTTAGCCCTGCGATGGATCTTCAGTTTAAATTGGCAAACGATGGTTATGCATTGGCTTATGATTCGCCAGAGCTTGTTAATGTCCCCAAGGATTCTCATTGGCGAAATGAGCTGTTTGGTTTTACTTACGAGCCAATAGTGACAGCGATCAACGCTGATATTTTGGCTGGAGCCGCTTTGCCTCAAAGTCGCGAACAGTTGTTGAATTTGATCCGCAGTAAGAACCACCTTTTAGACGATAAAATAGGGTTGTTTGATATTCAGCAGTCAGGTTTTGGTTATTTGGCGTGGGCTTATGATGGACAACAATCTCGCAGTTATGGAAGGTTATTAGAAGCGTTTGGTACACATCAAGCTCGGCTTTATACCGAGACTTCATTAATGCTGAATGCGCTGCTAAAGGGGCAAATATTTGTCGCTTATAACCTGGTAGGTGCTTATTCTTATCAATGGTCCCAAGCATACTCGTGGATTAAGACCATCATGCCGACGGATTATACGACCATTATTATGCGTACCGCATTTATCCCTCGCGATGCTAAGCAAGCAACGTTAGCGAAGCGTTTTATTGATCTTTTATTGTCTCCAGAAGGGCAGCATATACTTGCTAATCAATCTGGTGTTACGCCAATTAGTACCAAGGTGAAAGGTCCATATAGTCGTGATGAGTTGAGTAAGTTACCGCATGGGATTTTTCGTCCAATTCCTCTTGGGCTAGAGTTACTTCTCCAAACAGACGATGCAAAAAAACGGCTTATTTATCATGAGTGGGACAGTGCCATGTTGTATGCCCCTAATGATTCCACACCATAGCTTTTTATTTTATATAAAATGGCCATGAAAGGTTCATGAAAGGTTTCCTCGCTAGAGTGTTTTAGGCAATAACAAAACAAAAATAATTTGGAGAATACTATGTTTAAAAAACTGCTTATAGCGAGTGCTCTGTGTGCGACTTTAGTTAATAGTCCTGTACAAGCTGCAGAACGTGTATCCATTGGTACAGGTGGAACCGGTGGTTTGTTTTATGTAATTGGCGCAGGTATTTCTGAAACACTTAATAAGTATATGGAAAATACGACGGCACGAGCTGAAGTGACAGGTGCGTCAGTGGAGAATAACCATCGTGTTGCTGCAGGACAAATGACACTGGGGCTTTCCTCTTCTTCGACACTGTTTGAAGCAAAAAATGGCAAAGGTCCATTTAAAGTGAGTGGGCCATTAGATGTTGCTGGTATTGCCTACTTGTATCCAGCCGTATTGCAGGTAGCAACGATTTCCGGAAATGGTGTCGACTCTTTTGAACAGTTAAAAGGCAAACGTGTCAGCATGGGGCCTCCAGGCAGTAATGCGGCTGTATTAGCTACGCGCTTGTTGCAAGAATATGGCGTTTTTGACGATATAACACCACGTTTTCTTTCTTATAATGAAGGGGTAAAAGCACTGGTTAACGGCCAAGTTGACGCTACGGTGGTTTTGGCTGGTGCTCCGACTTCCTCTTTGATTGATCTAGATTCACAGACCGACATGAAGTTATTGTCAGCGGATGTGGCTAAGCTGGATACCTTGATCCAAAAATACCCTTTCTACCAAGCATACTCTTTACCTGCAGGAACGTATCCTGATCAAACAAAACAAGTTGTGATGATTAATGATCCGGCGATTTTGTTTACCAGTGGTAAAGAAGATCAGAGCAAAATTTATAACATCACTAAAACAATTTTTTCTCATCTAGATGAGCTTGGTCAGATTCACCCTCAAGCGAAAGCAATTACGTTAAAAACAGCGCAGCGTACTCCTATTGCTTTGCACCCAGGTGCGAAAAAATACTATGACGAAGTAAGCGGTAAATAGGAGCGTCATCATGTTGAACTCAGGTTCCAGCAATGGCTTTCAAAGCTTGCTCCTTGAATCAAAATTCGCTGGTAGCAAGGAACGTCTAGCAGTCTCTTTATTGTTTAGTGTGATCGCCGCTGGAATCGCCGGTCTTGTACTTTACGGAGCTTATTATGGCGGCATCACCGCATTACTATTGAGGTCGTCGTTTTTCTCTTTAGTTGCGGCAGCGGCCATGTTGTTCTATGCACTGAGGTACAAAAGTCTCGTCGGGCGTGGGGTGTTTTATCTATTCGCGCTGCTGGCGTTAATTCCGGGGCCTTACTTGTGGCATTACTACATTGATATTGTCATGCGTGGCGCTATGTCAGTAGAGCAAGATAGATGGATCTTTATTGCTTTAATTATGGTGGTATTTGTCTTTGTGCGTATCGCCGTAGGTTGGGCATTAATTGCTCTAATGACGCTCGCTTTTCTCTATGCCTACTTTGGCTATCTAATACCGGGTAAATACGGTCACGGCGGCTATGACATTAGCCGATTAACCTCTACTTTGATGTTATCGACAGAAGGGGTTTATGGTGTGCCAATGGGGGTCGCCGTTGAGTATATTTTCCTCTTTGGCTTATTCGGTGCCATCTTAACTAAGATTGGTACGGGGGAAGTATTTGTCGATTTGGCTCGTGGTTTGACTGGACGAGTGCAAGGTGGTCCAGGTTTGTCTGCGGCTTTATCGAGTGCATTGCTAGGCTCCCTTAATGGCAGTGCTGTGGCAAACGTAGTGACCACTGGTACTTTTACTATTCCACTGATGAAACGTGTCGGTTACAGCGCCAAATTAGCTGGTGCGATTGAAGCCGCGGCATCTTCGGCTGGACAAATTATGCCGCCAGTGATGGGCGCAGCGGCTTTCTTGATGGCGGAAATGATTGGAATTCCTTATGCCGAAGTGGCATTAGCCGCCTTAGTTCCCGCACTCTTGTATATTTTGGCTTTGATGATTTCTGTTCGACTAGAAGCAGGACGTCTTAACTTAGCAAGAGACACCGAAGCAGGATTGCAACTTTTGATTAACACCCTGAGAACGAAGAGTTATCTTTTGCTTCCCTTGGTGGTGTTGATTGGCTTGATGATCTCAGGCAAGTCGCCAACCCAAGCTGCGGTTATGGGAATTCTTGCTGGGTTGCTGGTTTGTCCGTGGAAAAAAGCCACTCGTATCAATCCGTTAGATATCATCTCTGCTTGTAAAGAGACTTTGTCCTCAACTTTACCTATTGTTGCCGCCGTTGCTGCTGCTGGTGTGATTATTGGGATATTGAACCTTACCGGCATGGGCTTAATGTTGTCTGGTTTGATCATTGAACTGGGCGATGGCAATTTGTGGGCCGTCTTGTTGCTCACTGCATTGGCATCCTTCGTCTTAGGAATGGGATTACCAACATCGGCGGCGTATTTATTACTCGCAGTATTGGTCGCGCCTGCAATGACGCAATTAGGTATGGAAACCTTGTCAGCGCATATGTTTATTTTCTACTTTGGTTTGGTGTCGGCGATTACGCCACCTGTCGCATTGGCTGCTTATGCGGCTTCGACTATTTCCGGGGCGGAACCAAATGAAACGGCGGTTGAGTCTATGCGTTTGGGTTTTGTAAAACTCTTAGTGCCGTTCTTGTTTGTCACCATGCCTGGGGTTTTATTGATCGGAACAACGGAGAGCGTAATGGCCGCGATTGTGTTTGCAACCTTGGCAACGACTTCCATGAGTATCGGTTTTTCTGGCTGGTTACGTGAGAACTTATCTTGGGTAACGCGTTTGTTATATGTTGTTGCTGCTGTACTTATTGCATGGCCTGCAGCGGCAACAGATACCTCTATTGCTGTTATGGGGGCTCGAGTAATCGGTATTGTTCTGCTTGCTGGCTTGTTGTTTAAAGCCAGTATTCAAACAAAATCCAATACAACACTTAAAGCGGAATCTTAGTTAGTCGCTAGGAAAGCAAAATAAACGGCATAAAAAAGCGCATATTTTGAAGTATGCGCTTTTTTTTATGGTGCTCCTTTAAGGTCGTCCTGCTAAGGCAGCCCTGTCATCAGGAGTTTAATGCCGTATGAGGTAGTGAGTACGGCGATAAACCCCGCACCGTATAAAAGTAAAAACCATTGCCACGATTTGAGCTTGGCGGCTTTGGCCTTCAGACTTTTTAGAGTCATTAGTAGCCCTCCTGATAATCTTCCACCTTGCCAGCAAAAACACGGTAGCCCCATAACGTGTAGGTGCAAATTAATGGAACGAAAATACATACGCCCGGAAGCAAGAAGAGCAAGCTGCTGTCTGGCGAGGCGGCTTCCATAAAGGTTAACTGTCTTGGTATTAGATATGGGAATAAACCCACCACAAGACCCGCGAAGCCTAATAAAAACAAGGTGGCGGCATACCAAAATGGTCGGCCTTCATGGTGCACTGTGCCATTCGCGTGACTGTTTAGATCTTTCCAAGCCAACAGTGCAACCACCAAGGTGATGATAGGCAAGGGCGATAACCACAAGAAATTGAATCCCGAAAACCAACGCTGACGAATTTCAACTTGGCTTGCTACTGTCCACACACTGACGATCACCATGGCCAAAATCGTGATCAACAAGAGCTGTTTGCCGAGTTTTGCGGCATGTTCTTGAATGCGACCACGGCTCTTCATAAACAGATAACAAGCGGCCAACAGCGCATAACCCGCCATAACGGCAAAACCAGTCAAGATGGAAAAGGGTGTTAACCAATGCAAGCTAGACAAACTGTCTACCCCAGCTGGCACACCTTGCACGATTGAGCCTAGCAACATGCCTTGGCAAAACGCCGCAATGGCAGAACCCGCACTAAAGGCAAAATCCCAATAGGGGCGAGAGGTATCGGATTTAAACCGATATTCAAACGCCACCCCGCGAAAGATCAAAGCAAACAGCATTAGCATGATAGGCAAATAAAAGGTTGACGTAATGCCAGCATAAGCCGCAGGAAACGCGGCAAATAACACCACGCCCCCAAACACCAACCAAGTTTCGTTGCCATCCCAAACGTGTGAGATAGAACGCATTAGATGATCACGCTCGCCGTCTTGGTCAAACCAAGGGTAGAGAATGCCAATCCCTAGGTCGAAGCCATCGAGCAACACATACATAAAGATGGCAAAGCCCAATACAAGGAAGTAGAAAAAAGCCAAATCCATCATTTATCTCCTTGTTTGATTGTCGGGTTATTGTGTGTTTGTCCATTCTGCTCTTGAGTTGTCAGAGATTTCACCCAAGCTAAGGCGTAACCCGGTGCTTTCATACCAATAAGTTGCTGTTCTAGCGCTTCCATAGACGGAGGCCCTTTTTTAATCAACTTACGCATGAAGTACAGATAAACACCAATCAGCAGACTGTAAATGATGACAAACATGGTCAAGGTAAAGAGCACGCGTTCTGCGGGCAGTGGCGACACGATCTCGGAGGTTCTAACCAGATTATAGACAATCCAAGGTTGGCGACCGATTTCGACCACATACCAACCCGCCAGTACCGCAATGACGCCCATCGGTGTAAAGAAGGTTACCAAGGAGAGAAACGCTTTGTTCTCATACAAGCGTCCTTTACGACGCAATAGGAGGGCTAGCGCAGCAATGCCCATCATGCCGACACCAATCCCGACCATGACACGGAAAGACCAAAATACTAACGGCACGTTTGGTCTGTCTTCTGGTGGTACGGCTTTCAAACCTTGTACCGCGCCTTCCCAAGAGTGAGTTAGGATCAAGCTGCCTAGGTTTGGAATACCGACTTGATAATCGTTGGATTCGGTCTCCATGTTAGGCATAGCAAATAGCAAGAGCGGAACGTTTTCCTCTTCGGCAGGCCAAATGCCTTCCATCGCCGCCAACTTAGTGGGCTGATGCTCTCTCACGTTTAAGCCATGCATATCGCCAATCCATGCTTGCAACGGTGTTAACACCAAAGCAAACCACATGCACATAGATAAGCCTTTTTTGGCAAAAGGAATGTTTTTCTTTTTCAGCAAGTAATAGGCGCTGATGCCCGCTACCACGAAGGTTGCCGTAATTAATGACGCCATCACCATGTGAGTGAGACGATAAGGCATGGATGGGTTGAAGATGACGGCCATCCAGCTTTCCACTTCAAACTTGCCATCGATGATCTTGTAGCCCGCTGGGGTTTGCATCCAAGAGTTGGCCACTATGATCCAAAACGCTGAAATCCAAGTACCTATCATCACAGTGAGTGTGGAAAAGAAATGCAGCTTGCGACCAACGCGCTGCCAACCAAATAGCATCACGCCAAGGAAGCCGGCTTCCATGAAGAAAGCGGTGAGCACTTCGTAAGCCATCAGCGGCCCAAGTACTGCGCCAGTAATCTCCGAGAATTTGGAGAAGTTGGTGCCAAATTCATAGGACAAAACGATGCCAGACACCACCCCCATACCGAAGGTAATGGCAAAAGGTTTGATCCAGAATTTGGCCAGTTGGAGGTAATAAGGATTGTGTGTTTTTAGCCACATGCCTTCCCAAATGGCGATCAGTGTCGCCAAACCAATGGTGATACTGGGAAAAATAATATGAAAGCTCACCGTAAAGGCGAACTGAATGCGAGATAAAATGGCGACATCGAGATCCATGGCAACTCCCGTTTAAAAATTAATATGGACTTAGGAATTGTTCTTAACGCGTTGAGCACGCATTTGTTGTAACGCCAGAGGCAATAGGGCTAAGCCTACAATGCTAAAAAGCGCGATGATTTCGGTCATTAAAAAGCCAGTATTCATGATGCTTGTCCTGTCATTTGAAAATAGTTTGATTTAAATCAAGGTTGTCTTACCTATAGCAAGGGACAGGCCAACTATTAGTTAAATTTATACCATTGATTTTAAAGGAAAAATTTCTGGCTTTGCGTGAGGTGTAAAAAAGGTTTACGATTTTCTCACTTTTAGATGTAAACGAGGTTTACGATTTTGACACTTTCCCTGATGTTTGAAGCGGCCATGTTGGTGACCAGTGTCTGCGGCGTATTGGTCGCGGTCTGGTTGTTGTGGCGAGCTAGAAAACAAAGTGATCTACAAGCTCTAGCAGGTTTTGCCATTATGATGGCGATTTGGTGTTTTGGGCATGTGGTCTTGTTCCAAGGCTATAAGCAAATAGGCATTCATATCATTTTGGCTAATCCACTGATGCCAACGTTCTTTTTGCATTTTGCCATACGCTTTGTGAACTCGGGGGCTGTTAAAGAGCCGCTGTTAGAACGTTTATATCGGCTTGTGCCTTGGTTTTATTTCACCAGTTTTGCCGTCGTCCTACAAAGCTGGTGGGTTGGTGCAGGGGAGGCTATCAGTACTTTGGATACGCGTTCCTTTTTCATCTTCACCGAGGCGGGGGCATGGAACCTTGCCTACACAGTATTGGTCGGTATCTTGGCGCATGGGGTGTTGTTATTTGGCTGGTATCGTCATTCCGGCAATAAAAAACGCTCGATTTTGGCGATGTTTGGCGTTGGCGCTTGGGGCTTGTTGTTAGCGACCAGTTTTGTGTTTCCTTCCTTTGGCATTAGTTGGTTTCCGTACCCCATGCTCTTGCTGCCAACCTATTTGCTGTTGTTGGTTTATGCGGTAGTTCGCTATCAAATTTTGTCGGTCAATGCCTTTGCCAATCGTGCTTTGCTTTGGGTTGCCATGATGTTGGTGATTCTCTGTGTGATCGCGGTCATCAGCGTGGTGTCTGGTCGTATCGGCTTGCAAGCGCTGGCCAATGTACCCAGTTGGCAGCTCTGGTTGTATTCCTTGCTGATTTTGGTGGTAGCGGCGGTGATTTATCAGCCTTTAAGTCGTTTGGTTTCTCGGCTGATTTATCCCGGCGCGTTATTAAATGAAGCCGTGTTAGATATCTGGTCAACCCAATTGAAAGAGGCTCAGGACTGGGCAGAATTGACCAACGTTGGTGAGCAGTTACTCTCGCGACAAATAAGACAAACTGTTGCCATTCAATTGCAACATGGCGACTTTCCAGTAGAAGAAAAGAATAATGCGTTGGCCATACAAGTGTCTCGGTCTGAGTCAGATTGGCACTTTGTATTAATCGGTTGGGAAGATGCCAGCCCTGGCATGCGTCTTACGGCGGAAGTGTTTGCGTCTTTGTTTACCACCAGTTGTGGTTTGTTGGAAAGATCCTTGGCATTGGCGGTGGCGGAACGAAAACGCATGGATGAACAGCATTTGGTGGAACTGGGCAGTTTGTCTGCGGCCATGGCCCATGAGCTGCGCAACCCGCTTAATATCATTTCCATGGCGGCTTATGACACCCCTGTGGAGACGCGCCAACACATTCAGACCCAGCTTAAGCGAGCCGACCGTTTAGTGAGCGACATGTTGGTGTACTCAGGTGGCTTGTCATTGCAAATTGTTGCCACGCCATTGCGATCATTGATTGCTAGCGTATTGGCACAAGCTCAGCTTGAAGGCGTGAGTTATGAGCTTGATATAGAGGAAACAATGGAGCTGGAGGCCGACTCGCAGCGATTGCAGCAAGTGTTCATCAACCTGATTGATAATGCCGTGTCCTTTTTACGCTCCACGCCCGACGGCAAGTTGTTTATTGAAGCCAAAGAAGAGGACCAACAGATTGTGATTCACGTCCATAACAACGGACCCGCAATCGATACCAGTTTACAAGGCGAGGCCTTGTTTCAACCCTTTGTGACCAAGCGAGCGGGCGGTAGTGGTCTTGGCTTAGCCATTGTGCGCCGTATTGTTGACGCCCATGGTGGGAAGATTTGGCATCGCTCTGATTTGGCTTGGCCAGTGACCTTCGAACTTATTTTACCGCGCCATTTTTCTGGTGCAGCGCTTTCAAATAGAGAATTCCATGACTCAAAATAAAATACTATTGGTTGATGACGAACCTGCTTTTCGTGAACTGGCAAGCCGTTGGTTGGCGAACCAAGATTACCATGTGAAAACGGCGGCAAGTTTAGCCGAAGCGAAATTGGCGTTAGCGGAATTTGATGCGGACTTGGTGTTATTGGATTTATCTATGCCGCCGCATTTTGATCCGCAAGTGACCTTGGAGGCGATGGATGAATTCGCTGGCCGCCCAGTGATTATTATCACAGGCCACGCCGATCGAGACTTGGCCTTAAAAGCCATTGAACTCGGGGCATGGGACTTCATTGCCAAGCCGATTGATCCTGATATGTTGGCCGTAGTGGTGCGTCGAGCCATCACCAAAACCACCTTAGAACGTGAATTAACTCAGTTAAAACAAGTGAGTGGATCCGCTCATGGGGCGTCAGCCTACATTGGTCATTCGGTGAGTTCGCAAAAGGTGAGGGCGCTGGTGGAGCGAATTGCGCCGACCGATGTACGTGTCTTGGTGACTGGGCCATCTGGTACTGGCAAAGAGGTCATTTCTCGTACCTTGCATGACTTGAGCCACCGCGCGGCCAAGCCGTTTGTGTCTGTTCACTGTGGTGCGATTCCAGCGGAATTGTTGGAAAGCGAGTTGTTTGGTTATGTGAAAGGTGCGTTCACTGGGGCGGAAAAAGACAAAGTCGGTTTATTGAGTTTAGCCGATGGTGGCACCTTGTTTTTGGATGAAATCGGCGAAATGCCATTGGCCATGCAGGTCAAGTTGCTGCGGGTGTTGCAGGAAGGCACTTTCTTTCCGGTGGGAGGACGAGAGCAGAAGCACATCGACATTCGAGTGATCTCAGCGACCAATGCCGATTTAGTGGAAAAGGTTCGCGAAGGCAGCTTCCGAGAGGACCTGTATTACCGTATTAAAGGCGTCAATATTGAAAACCAAGCACTGTCGGAGCGACTCGAAGATGTGCCTGTGTTGCTGCAATCCTTCTTGCAGCGTTTGCAAAATCAGCAAGCCATGCCACTCCAGCTGAGCCCCGAAGCCGTGCAATGGTTTCGTGATCAAGCTTGGCCTGGCAACGTTCGTGAATTGAAAAATGCGCTGGAAAGTGTGGCCTCTATTTGTCCACAGGGGCAAATCACGATGGACGATATTCAACTCTTGTATCCAAATGGCGAGAAAATTCGTCCAACGTCGGTTAATTTGCCAACAAGTGACGCTTCGCTGGATGAACAGGTGCGTGATCTTGAAATTCGTTTGATTACCCAAGCCTTAGAAAAGAATCAAGGCAACCGCACTCAAGCGGCTAAGCAATTAGGGATTTCTCGACAAGGCTTGATTAAAAAAATCGAGCGCTATGGGTTGTCATAACTTTGGTATGCCTGAGTTCGTTCTTTGATGAAGCAATACTTTCGACTCTTGAAGATATTGTTTTTTGTACAAAATTTATTTTGTTGTTTTTATGAACTGCGGTGTAGTATCTGACGATAATTTTACAAAATAGCGAATAATAAGGATGTTATTATGAAGTGGCAAAGTCTATCGATTAGAAGTCGCATGTTCTCTGTGCTCGCTGTGTTGCTGGTGGTTAGCACTGTGGTGTCTGTCAGCACTCAGGCTCTTTCCACTCTGGATACTGAGTTGGAACAGTTAAAAAAAGACGTTTTACCTACCTATCTGGCCAATTTGGCCTCGCAAATCAGTACGGAAATTACCCCGTTAATTACAGCCTCACATCTGATGACTAATGACAATTTTGTTGAAGATTGGGTGCGTAAAGGGGCGTCAGATAACCAGATTGCGTTTATAGAAGCTAAGTTGAAATCCGTGAAAGAGATCGCAGGAAGTGACTCGACGTTTTATGTGTTAAATGGGCCAAATGGGTTGGAATATTTTGGCTATGAAAAAGACTTTTTTAGGACGCCGTTAACGGACTACCCATTCAAAGAGTTCTATCCAAACTTTTTGGCGACAGGACAAGATTATGAACTGAATTTAGAATATGAATACAAGATGTTGTTTATTAACTATCGCAGTGATGATCTTGATCCAAACACTAATAAACCTTATTCCGTAGCAGGGCTTGGCATTAAAGCGGATAAGCTGATTAATATGGTTCAGAAGCTTAAAGTAGGACAGCAAGGTCGTGCCATGTTAGTAACAAGTGATGGTGAGGTTCAGGCAAAGGGTGATTCACCGTTTATGGAAGTGGTCGATAAAAGTCATCTTTCTAGCCTGTTAAACAACAAAAAGGACGTCGTACTCGATGATGTGACGATTAATGGGCAGGTTTATTATCTTGGCTCTTTATGGGTGCCTTTGTTGGATAGATTTGTGATGCTTTCTGTACCGAAGCAGCAAATTATGGCACCGATTTATAAGCAGCTGCAGAATGCCTTCCTTTATTCCATTGTTTTTATTTTAATTTCTTTGTTCATTCTTCATTTTGTGATCGGTTCTCTGACTCGTCCCATCGTTGCGATTGGCAAGGATGTTCGTTATGTGTCTGATAGCTTAGATCTTAATTATCAAGTCAAAAGCTCTGATAAGGCTGAAATTGGTGGTTTGGCCGATGCCGTTAACTCCTTGTTATCAACTTTGAAAAGTTCGCTTTTGACAGTGAATGATGCGGTTAAAACGACCGATGGTGCTATTGCTGGTTTGCATCAACAGGTGGATGAACTTTCCAAAGCCTCTGAGGCAGAGAAGCAATCGGTTGATCAAATTTTTAACTCTACCCAAGACATTACCGAGCAGAGTGCGCAGGTAAAAGATTTAGCCACCAAAGCGGGTGAATTGTCGGATCAAAGTAATGTCGAGCTTCAGCAAGCGAATAAAGAAGTTCAGAGCAGTTTGGTTTTTCTTGAAGCGCTGGAAGTGGATATGTTGCAAAGCAAAACCAGCTTAGGCGAGTTGAACGACAATATAGAGAAGATTGTTTCTGTTTTGGATGTGATCAGCTCGATTTCTGAACAGACTAATTTGCTGGCTCTTAATGCGGCCATCGAAGCCGCTCGGGCGGGCGAACATGGTCGCGGCTTTGCCGTGGTGTCGGATGAAGTTCGTATGTTGTCGCAGCGTACCAGCGAATCCACCAATGAAATTCAAAGTATCATTACTCAGTTAAGAAGCGCATCGACTCAAGTGACGTCACAGATGGATGTAGCCTGTGAAAAAAGCGTTCAGACCTTAGATAGTCAAAAATTGGTGTCAGAAAAAGTGAATGCACTTGATGACTTCTTACAGCAACTATTTGATATGAATGAACAGGTCGCCGAGCGGGCAGGCATTCAAAACGCTTCTGTGGAGGATATCAATCAACACTTATCTATGTTGGCAGCACAAAGCGAGCAGACAACTGAATTATTCCATCAGAGTCGAGCGGCGACGAATGCCATTGGCGATGAAATGCATCACCTTAAAGAGAAAGTGGATCTGTTTAAAGTGACTTGATGCTTATTATGACTTTTACCGAGCCTAGAAAGTTAGGCTCGGTTTTGACTGATTTTAGTATCGGGTTAACTGGCTTTTTTAAGTGACTCGGTTAGGTGAGTGAGAAAGTATTGTACGATAGCTGGTAACTGCCTTCCTGACATAACTTGCACTTGCAAGCTACGCTGGGCTAAAGAAGGCTCGCGCATTGGTCTGATGACCAGTCCGTCTTGCTTGGCTCGTCGCGCTACCGTTAATTCTCCACATAAAGCAATGGCATTTTCACTTTCGCTGGCAAAGGTATAGATGGAGCCAACCGATTCGCTCGATAAGGCTGGAATAATCTGTACTCCTTCCACATGGCAGGCGATATCAAATAAATAGCCAACTGTTGTACCTGCGCCTGATGTTGCAATAGGGTAATCGACTAAGTCTTTGACGCTAATCGATTTTTGATGAGCAAGAGGGTGATGTTTAGATAGCATGGCAATGATGGGAGAGGGGACTTGCATGGAGACCTCGACTCCTTGCTCTGGTTGCAAGTTAAAGGTGAAAGCTGCGTCTACACTCCCTTCTCTGACCAGCTGTGAAGCTCGGCTAGACTCTACCACTTTTAAGGAAAACCTCGCGGCTGGGTATTTAACCCGAAACGTCGCAATGACATTGGGTAAGAAGTCCCAAGCCATCCCCTCTGGACAAGCAATGACAACAGACTGTTGTTGGATGTTACTGAGCCCACGCATTTCTGAGACAACATTTTTAAATTCTAAGACGTTGCGTAGTGAGTAGGTGTACAGCACTTCGCCTGCAGGTGTGAGTGTCATCCCTCGTGCTTTGCGCTCAAACAGTGTCAGTTGCAGCCGTTCTTCCAGTTGTGTGATTTGACGGCTGATGGCAGATACTGCCACATGCAGCTCTTCCGAGGCGGCAGAAAGGGAGCCTGTTTTGGCAACCGAATGGAAATATTTAAGTGGAATCTCATGCATGGCTTTCTATTAAATCGAACTCTTGGTTACAGAAATGATAATTGTGATAAACCAGTGGTCATCTTAAGCTAAACCACAATTAAAAATCGACTTCTTAGGAGATAAAATGCCAGATTCATCCTCACAAGGGCGTCAGTTGGCTTTGGATTATGCTGTCCAAAATATAGCAGATGGGCAATTTTTTGAGACATTACAACGTCGTGTCGCTTATCAATCAGAAAGTCAAAATCCGGATGCCTTACCTGAGCTGGCTCGTTATCTAAGTGAAGAGATTCTCCCATACCTAGAAATGTTGGGTTTTCACTGTGACATATTCGACAATCCTATTGCTGGCTGCCCGCCGTTATTGATTGGTACTAGAATAGAAGACCCGAGCTTACCAACCTTACTTACTTACGGGCATGGTGATGTAACCAATGGGCAGGCTGAACGTTGGCAAACAGGGACGCACCCATGGCAGCTGACTCAGCACGGTGATCAACTATTTGGACGTGGTACAGCAGACAATAAAGGTCAGCACACCATCAATCTGATGGCTTTGGAAGCGGTGTTAAAGGTTCGAAAAGGCAAGTTGGGATACAACCTAAAAGTCTTGTTCGAAATGAGTGAGGAAGTAGGTTCAAAAGGTCTTGAACAATTCTGTCAATTGCATAAAGAAGCATTGAGTGCAGACTTATTTTTAGCGTCCGATGGGCCGCGCTTAAATGCTAAAACACCAACTATCTTTTTAGGCTCTCGTGGTGTTTGGCAGTTTCGTTTGCGTTGTAAAACGGAAAATGGTGCGCGTCATTCTGGGAACTGGGGCGGTATTATTACCAATACGGCTATTCGACTACAACATGCTTTAGCGACACTGGTTTCGCCGCAAGGTAAGGTTATTCCTGATTGTTTGCGAGCACCTTTTCCAGAAGGGCTTACCGCTGACATGATGCGAGCTTTACCGGTTGGCGGGTATGCAGGTGATCCTGAACTAAATGACAATTGGGGGGAGCCACAACTGTCTCTGGGAGAACGTTTGTTTGGTTGTAACACTCTTGAAGTCATTGCGTTAGGTGCGGGTGATGTTAACAAACCGATTGGCGCGATTCCTGATCTTGCTGAAGCGGTATGTCATCTTCGTACTGTACCGGGTACGGATCACAATATAGTCGAAAATCTGTCTGCGTATTTGAAAGAAAAAGGTTTTGCTGATATCGAAGTGATTGTTGAGGGCGGGTACAGTGCAACGCGTCTTGATCCTAATCACCCGTGGGTAAGCTTTGTTCAGTCATCAATGAATGCTTCGTTAGGACAAGAGACTACCGTACTACCGAACTTAGGAGGAACCATACCAAATCATTGTTTTGCTGATGTGCTTGGTTTGCCTACGGTTTGGATGCCGCATTCATATCCTTCTTGTAAACAACATGCTCCAGATGAACATTTGCTTGTCAGTGTGGCTGAGCAAGGTTTGGCTGCGGCAGCGGGCGTTTTTTGGGACTTAGCTGATTTTCAAGTAGTTTCAAAATAGAGAAAACAGATGGATTTTTTAATGTATTTATTGCTAGGGGCCTGTTCAGGCGTTCTAGCTGGATTATTTGGTATTGGCGGTGGGTTGATTATCGTGCCTGTGCTGGTATTTAGTTTTACCGCTCAAGGTGTGGATGGCGAGGTGCTAACACACTTAGCGGTGGGGACATCACTGGCCGCCATCTTCTTTACCTCCATTAACTCTGTCTTAGCACACAATAAGAAACAAGCTGTATTGTGGTCTATGGTGATCTGGCTTGGTGTAGGAATTTTGTTTGGTAGTGCTTTCGGTGGCATTTCTGCGGCATATATTCCAGGTGATAATTTACAGAAAATTATTGGCGTATTTGCGCTGGTTATGTCGTTGCAAATGGCGTCTGGCTGGCGACCTTCGAGTCAATCGAACAATTTGTCTAGGCCGGTAATGATGTTCTCGGGCGGTATCATTGGTTGGGCTTCGGCTATTTTTGGTATTGGCGGCGGTTCTCTCATGGTGCCTTTCTTAACTTGGAAAGGTGTGGAGATGAAAAAAGCCGTTGCCACTTCGGCGGCATGTGGGCTGCCAATTGCGTTATCAGGTGCCCTATCTTTTATTTCTATGGGCTGGAAGCAAGATAATTTACCAGAATACAGTATTGGATTCGTTTATTTGCCTGCGTTGGTGGGGATCGCCTTGACCAGCTTCTTTTTCGCGCGCCTAGGCGCCAAGCTTGCCCATCAACTTAACCCTGTGTTGCTAAAGCGTTTGTTTGCTTTGTTGCTGGCTTTAGTCGGTATAAATTTTTTATTGTAAGTAAAGTGCAGATTCTTCTGTCAGCGTGTTAGTCCCCTAAAGTGTTTGTCCTCCCAGGCGCACTTTAGTTTTTCCTCAGTAGGTTCGTCCTGCTGGGGATTTTTTATAGTAATTCAGTGCATAGTCCGATTAAAAGTATCCATTAAGACTACTTGGTGATTCAGAGTGTCGGGGTGTTAGTTTAGATACAAGCCGATTTAAGATGGTCTTCTAGGCATAAAAAAGCCGTGTCTGGCACGGCTTTGAGTATGGAATAAAACTTTAGGCTATGTGGAAGCGTTTGCGAATAACGATTAGCGTTAATAAGCTCACGACACAGGTAAATAGCAAGTAGTAACTTGGAGCCAATAAATCGTCGGTGGCACTGATCACCCAAACTAATAAGAAAGGCGTGAAACTACCGAATAGAGTCGTGCTAACGTTATAGCTTAACGCCATGCCTGTGGCCCGTACTTTGGTTGGGAACAGTTCTGACATCAATGCTGGTAAGCCACCGAAATACATGGCTTTCAGGATGCTTAGCCAGAATAAAACCGAGGCCAGCATGAGCAAGGTCGCATTATGAGACAGCAATAAAAACGCAGGATAGACCGTAAAGAAGAACAACAGACCGGCGATTGTCATGAGTCGAGTTCGGCCCATCCGATCAGACAGAATGCCGATGAAAGGAGTAAGCAATGTCAGAACGGTGTAGCTGATGAGGGTTCCACCGTAACCAATAGAGCTACTTAGACCTAAATACTTGGTGGCATAGGTCGGCATAAAAATAATGGAGTAAGTCACAGAGGTCGACAGTATCATTGCGCCAATATTGCATAAAATCGCTCCCTTATTGTCTTTAAATAGCTCAAATAACGGCACCTTAGCGTGTTCCGCTTCTTTGAACTCTCCCGCTTCTTCAATATGGCGGCGAATATAAAGGCCAATCGGGCCGATCAACAGACCGAAAATAAAAGGGATTCTCCACCCCCAGCTCTCCAGTTGATCTGTAGTCAATGTGGCGGTCAGCACTAAGCCAAAACCAGCACCTAACAATCCACTGACGCCTTGACTGGCAAACATGAAGCTAGAAATAAAGCCTTTGCGTTCTGGATAGTGCTCAACCAACATGGCTGTGGCGCTGCCAAACTCACCGCCAGCAGAAAAGCCTTGTAGCAAGCGTGCTAATAAAATGCCAAGCGGTGCCAGTAAACCAATCGTGTCATAAGTTGGCATGATTGCGATTAAGAAAGTGCCAGCCATCATTAACCAAATGGTTAATAGCATTGCCGCTTTCCGGCCTACTTTATCGGCATAGCTGCCAATCACTATTGCGCCCAAAGGTCGAATTAAATAAGACATGGCAAAAGCGAACAGAGCCAACATTAAAGATAAGGTTTCGTCATCCGTTGGGAAGAAGAGCTTTGAAATGGTGCGCGCAAAAAATGCATAGGCAATGAGGTCGAACCACTCTAGGGCATTGCCAATAGAAGAGGCAACGATAAGCTTTAAAAGCTTTCTGTCTTTTGTTTGGTCAGTGGCAGCTAAGTTGCCTGAAACAGTGTCTGACATTGAAGGGGACTCCACAGTTTATTTAATAATTATTTCAATGGAAGATACTATGGAGTCATTAGGTTTTGCACAATTGTTCATTTATTAAGACATCTTTGCCTTTTTTAGAAAAGAGGTTTGATCATTTTGGTGCGTGATTATGCGTTTACTTAGAAAGAGCGTTACTCTCATTCACCGTGCAATGTATCTCGCCATCCTGAACTCTCACCGAAATCGCATCGCCTTTTTTTGTTTCATTGATTGAGCGAATGATTTGATCGTCTTTCGAGGCAATGGCGTAGCCTCTGGCGAGCGTATTAAGAGGGCTGACGAGATTGAGCTTATCAAGGATACGAGCAAAAGCCGTTTGTTTATTGGCCAGTGTGTGACTCAGTGCACGAGCAAGTCGGGCATCCATGTCTTTTAGTTTTTGTCTATCCTGATCAATTCGGCGGTTAGGGCTATTTTTTACAAGCCGATGAGTCAAGTTGGTGGTTTGAGTGTGTTGCTCCAGCATCTTGCGCTGCATGCTTTGTTGCAAGCGACGTTTCAATTGCTCAAGTTGGTTTTGCTGTTGTTCAATACGCTCTTTGGGGTGACGAATGCGCTTGGTGGTAAAGTCGAGCTGTTGCTGACATTGTTCGAGGATGCGTGACATACGTCGAACCAGTTGTTTTTCTTGTTGCTCAATTTGCCGAATTAGATGATTGCGATCTGGGCTCAAAAGCTCTGCGGCAGCCGTTGGTGTGGCGGCGCGCACGTCGGCCACAAAGTCGGCAATGGTAAAATCGGTTTCATGGCCAACGGCAGAAACAATAGGCGTTTGGGCAGAAAAGATCGCTCGGGCCAAAGTTTCGTCGTTAAAACTCCATAAATCTTCCAATGAACCGCCGCCGCGACCAAGGATGATGGCGTCAAAATGTCCGCTGCCGTCGGCTCGTTGTAATTGTCTTAGAATGTTTTTGGCAGCGTCTTGGCCTTGTACTAAAGACGGCAGAATAGTCAGTTCGGTCAACGGAAAGCGGCGACGGAAAGCAATGACCATATCTCGTACTGCTGCACCGATGGGAGAGGTGATAATGGCAACCCGCTCTGGTTTGGTTGGCAATGGTTTTTTGTGTTCCGGTGCGAACAGACCTTCCGCTTGCAAACTGTTCTTTAGGCGTTCAAATGCCTGTTGTAGTGCGCCTTCGCCAGCGGATTCCATACTTTCCACGCTAAGTTGGCAGTCGCCTCTTGGGCCATAAAACGTCACTCGAGCACGCAGCCGAACCATGTCGCCATCTTTAGGTTTAAAACGTACAGCGGCATTTTTGCCTTTGAACATAGCGCAGCGTATTTGGGCTCGATCATCTTTTAAAGAAAAGTACCAGTGTCCTGAGCCTGGTTTGGCGAGATTGGATATTTCCCCTTCCACTAAGATCCACGGTAAGCTGGCTTCAAGTAGTTGTTGTATTTGTCTATTTAGTTGTGAGACGGTGAAGGCGGTTTCTTGCGTTGTAGGAGCTGTAAATTTTTTCATCAATCTCTCGTGGTTTTGATTTACCGAATGCAACTATTGGAGTAGAATTACTTGCCATCTTAACACCCTTGTTGGCATTGGAAACTCCCCATTATGTTACGAATTATGCAAGAAGCTTTAACGTTTGACGACGTATTGCTTGTCCCCGGCTATTCCGAAGTTCTTCCTAAGGATGTTAGCCTCAAAACGAAAATCACTAAAGACATTGAATTAAATATTCCGCTTACGTCTTCAGCGATGGATACCGTTACGGAACATCGTATGGCGATTGCTCTGGCTCAAGAAGGTGGCATTGGCATTGTGCACAAAAACTTGACCATTGAAGAGCAAGCGCGTGAAGTGCGTCGTGTGAAAAAATTCGAAAGTGGCATCGTTCGCGATCTCGTTACCATCAATCCTGAAGCCAGTGTTCAAGAGCTTATGGATTTGACGGCGGCGAACAGTATCTCAAGTGTACCTGTTGTTAAGGGTTCTGACTTGGTTGGTATCGTGACAAGTCGTGATGTGCGCTTTGTGAAAGACTTTGACAAAAAAGTCTCTGACATTATGACACCAAAAGATCGTCTTGTGACGGCACTTGAAGGTGCTTCATCTGGTTCTATTCGCAAATTGCTTCATGAAAATCGCATTGAAAAAGTGTTGATTGTTAATGAGCAGTTTGAATTGCGTGGCATGGTTACCGTAACCGACTTTAATAAAGCCACCACTTTCCCAAATGCTTGTAAAGACGACCAAGGTCGTTTGCGCGTTGGTGCCGCCGTTGGTACGGGGGCCGATACAGAAGAACGTGTGAAAGCGTTGTCTGATGCGGGTGTGGATATCATCGTTGTTGATACGGCACACGGTCATTCTAAAGGCGTAATCGATCGCGTTCGTTGGGTAAAAGAAAACTTCCCTCATATTCAAGTGGTTGGTGGTAATATTGCAACCGCCGAAGCCGCGATTGCTCTAGCAGATGCGGGCGCTGATGGCGTGAAAGTCGGTATTGGCCCAGGTTCTATTTGTACTACTCGTATCGTTGCGGGTGTGGGTGTTCCACAAATCAGTGCGGTGGCGAATGTGGCTGAGGTGATGAATCCTCGTGGCATTCCGGTTATCGCTGATGGTGGCGTTCGCTTTTCTGGTGACATTGCAAAAGCCATTGCGGCTGGCGCGAGTGTCATTATGGTTGGTGGTCTGCTTGCTGGTACTGATGAAGCACCAGGCGAGGTTGTCTTGTTTCAAGGTCGTGCTTATAAAGCCTACCGTGGTATGGGTTCATTGGGTGCAATGTCTCAAGCGCAAGGCTCTAGTGACCGTTATTTCCAAGATTCAAGCAGCGTTGAAAAATTGGTTCCAGAAGGCATTGAAGGCCGTGTACCGTCTAAAGGCCCAATGGTGGCAGTTGTTCATCAGCTTATGGGGGGGGTTCGCTCTTCCATGGGTTATACTGGCTCGGCTGATATTGAAACAATGCGTACCAAGACTCAGTTCTCTAAAATTACGGGCGCTGGTATGCGTGAGAGTCATGTTCATGATGTGACGATTACCAAAGAAGCGCCAAATTATCACGTGGGTTAATCGCGAGATAATTTGACACTGAGATGGGGCGTACAACACGCCCCATCTTTATTTATTGCTCTTACTATTTATTGATTGCTTCTACAAAAAAGATTGGTTTCTTTGAGTAGAGTGAAAGGAATGGCTAATAATGTCGCAAGATATCCACGCTCATAAAATTCTTATTCTTGATTTCGGTTCTCAGTACACTCAGCTCATTGCGCGTCGTGTTCGTGAAATCGGTGTTTACTGTGAAGTTCGTGCTTTTGATATGGAAGATCAAGAAGTTATCGACTTCGATCCAAAAGGCATCATCTTAGCGGGTGGCCCTGAATCCGTTCCTGAGCCAGGTTCTCCTCGTGCTCCAGAAGCTGTATTCACATTGGGTGTGCCGGTATTTGGTATTTGCTACGGCATGCAAACCATGGCAGAGCAATTGGGCGGTAAAGTTCAAGGTTCTGAAATTCGTGAGTTTGGTTACGCGCAAATTCGTAAGCACGAAGGGCCTGCGTTGTTTGATGAGATTCAAGATCACATTGCTAACAATGGTGTTGCCTTGCTTGATGTATGGATGAGCCATGGCGATAAAGTGATTGAAATGCCAGAAGACTTTACTTTGATGGCATCAACCGACAGCTGCCCAATTGCGGCTATGGCCAACGAAGCGAAGAAATTCTACGGTGTACAATTCCACCCAGAAGTCACTCACACCCTACAAGGTGGCCGCATCCTATCGCGTTTCATCGTCGATATTTGTGGTTGTGATACTTTGTGGACGCCTGCCAACATTGCACAAGATGCGATTGAGCGTATGCAAGAACAAGTTGGCGACAAAAAAGTTCTTCTAGCCCTTTCTGGTGGCGTGGACTCTTCTGTTGTGGCGGCATTGCTTCATAAAGCGATTGGCGATCAATTGACGTGTGTCTTTGTCGACAACGGCTTGCTTCGTCTACATGAAGGCGATCAAGTCATGAAAATGTTTGCCGACAACATGGGTGTAAAAGTGATTCGTGTTGATGCGGAAGACTTGTTCCTTGGCAAACTAGCAAACGAAGCGGATCCAGAGAAAAAACGTAAGATCATTGGTAACACCTTTATCGACGTATTCGACACAGAAGCGACCAAACTGACGGATGTAGAGTTCCTTGCACAAGGTACTATTTACCCAGACGTGATTGAATCTGCTGCGTCTAAAACAGGCAAAGCACACGTTATCAAATCTCACCACAACGTAGGTGGTCTGCCAGAAGACATGCAATTCAAACTGGTTGAGCCTTTGCGTGAACTGTTCAAAGACGAAGTGCGTAAGCTGGGTCTTGAACTAGGCCTACCGTATGACATGGTTTACCGTCATCCTTTCCCAGGGCCAGGTCTAGGTGTTCGTATCCTTGGCGAAGTGAAGAAAGAATACGCTGACATCCTACGTCGTGCCGATGCTATCTTCATCGAAGAGCTACGCAACGCTGGCTGGTACGAGAAAACAAGCCAAGCCTTCGCGGTATTCCTTCCAGTTAAATCTGTTGGCGTAGTAGGCGACGGCCGCCGTTACGAATACGTGGTAGCACTTCGTGCCGTTGAAACCATCGACTTCATGACAGCACGTTGGGCGCACCTACCGTACGAACTGCTAGAGAAAGTGTCTGGTCGTATCATCAACGAAATTGAACACATCTCCCGCGTGACCTACGACGTATCCTCTAAGCCACCTGCTACTATCGAGTGGGAGTAGGGCTGATTATAAATAGCTAATAAAGCCTTTAGGAAATAAATGAAATGCCAGCCAGTAATACTGACTGGCATTTTTTATTTTAATAATTTATCGAATCAAAGTTTCCTATCAACTTAAGTTGTTCAGACGCTCGTTTTTTTATGAGTGATTCTTTACTTGTACTAATTCATACTTATTCTGTCATGCGTCTCGGTCCGTTTCCTTCTGCACCCAACTCATCGTAAGGGTTGAGAAGTTTGCATCGTTCAAGAGACAGGCAACCACAGCCAATGCAATCGGCCATCATGTTTTTCAATTCTGTTAATTGCGTAATCTTCTTATCTAACTCATATTGCCAACGCAATCCTAAGGCTTCCCAATCTTCTAGGGTGACGCGGTTACGGTTAGCGAGTTCTTCCAGCTCTAATAAAATATCGTCTAACGAAAATCCCGTTCGTTGAGCCACCTGAATCAAAGAGACAATGCGAATAACATGCTTAGGATATTGCCGATGGTTAGAGGTGTTTCTCTGACTTTTTATTAGTCCTTTTCGTTCGTAGAAATGCAAAGCCGATACCGCTACTCCTGTTCTTTCACTTAAGGTTCCGACTGAAATCCATTCAGGCATGATTATTTTGCGCATAATGCTTGACCTCAACTTAAGTTTAGGTTTCAGAATAGTCGAAAATTTCAACTATCTCAATCTTTTTGCCGAGGAAAGGTTTTATGAAACTAAAAATGCTCGATGCCAGCGCCCTGTGTCTACTGATGATTTCCACACTAACGGTCATGTCGAATGCGACGATTGCCCCAGCGTTACCTGGGTTGGCCAATGAATTTTCAGGGACAACTTCTTCTGGATTGCTAGTCAAAATGCTGTTGCCGATCCCCGCGTTATTTGTGGTTATCTTCGCGCCAATTCTAGGCTGGACAGCCGATAAATTCGGTCGCAAAAATCAAATCATTATTGCAACCATCGTCTTTGCTGTAACCGGCTCTGCAGGGGCTCAGTTGCAATCTCTCGAAAGTATTCTTATTAGCCGCGCCATTTTAGGTATATGTGTTGCTGGCTTGATGACGGCGGTAACCGCGCTGATTACCGATTATTATGCGGGAGATAAAAGAAGCCAGTTTATGGGGCTGCAACAAGCCTTCTCTAATATCGGTGGTATTATTTTTATTGTTACAGCAGGTTATTTATCAGGTATCAGCGCACGGCTTCCTTTTTATATCTATGCCATGGCTATTTTGCTGGTTCCACTCGTATTTCTCTCGATTCACGATAACCAAAAAAGCCATAAACAGAGCGTTAGTAACAGTGACGATATCGATACAGGTTGGAAATTCCCTCTACTCGGTTGTGCGATATTCATTTTCTGTCACATGGTTGTCTTTTATATCTTGCCAACCCAAATCCCATTTTTTATGGCGGAAATAGGCGTTGCTGACCCCAGTCTGTCGGGCTTAGCTATCGGCATGAGCACATTAACCGCGGCAATCACAGGCGTTTTGTTTGGCAAGCTAGTCACGAAAATTCAAAGTTATGGTGTGGCACTTGTTGGTTTTCTTTTTATGAGTCTGGCCATGTTGGTGTTATCCCAAGCCACGTCGTATAGCCTCGTAATGCTTGGCTGTAGCCTGATGGGCGTTTGTATGGGGCTGATAATGCCTAACTTCATGGTGAAAGGTATGGAGTTAGTTCCCAGCGCTAAACGTGGTCTTGCATCTGGCGTATTAACCAGCAGCATTTTTATTGGGCAATTTGTCTCGCCATTTATTACCTCATCACTCATTTCCAAGTTTGGATATAGCGATTTTTATTTATCAGCGATGGTTTTCACCGTCATTCTAGCCATTGCTGGTACCACCATACTGAAAAAGCAATCATCGATAACTTCCACTTTTAACAGAGGTAACTAACATGAAAGTATTGGCTTTTGGCACAAGTAACAGCAAACACTCTATCAACAAAATACTCGCCTATTACGCGGCACAAAAAATAAGCGACGCCGAAGTAACATTGCTCGATCTGAACGAGTTTGAAATGCCCATCTACAGCGTGGATAGAGAGCAAGAGTAGGGGATTCTACAGTTAGCACGCGATTTTTATCGGGCAATTGGTGGGTCCGATGTGGTAGTGATATCGTTTGCCGAATATAACGGCTCGTATACCTCAGCCTATAAAAATGTGTTTGATTGGGCTTCTCGTATCGATATGCAAGTGTTTCAGAATAAAACTGTATTGATGTTAGCCACGTCGCCGGGCCCAAGTGGAGCGCAGAGTGTTTTAGGTGCAGCACAGGCGTCAGCGCCTTACTTTGCTGCAAATGTGATCAGTGCGATATCGTTGCCTAGTTTTTATGATCATTTCGATTTAGAGAGTAATGTAATTACTGATGAAGTGTTCAATCAGAATTTGCTCACAGCCATCAGTAAGCTTTCAGTTTTTTAATGCTTGACGCCTTTAAGTGTTAAGCTTGCGAGACGCAAAAAATAAAAAGAATCGACACATGGTACAGATGATGGTATCGATAATGAGTGTCTTTCTAAGGGCTGTTATATAAGCTAATTTTTTATTGGCTAATGGTCTGTGTTCGAGTGTAAAAAAGCCCCCAACATTGCATGTTAGGAGCCTGTGGGAATTAGGCTGTTGCCATTCTTAAACGTAAGACAGGTCTGTCGTCGATTGGCAGGTGGAGTAAGGCCGAGATAAAGGCGAGGATGACGGCTGACCACCAAATTGGGTCGTATGAGCCGTAATAGTCGTAGACCAAGCCACCGACCCATGCCCCTAAGAAGCTGCCGATTTGGTGAGAGAAAAACACCAAGCCATAGAGCGTTGATAGGTAGCGAGCACCAAAGATTTGACGCACTAAGCCGGAGGTAATGGGGACGGTTCCTAACCAGCAAAAGCCGATGGCAGCCCCGAAAATGCCAGCGGTTAGTTCGGTGGTGGGGATTAACACAAAGGCGGCGATGACGGCGGTACGTACGAAGTACAAGGCTGACATAACATAGTGTTTACTAAAACGGTCTGCCATGGCGCCCCAGAAGTAAGATCCTAGGATGTTAAATATGCCCACGTAGGCCAGTGCCATAGCGGCAGTGGATGCGGGTAGATTTTTATCCAGCACGTAGCTTGGGAGGTGGGTGGCGATAAACATCACATGGAAACCACAGACAAAAAAACCAATATGAATTAACCAGTACCCTTTGTGCGAAAAGGCTTCTTTCAAGGCTTCTTTTATTGTTTGTTTGTCTTCGTGTATCGGAGTTGTGTGATGAGTCTCTTTCTTGGCGGTCTTAATGAATAGAGCAAATACCACGATGAAGCTACACAGGACTGCGAATATCTGCATGGCGCTTTGCCAGTCATAAATGCTCAACATGGTTTGCGCACCTGGGATCATGGCAAACATGCCAAATGATCCTGCCGCTGTGGTTAGACCGAAGGCTTTTGCCGCATGTTGCGCCGGTACTACTTTCGCGATGGCACCCAGTACGATCACGTAGCTGGTGGCACTTAAGCCCAGTCCAACCAGTACACCTAATGTTATGTACATCATGGTGGGTTCGACCGTGATCGATGTTAAGTACAGACCTAAAGCGTAAGAGATAGCGCCTAAAACGATGATGCGTTTTGGCCCCCAACGGTCCGCGGCCATGCCAACAAATGGCTGGAACGCGCCAAACAGTAAGTTTTGCAAGGCAATGGCAAAACTGAAGAACTCTCGTCCCGTATGGAAATAGTCGGAAATGGGAGCCATGAAGATACCAAAAGATTGCCTGATCCCTAGGCTGGTAATCAATATCCCTATGCCTAGCCAAACTAGGAGTGGAAACCGGAAACTAAACATAATATTGCTCTTAATTATGGCTATGGGGATGAGAGAGTTCTTTGTTTCCTCCTATGGATTTATGGCCACCACGGTTAATGGTTTGCGCTGTCATTATTTCTCTGGGCTGGGTGAGCGATAGATAAAGGTCAATGACAGACACAACATAGTTAACAATCTCAGCACTTTAGCGACAGTGGAATGAAACAAGTGCGTATGTGCGCTTAACTAGTATATTGGCGGAGTTTAGAGCGTATTTGGTAGGGACTCAAATGATAAAAAGTGAAGGGGTCTATGCAAAATATACATAAATTAAATTTATCATTAATCAGGCTGAACTATGGCGTTAGCTCCGCATCCAGCCCCATCTCTACCACGCGTTTAGCGATTAGTTTGCCACACTCTTCTTTTACAATACTTCTTAGCCATTTTTCTGAGGGGGAGTACTCGCACCTAGGATGCCAAATCATGGAATAATCAAACGGAGTAAAATGAAAGGGTAAAGGTTTGACGACCAGATCATAGCGTTCAGACATTAAATAAGCCAAATCGGCTGGTACGGTAATAATAAGTGGCATCATATCTACAATGGCCAGTGCCGCTTCTAAATGATAGGCCCTTAGAACCATTTGGCGTTTTGGTTTATCTTCTAGTGCTTGCTCAATAAGAGATTTAACCCCATCGCTTATGGCGATCATGGCGTGAGGAAAATTTAAATAATCCTCTAGGCTCATCTGTTTATTGGCTAGTGGGTGTTGTTTAGACAATAGACATGACACTCCAACTCGGCCCAATGTTTCATATTGTAATGGTTCAATAGAATGTATGGGGCGGCAAATCGCCAAATCTGCTCGACCGTAGGTGAGTTGTTCTTTTAAATGTGCGTCTTGTAGTGGCAAAAACTCGAAGGCGACATTGGGAGCTTCTTGATAAATGCGGGGCAAGGCAAAAGGTAAAATGGTTTGCATCGCATAATCTGTTGTCACAATGGTGAATGTTTGGTCGCAGGACTTAGGGTCAAAATCAATGGGGGATAATAGCTGTCTAAGAGAGTTGAGAGGTTCACCTAATGCTCTGTTCATTGACAAGGCCTTTTCGGTTGGAACCAAGTATTGTCCCTGACGGGTAAATAAAGGGTCCGATAATAAGGTGCGTAATCGTCCCAGCACTCGGCTCATGGCGGATTGGCTGAGGTTTAAGCGAGCAGCAGCTTTGCTTACGCTGCGCTCCTCAACGAGGATTTGTAACGCCACTAACAGGTTTAAATCCCGACGATAGCTTTCTTCTACTTTCATACCTAGCCTGAAACAATCTAACAACCTTAACAGTGTCACCAGCAAATGTCGGAAAACACCCTCTAGTTTGGAAATTATACTCTGTCAAATCCTTCAGGCTTGGTCTTTTCTAGACGTAATTTTGCCTATTATCCCCCATGGTTTAAGTAGCCAGATGGATGTTAAAGAAAATACCCCGCAAATAAGGTCAGACCAAAGCCTATTAGGATGGCGCCGGCCACTCTCTCAACTATGTGTATGTAGGCTTTTAAATAGGTTTGAACCTGGGGGCGACCGATGGCGGTTGCGATAAATAAGTCCCAAAACAGCACAGCAAGGAACATCCATACGCCGCAAGAGATTTGTTGAATCAATGTCACCTCACTGCCAAGGATGACTGTCATTAAGCTCATATAAAATAAAGCGTTTTTAGGATTGAGTAGAGCAGAGTTTAACCCGAGGATGAGTTGGTGCATGGCGGAGGGTGGCGTCTCTTGACCGGTTTCCAGTAGCGCGTTGTTTTTTCTGCTGCGTAGGAGTTTTTGCCCGACCCATAAAAGGTAAATGGCACCAGCGGCTTGAATCAATGCAAAAGCCATTTGATTATCTCGAAGGTTTGCCCATCCCAGTATGACGAGTGCGATATAAATCGCATTACCTAGGGCGACGCCAAGACAGATAAACCTACTGCCTTGTAATCGGTGGCGAATAGAGTGGGCAATGATTAGGAAAAAGTCCTGTCCTGGGCTTAATAACGCGACGAAGTGGGCCAGTGCTAATGCAGGAAAAGCCGCAGGAAGAAGGGTTGTGAGTGACATAACAAGTTACCTATAGATTATTTTTTTCCAACTATAGGCTTTGGGTGTCAGGGAATATTGTCGAAAATTGACGTTCCTTGTTGATATTGGCGAGGCGTTGAAGCGGTATAGTTCACAAAAGTACGATGCAGTTGGCTCTGATCTGAAAAACCAACTTCCGCGGAGACATCCACTATGCTCATTCCTTGTCTTAATAAAATCTTAGCTTGCTCGATGCGGTTATTGTTAAGAAAGGATTTTGGCGTGATGCCATAATGCTTTTTAAAACGGCGAATTAATGTTTCCGCAGGTTTGCCAAGTTCTTTCGCTATGACATCAAGGGACGGAGCCTGTGTTATATCTTGTAAGAGTCGAGTTTTTAGCTCACTGGCTAAATGGCTTTCGTCTTCATGTTCCAGAATAGGAGAGCAATAGCGGGTGACTAGGTTAAACACCTGCCTTTCTAGGCGGCTTGCTGTTTCCTCGTTGTCTTGATTTAACACGGCATGGATTAGCTCCGACAATTTTATCTCTGTGTCTAGGGCTGGTAGTAAATTGTGCTGGCAGTCGTATTTTTTGATCTTGTAACCATAGAGTTTTGACAACAAGTGGCAGCACCATGTGTTGTCGATATAGAGCATGTGGTAACTGCGTGGTTGACCCTGCAAGGGATTACAGGAGTGAACGACGTTGGGCTCAATAAGAACCATGTCCGCTATTTCAAGCGTCATCTTATTGTTTGGTAGGGTTAACTGTGTTGTACCTGACTCAATGATGCCAATGGAGAGTTCGGAGTGACAGTGTGCTTTATAGCTTTGCGTGCTGTTTTGAGTTGTGCGTATTGTGAGGAATGGAATACCCTTGCTACTCCAAAAATGCTGATTAACATTACGAACCGTATCCATCACAAAGCAAAACTCCAAACCAAGGATCTTATGATCCTATTGCACCAATTGGTTTTGCGCAACCGCCTAGGGCTCTCTTAACGTTGGTGTCTGTTTAAGGTCTATGAAAATGCCTTTCCTTATAGGAGAGGGGTTGTTTTAGATGGTGATGGTTTTCATAAAAAATTCTGGAGTCCAGTTGTGAAATTTCCAACACCCTTAATAGAAGGGAAATTGATTAAGCGCTATAAGCGTTTTTTGTCTGACATCGAGTTGCCAAACGGTGACGTTGTGGTGGCTCATTGCCCAAATACGGGCTCCATGAAACGATGTCAGCAGGATGGGGCTCGTGTTTGGCTATCTAAAAGTGATAACCCAAAGCGTAAGCTGGCTTATACCTGGGAGCTGGTGGAAGTCGACGCTCAGTATCTAGCGTGTATTAATACCGGTTACCCAAATAAGTTAGTCGGTGAAGCCATTGCAAATGGCGTGGTGAAAGAACTTGCTGACTACCCTGAACAAAAAGCGGAAGTGAAATACGGAGAGAGAAGCCGTATTGATTGGTTGCTCACAGGCAATGATGGTCGTAAATGCTACGTGGAAGTGAAAAACGTCACCTTATTAGAAGAGGACGGTTTGGGGTGTTTTCCAGATGCGGTGACGGATCGTGGTCGCAAACACTTATATGAACTGGCGAAGATGGTTGAAGAAGGTCATCGAGCAGTAATGTTCTTCTGTGTGAGCCATACAGGGATAAATTCAGTGACTCCAGCAGTTCATATAGATAAAAAGTATGCGCAGGCTTTTGTTGAAGTGGTAGCGAAAGGGGTGGAAGTGATTGCCTATCAAGTAGCGATTGATTCCCAAGAGATGAAAGTAGTGCGATCGGTGCCCGTGGTTATGCCAGATCTATGAGAGTAAGCAGCTTGTTTTTGTGTTGTTTTGGTCATTTAACAACCAAAAAAAGCGTTCTTTGATGGTTTTATGAACGAATACCCTTTTATTTAAAATAAATTGAAAGAAAATGTCGAAAAGGGTTGCACAAAATCTGTAGATCCTTAATATACGCCCTCGCTGACACGGACAAGGCTTCAGAGCAACGAAGACCAAGTTCAACTAACCAAACATAAGTTTGCTTAGTCATTCAAGTTAGCACGCTCTTTAAAATAGATAATCAGATAATTTGTGTGGGCGCTCGCTGGAGGCTTCAGAAGATCCTTTTAGGATCAAAAAAATTGAAGTCTTGCGAAACGTCTAACACGTCAATTCGCTTTATGTTGGCTTGTTGTTCTTCGGGACAGTGAGTCGATTAAGTTATTGTTAGTGTAA
>NZ_CP025572.1:4076599-4296898 GCF_018336975.1 Marinomonas sp. CT5 | reverse complement strand
CCTAAAGAGCCGTTCGAGACTAGGACGTTGATAGGTTGGGTGTGTAAGTGCTGTGAGGCATTGAGCTAACCAATACTAATTGCTCGTGAGGCTTGACCATATAACACCAAAGTGGTTTTTTAAAAATCGCAGACACAGATTACGATAAAGCATCAGCAATGATGAGCATCGGTTTGATACTTGGTTATCCCTATTTCAAAATGAATTGTTAAAGGTCCAAGCACGTATTCGCGTGTTTTGGTGAGACGACAACGTCCAACCAGAACAAAACGCAAAACGAATTGCTTGACGATCATAGAGGCGTTGAACCACCTGATCCCATCCCGAACTCAGAAGTGAAAAGCGCCATCGCCAATGGTAGTGTGGGAGATCCCATGTGAGAGTAGGTCGTCGTCAAGCTTTATATTGAAAAGAACCCCGTCCTGCTCAGCAGGGCGGGGTTTTTTCGTTTAAGTGGTTTAATAGAATTGCTCCCTCGTGAGTGTGGGGCTCTTTATCAAAGACACGCATGTGAGAGTCGGCATCAGTCGTTAAGCTTTACATTAAGAAGGCCCTGATAGCGAACGGTGTCAGGGCTTTTTTTCGTCTATAGGAGATTCTTTTGTCTGTAGGAATGTCATCCTGTCATGGCCTTCGCTTGCGCCTGTTTCGCAAGCTCAACGCGTCAGCGCGAACTCAATAACAAAATGGCATGAGTTCTATCCACTTAGCATAGACCTACGTTTTTTTCCCTCGTGAAAGAAACTGTTCTTTGAAAAAAATCTTCATCAATGTCCAAGTAAAGTTCAAACAATGCTAAACCTTGGCGGCTTGCCTTTAATTTCTGGTATTCAGGTCTACAATGAATGCACTGTTTAATTAAACAAGGAGTTTGAGATGACAAAAGTATTAGTTCTGTACTACTCAAGTTATGGTCATATTGAAGCGATGGCAAATGAAATAGCTGAGGGAGCTCGCAGTACGGGGGCTCAGGTCGATATTAAACGAGTGCCTGAATTGATGCCCGAAGACGTTGCTAAAAACTCTGGTGTGAAGCTTGATCAAGATGCTCCGGTAGCCAAACCAGATGACTTGGTAAATTATGATGCCGTGATTTTTGGCTCGCCAACGCGCTTTGGCAATATGGCATCTCAAATGAGAAACTTTTTGGATATGACAGGTGGCTTATGGGCGCAAGGTAAGCTTGTGGGCAAAGTGGGTAGTGTCTTCACATCCACTGGTACGGGTGGTGGTAATGAAACCACGGTACAGTCTTTCCATACCACTTTATTCCATCATGGCTTTGTCGTTGTGGGTTTGCCTTATTCTTGTCCTGAGCTTGCTGATATTAGTGAAGTGAAAGGTGGTTCGCCATTGGGGGCCGGAACGATTGCAGGAGCAGATGGTGGTCGTATGCCCTCAGACAAAGAGATTGCGATGGCGCGATTCCAAGGCAAACATGTTGCTGAGATTGCGGCTAAGCTTAGCGCGTAAATTTATGTTATGAATTAAAAAGGGCAAACGGAAACGTTTGCCCTTTTTTGTTGAGGCCAACCTATCCACATTAGGTCAAAGATGGCTTAATACTTTTGAAATGTTAATAACTTAGGCACTTATCCACTTCGTTTGCTGCGCCTAAAATCACGGCCACACGCTGATGAATTGCTTCTGGCTGGATATCAAGAATACGTTGTGTGTGAGTGTGAGCTTTACCGCCAGCTTGCTCTAAGAGCATGGCCATTGGGTTTGCTTCGTACATTAAGCGTAATTTACCTGCTTTTGATGGGTCTTTGTTGTCCCAAGGGTAGATGAAGATACCGCCACGACAAAGGATACGGTGAACATCACCCACCATGGCGGCAACCCAGCGCATATTAAAGTTCTTATCGCGGATGCCTTCTTTGCCTTTTACTAAATCATTCACATAGTTCTGCATGTTAGTAGACCAGAAGCGCTGGTTTGACATGTTGATAGCAAACTCTTGTGTGTCTTTGCCTACTTGAACATTTTGATTGGTCAGTGTGAATACGTTTTTGGTTGGATCGTAAGTGAACATATTGACACCATCACCAGTGGTAAGAACCAGCATGGTTGATGGGCCATACAGCACGTAGCCTGCGGCTACTTGCTCTTTGCCAGGAATTAGGAAGTCCTCTTCCACGGCAGGCTTGTCGCCAGTCTGACGATAGATGGAAAAGATAGTACCGACCATTGCATTGATGTCTATGTTAGAGGAGCCATCTAGTGGATCAAAAGCGATGAAGTATTCACCCTGTGTGTTGGCTGGCACAATGTAGTCTTCTTCTTCTGAAGCAATGGCTCGAACTGAAGGGCAAGCAACCAGAGCTTCTTTTAACATGTCGTTAGAGATGACATCTAATTTCTTTTGTTCCTCTCCTTGAACATTTTCGTTGCCAGCCATGCCTAAAATACCTGCCAACGAGCCTTGTTTAAGTGCATCTGAAATGGCAATGCAAGTGTCTGTTGTGACCGTTAATACATCTTGTAATGTTTTCGGTGTTGCGCTGGCAGCTAAAACATCAGGTAGGTTTTGCATGGTTTGGCATTTCCTTGTTATTTGAGGGTGTAGAAATTATGCCATCCTAGTGGCAGAGTGTCAGCCAAGGTGATGATTTGATCACAAAATAAATAGGGAAAATCGATGTTTTCCGATAATCTACGAAAAATGTTGAGAGGAATCGCTATGTCTGCGTTTGTTGTGCACAACTTAGAGCTTAATGGTGAAGGTGGCGCTACATCGTTACCTGTTTCAGAGTTACCTAATGTTTTACCCGAAGAAGGTTGTCGTTGGGTGCATTTAGATTGCCGTGAAGAAGAAGGCTATGATTGGTTATGTCGTTTAGAGGGCATTCCTGAAACGGCTGTTGAGGCACTGTATGCCGAGGAAACGCGTCCCCGTGCGGTGAAAATGGGCAATGGCTTGTTACTGACATTGCGTGGCGTGAATTTAAACCCTGAATCAAACCCTTCAGATATGGTGGCTTTGCGTCTTTGGGTCACGCCACATTTTATTATTTCTAGCCGACGTCGAAAGTTGCTGTCAGTACAAGATGTCGTCAAAGATTTGGCAAATAATGAAGGGCCGACCAATACCGGCGATATTGTAGCAACGCTGACGGAAACACTAACGGATCGTATGTCAAAGGTGATTACTGACTTAGAAGATGAATTGGCAGATTTAGAAGAAAGTATCGGTGAAGGCGTCGAAGCGGGACAACGAGACTCGCTGGTACAGCGTCGCTTAGAAACCATCCGTCTGAGACGATTCTTGGTGCCGCAAAAAGAGGCGATCAATAAGCTATCTCAGGAAGCACTTACTTGGATGACAGTGGATCAAATTGCTCAAGTACAAGAGGCGGCTAACGACATTACTCGTTATGTGGAAGGCTTGGAATCTTTACGTGAGCGCTGTTTGTTGATGCAAGAAGAGTTTGCTAACTTGCAGGCGGAAAAGATGAA
Organism: Marinomonas sp. CT5; assembly: GCF_018336975.1. NCBI lineage: Bacteria > Pseudomonadati > Pseudomonadota > Gammaproteobacteria > Oceanospirillales > Oceanospirillaceae > Marinomonas > Marinomonas sp. CT5. The sequence continues at coordinate 4,293,439 of NZ_CP025572.1, read as the reverse complement.
TGCTCGCATGTATGTATTGTCCATTCTGTCGGGTATTTTTATGCCGCTGGGTTTCTTAACCGGGCTGTTCGGTATCAATATTGGCGGTATGCCAGGCACAGATAATGGCTCGGCGTTTTGGTTGTTTTGTGCTGTGCTTGTGGTGTTAGGTGGTGGGCAGTTCTTGGTGATGAGAAAAAGTCGTTGGTTCTAAGGCGCTGATTATTTTTTCTATGAGTCGTTCAAAGCCTCGTCGTTATCGAGGCTTTGAACGGGCAAACTTATTTTTTAATTGTTTTGATACCGTCTTTGGTTCCTAACAATAAAATGTCCGCAGAGCGTTTCGCAAATAACCCATTGGTTACCACGCCGACTATGCCGTCGATGCTTTTTTCCAGCGCGATTGGATCAAGAATTTCTAGGTTGTAGACGTCAAGAATATGGTTGCCGTTGTCGGTTACCACGCCTTCACGATAAACCGGGTCGCCGCCCAATTTCACTAGCTCGCGCGCAACATGGCCGCGTGCCATTGGAATGATCTCAACTGGAAGAGGGAAGTCGCCTAGCACTTTTACCAGTTTAGATTCGTCTGCAATACAAACAAACTCATCACTGCAAGCCGCGACGATTTTTTCACGAGTCAGCGCGGCACCGCCACCTTTGATCAAATGTAGGTTGTCATTGGATTCATCGGCACCATCAACATATACGCGAATACTGTCAACGCTGTTTAGATCATAGACAGGAATGCCCTGTTTTTTTAAGCGTTCTGCTGACGCTTCAGAGCTTGCCACAGTGCCATCAAAGAGGCTTTTGTGTTTAGCCAGTTCATCGATGAATAGATTCGCTGTGGAGCCAGTACCAACACCCACAATGGTGTCTGCTTCAAGCATAGGCAAAATGTAAGAAACAGCCGCCTCAGCAACGGCTTGTTTGAGTTCGTCTTGCGTCATGGTGATGTTCACCTTCTCTTATAATTTTATAGGGTCATAATCGACTCATTGCATGATCAAATAAGTCGCCTCTGTGGTGGCGATATTATAGGCGCTTAATGAATGGATTGTTACCCCGATGGATTAGGCTCTTTATAGATTTTATGCCTTTTTTATATGGATTTAGAGTGGATCTATCTTTGCGCCAAAGGAAGTGAAAGAGTATATTTCCTACTCGGTTTTTTTTGACTAGCAGTCAGCGTAGATGTCTTAAGAACATCGTGTTGTCTATTTTTATTCGTTTAGGAAACACTATGCCTCATACCATGATCAAAAAGATTCTACAGGCGCGCGTTTATGACGTTGCCGTAGAAACACCACTGTCTCGTGCCAATCAATTGTCAAATCGATTGGGCAACGAGATTATTTTGAAGCGAGAAGACTTACAGCCGGTTTTCTCCTTCAAAATTCGTGGGGCATACAACAAGATTTGCCAATTAACACCAGAAGAACGTGCTCGTGGCGTGATTGCCGCTTCAGCGGGAAACCATGCGCAAGGCTTGGCGTTAGCGGCTAAAAAGTTGGGGATTCAAGCCACTATCGTGATGCCCGCGACGACGCCTGAAGTAAAAGTGAGTGCGGTTCGTAATCACGGTGCTGAAGTGGTGTTATTTGGTGATGCTTTTGATGAAGCGTCAGCTAAGTCTCGTGAGATCATGGATAAGACAGGTCAGGTGTATGTTCATCCATTTGACGACTTAGACACCATCGCCGGTCAAGGCACGATTGGCATGGAAATTCTTCACCAGCATGAAGGCAACATTGATGCGGTTTTTGTACCTGTTGGTGGCGGTGGTTTAATCGCCGGGGTTGCCGCATACATTAAGTATCTTCGCCCTGATATTAAGGTGATTGGCGTGGAGCCAGAAGACGCAGCCTGCTTGAAAATTGCTCTGGAAAAAGGCGAACCAACGCGCTTGCCAACAGTCGGTATTTTTGCGGAAGGCGTCGCTGTGGCGGAAATTGGTAAAAATACCTTTGCGATTGCCAAGGACACAGTAGATGAAGTCATCACGGTAACCACTGATGAAATGTGCGCTGCGATTAAAGATATCTACGATGATACTCGCGCTATTACTGAACCGGCTGGTGCTTGTGCTTTGGCCGGCTTGAAGAAATACATTGAACGTGAGGATGCGAAAGGCCAAACGCTTATCGCGATCAACAGTGGTGCCAATGTTAATTTCGACCGCTTGCGTCATGTGTCTGAACGTGCCGAATTGGGTGAGAAGCGTGAAGCCATTATTGCTGTGAAGATTCCTGAGCATCCAGGCAGTTTTAAAGACTTCTGCCAAGCCTTGGTGGGTCGTAATATCACGGAATTTAACTATCGTTACGGCGATGATCAAGAAGCGGTCATTTTCGTTGGTGTTGCTTTGGGCGGCAGTCCTCATAGTCGAAAAGAGTTATTAGAAGACTTAAAAGAATACGAAATTGTTGATTTGACCGATGACGAAACGGCTAAAGTGCATGTTCGCCATATGATTGGTGGGCATTTACGCAGTGAAAAAGGTGAGTTGTTATACAGCTTTGAATTTCCTGAGCGCCCAGGTGCTTTGTTGAAATTCTTGAACACATTGGGCGGGCAGTGGAATATTTCCATGTTCCATTACCGCAATCATGGTGATGCCTATGGTCGTGTTTTAGTTGGCCTGCAAGCCGTTGGGGAAGAAACCGATGTTACCCATTATTTGGATGAATTGGGTTATCCCTACCAAGATGAAAATAACAACGACGCTTGTAAGCTGTTCTTTCGCTAAAAGCGGGAAAATCGGTTATCATTAGCGCAATTATTTTTTGAATTCAGCCCTCTGATTGGTGACGGTCAGAGGGCTGTGTGATTCTAGTGTGTCGCTATTGTATGCGACAAACTTACTGTTTAAAGGTCTCCCTGTGAATATTCAAACACTTCTAAATCAACGCATTCAAGCGGCTATGGTTGCCGCTGGCGCGTCTGATACGGCACAAGCGTTAGTGCGTCAATCTGCAAAAGTTCAATTTGGTGATTATCAAGCCAACGGTATCATGGGCGCGGCAAAAGCCTTGAAAATGAATCCACGTGATTTTGCTCAAGCCACATTAGATAAATTAGACCTGTCTGACCTTGCTGAAAAAGTGGAAATCGCAGGACCTGGTTTTATCAATATTTTCTTGAAGAACGTGTGGTTGAGCAAAGAACTGACGCAATTGCGCACAAGCGAACGTCTTGATGTCAATCCTGTTGATGCACCAGAAACGGTTGTGGTGGATTATTCTTCCCCCAACCTTGCGAAAGAAATGCACGTTGGACACCTTCGTTCAACGGTGATTGGTGATGCCGTTGTTCGTACGTTAGAGTTTTTTGGTCATCATGTGGTGCGTCAAAACCATGTGGGTGATTGGGGCACGCAGTTTGGTATGTTGTTGGCGTATATGGAGCGTTTACGTTCTGAAAATGCCACCATCAGCATGGCGCTTTCGGATCTAGAAACCTTTTACCGCGCGGCGAAAACCTGCTTCGATGAGGATGACGCTTTTGCTACTCGCTCTCGTGAGTTGGTGGTGGCGTTGCAGTCTGGAGATGAAGAGTGTTTGGCGCTTTGGGATGAGTTTATCAACATCTCTCTGACGCACTGTGAAGAGACATACAAAATGCTTGGTGTGTCTTTGGAGCGTCAGCACGTGATGCCAGAAAGTGCTTACAACGATGACTTAGCCAATGTGGTTAATGAACTGAAAGAACAAGATTTGTTGCAAGAATCCAATGGCGCACAGTGTGTCTTCATGGAAGAGTTTGCAAACAAAGACGGTGAAATCACACCGATTATCGTACAAAAGACCGGTGGCGGTTTCCTATATGCCACAACGGATTTGGCAGCGGTACGTTTCCGTCAGCATACTTTGAATGCGAATCGTGTTTTGTACTTTGTGGATGCACGTCAGTCTTTGCATTTCCAGCAAATTTTCACCTTGTCTCGTAAGGCAGGCTTTGTGAAACCTGAAACACAATTAGAGCACATGCCGTTTGGTACTGTGATGGGCAGTGATGGCAAACCATTCAAAACCCGTTCTGGCGGTGTGGCGAAATTGTCTTCTTTATTGGAAGAAGCGCAAGAGCGTGCGTATCAACTAGTGGCCTCTAAGAATCCAGAAATGGAGGAAGAAGAGCTGCGTAACATCGGTCGAGTGGTTGGTATTGCGTCGGTTAAATACGCGGATTTATCGAAGAACCGTACCAGTGATTATGTCTTTAATTGGGACTCTATGTTGAGTTTCGAAGGCAACACGGCACCTTACTTGTTGTATGCTTATTCTCGTGTGGCAAGTATTGTGAAGCGTTCAGAAATCGATGTGGCTAATTTGACAGGCGAGATTTCGATCGACGAGCCACAAGAGCGTGCTTTGGCGGTTAAGTTATGTCAGTTTGAAGAAGCTATTCAACAAGTCGCTAACGATGGTATGCCGCATTTCTTATGTGCTTACTTGTACGATTTAGCAGGAACCTTCATGACGTTCTATGAAGCTTGTCCTATTTTGAATGCCGAAGACGACGTGAAAAACAGTCGCTTACAGTTGGCGTTGAATACCGCTTCAACCTTGAAACTTGGCTTGTCTTTGTTGGGAATTGAAACCCTAGAGCGCATGTAAAATTTCTCTACCGTTTCGCTTTAATGAAGCAATAAAAGGCGCTTTTCTGTTCGAATAGCGCCTTTTATGTTTTACATCTTAAGTGACATAATCCGCCTAGTAATTAGGATTAACAAAGAGGAAAAATCAGCAGATGAAAATTTATATTGCCTACACTGGTGGCACGATTGGTATGGTGCCTTCAGACCAAGGCTTGATCCCCGATGCGGCGTTTGCTGATCATCTTACCCAACATTTAAATGAAGCTGATGAACTTAGTCATGACTTTGTCATCTCAAGCTACCCAGAATTAATTGATTCCTCAAATGCGACACCAAAAGATTGGCAAACCATCGCTCGAGATATTGAAAGCAAATGGCATGAATTCGATGCCTTTGTTGTTTTACATGGCACAGACACCATGGCTTACACTTCAGCGGCCTTGACGTTAATGTTTGCCCACAGCGATAAACCTATCATAGTAACTGGCTCGCAAGTGCCTATGTACAAGGTGCGAACCGATGCCATGATTAATGTGATGGGCGCCATTTCCGCTTGTGAAGAAGGCGTTAATGGTGTGTATTTGTTTTTCGCTGGACGCTTGATTGAGGGAGATCGTGCCCATAAAGCGCACACCAGTGATTGGCAAGCTTTCAGCTCGCCAAACTGCCCAGAGCGTGGGGTCTTGGGGATCGATTGGCGTTGGCGATCCGTGGAACTGATGAAGCCGCCCATGCAGGTTCTGATTCCTGAGATGAGAGAAGGCTGTGTCACCATTTTGCCGGTTTACCCTGGCGTTCAGGCTTCCCATTGGCAAGGGCTATTGGGCGATAGTGTCAAAGGCGCTGTGCTATTAAGTTATGGCGCAGGTAACGCTCCAGACAAAGACCCAGCACTTTTGGCCTTGCTGAAATCGGCTTCTGAACGTGGTGTGGTGATTGTGAATGTCAGTCAATGTGGTGCTGGTAGTGTGGCAGCGGGGGCTTATGCCGCGGGTTCTGCCTTAGTTGAAGCTGGGGTGATCTCAGGCACAGATATGACCTACGAAGCCGCGTTTGTGACGCTGAATTTTTTGATCGGTTTAGGCCTTTCGAGTGAAGAAGTAAAAAGACGTTTTTCTTAAGGGAAAACGAAAAGGGAATTTACATGGCATTTTTATACCTGCTCTTGGTGTTAATCTGGTCCACCGGCTTTATCACGGGCAAACTCATTGTCGGTCTGATTGATCCCAACGTTTTTTTAAGCGTTCGTTTTGTCCTTTCTGGTTTATTATTTCTCACTATCGCCCTGTGGCAACGTCGACGTTTTCCTGAGTGGCAGGAATTACCTAAGCATATTATTGCGGGTATGCTGATGAATGGCTTTTATTTAGGCTTCGCATACGTTGCGATTGCGAAAGGTCTGCCCGCAGGCGTTATGGCGCTCATTGGCGCGTTGCAGCCTGCTATGGTGACCTTGCTGGCCTTTTTGCTAATCAAAGAGAAGACATCCATGAAAGGTGTCATGGGGATGTTGGTAGGCATTGTGGGGCTCGCACTGGTTGTCAGTCCAGCACTAGAGTTAGACATGACTCATGGTGGTGTGACTTTGCTGACGTTTACCTTAGCTTGTGCTGCGATATTTACCCTGTCTCTTGGTGTGACTTATCAAAAAATGTCCATTTCATCGTCTGATATTTTTAGTTCTATGGCGATACAAAACCTGGCCGCCAGTGTGGTGTCTATTGGTTTTATGTTGCTGCTGGGCGAGACGTTATTTAAAGTCCAATTCGAGTCGTTCTTGCTCGTTATATGGGGCGTGCTGGTTTTGTCGGGAGGTGGTGTTTTCTTGATGGTGTGGCTATTGAGAAAAGTCAGAGCATCCCAGGTGACGACTATGTTATTACTGGCACCACCCTTGGCCGCAGTAGAAAGTTACTTTTTATTTAGTGAATCTATGACCATGATTCAGATTATCGGCTTTGTGATAACGATTGTTGGTGTGTATTTCAGTCGAGCAAAGCCAAGCGAGAAATAGCGCGAGAGAAGAAAAGCGGTGTTAGCTTTTCTTCTCAAGAATTCTAAGCTTCGCTTCAGCACGATCAATCAAGGTGCCGAAGCGTTCCATTTCATCGACGAAGCTGTCGAATTCTATTTTGCTTGGTAGCAGCTGGCTGTCACTTTGTAGGTGCTGAACTAATTGAATTCTGGTCTTTGTGGCGAACTCTTTACCCCATGACCACTGAGTTCGAAGTAAGCGAGCTAAAGTGGCTGCGGATAAATCGCCGATGTGATCCGCCAATAACCCTTCCCAATCAAACTCAAAATTCTCCATCACTTTATGCAATGTCATGAGCGCTTGAGCATTACCTTGAATACGCAAGTCTCCGTCAAAGAAGCCATCACCTTCAAGTAGCTTGCGATACGCTGCGCTAGGACCTTGCACTAGAGTGTCGAGTCTTGGGTCGAGCTCGATTTCCTCTAAGCTTTCAGGGCGATTGAGCATGACGCCTTCTTCCAGGATGTGAATCTGCAGAATAAAGGAAAAGTCCTCTACATAGAGGAAAACTTGCTGTCCAGCTAATTTGCTTAGGCGGTCTTGTGAGGGCAAGTCTTGTTTAAGGGCTAAGTTAATAGCCTTTTCCATCGCGCTAAGTGCCGATAAACTGATTGAACCCATAAAATTTTTCTCGGTGATAATTGAGTTAGGATAAAACTAAATCTGATGAATTTGAATCACTGAAGTGTCACGCGTCTGACCTTCTTTTTCAAGGCGATCTAGGTACATTTGCCAAAGCTCATCGTGATTTTTACCAATATTGTAGAGATATTCCCACGTATAAAGACCTGTGTCGTGACCATCATCAAAGGAAATTTTCAGTGCATAATTGCCTGCACCTTCAACATTATTGATGGCGACGTTCTTTTTGCCGTATTGCAATATGGGCATTTGCAGGCCGTGACCGCGAACTTCAGCCGAGGGCGAGTGGACTCTTAAAAACTCAGCACTAAGCCGAAAAATTTGCCCGTCAGCGAAAGTGATCGCTAACTCACGAGACTGTTTATGATAATTGATTTGGGTTGGCACTGGTGTTGCCATGATGTTTCCTTGCCTAGCCTTTGCTCATTACATAGTAAAACAGCCCTTTCGCTGAAAGGGCTGTTTAGCGGGTTTATTACAGAATATATTGGCTCAGGTCTTCATTTTTGACAATTTCACCAAGTTGCTCATCAACATACGCCGCGGTGACATCCACGACTTGGTCATTCGGCATATCGCTGGCGGAATAAGAGACTTCCTCAAGAAGGCGCTCAAGCACGGTATGTAAGCGACGAGCACCAATGTTTTCTGTACGCTCATTCACTTGGAAAGCAATCTCGGCAATGCGGTGAATGCCCTCGTCAGTGAAGTTTAAATTGATGCTTTCGGTTTTCGCTAAAGCTACGTACTGCTTTGTTAAAGAAGCACTTGGCTCAACCAAAATGCGTTTGAAATCTTCTACTGTCAGCGCATCCAATTCTACGCGAATAGGTAAACGACCTTGCAGCTCAGGAATCAAATCTGATGGTTTCGATAGGTGGAAGGCACCTGATGCAATAAACAGAATATGATCGGTTTTGATCATGCCGTATTTAGTGCTGACGGTACAACCTTCCACCAAAGGAAGAAGGTCACGCTGAACACCTTCGCGGGAAACTTCACCACCAGAACGGTCAGAGCTTTTCGCGACTTTATCGATTTCATCTAAGAAAACAATGCCATTCTGTTCTACGGCTTCTACAGCACGGGCTTTTAACTCTTCTTCATTGACCAGTTTCGCCGCTTCTTCATCACGAACTTGGCGCAGCGCTTCTTTGACTTTCATTTTGCGCTTTTTGGTTTTCTGAGAGCCAAAGCTAGAAAACATATTTTGCAGCTGGCTGGTCATTTCTTCCATGCCTGGTGGGGTCATGATTTCGACGCCCATTGGCGAATCAGCAAGGTCGATGTCGATTTCTTTATCATCCAATTGGCCTTCGCGTAATTTCTTGCGAAAAGTTTGGCGTGTGCTGTTGTCTTCCAGTTCTGGATCGCCACCACGAGCCGGTGGTAGTAGCACATCTAAGATACGGTCTTCCGCTGCATCTTCTGCTTTATGACGAAGTTTTGCTGTTTCTTGCTCACGCAGCATTTTAATGGCCATTTCGACCAAATCACGGATGATGGACTCAACATCACGACCCACATAACCCACTTCAGTGAATTTAGTGGCTTCAATTTTGATGAAAGGCGCATTGGCTAGTTTTGCCAATCGACGAGCGATTTCGGTTTTACCGACACCAGTTGGCCCTATCATCAAAATGTTTTTAGGGGTGACTTCGGCGCGCATTTCTTCCGGAAGTTGCATGCGACGCCAGCGATTACGCAGCGCGATAGCTACGGCTCGTTTTGCTTTTTGTTGACCAATAATGTGGTTGTCTAAGGCGTTAACCGTCTCTCTTGGGGTCATGCTGCTCATTATCAATTCTCTTCTATGTTCTTGAATGATGTTTTCTGTGTCGCTTTACAGTCTGTCTATCGATATGGATAGAGTGTTATTTAGACTTGTCTTCAAGCTGTGCATCAATAGTGATTTCTTCAATCGTCAAGCTGTGGTTGGTGAATACACAAATATCAGCGGCAATATTAAGACTTTTCTCTACGATGTCTTTGGCGGATAAGTCGGTGTTGTCAATCAAGGCGCGGGCTGCGGCTTCGGCGAAGTTGCCGCCTGAACCAATGGCTAGAGCGCCGTGCTGAGGTTCAACGACATCACCAGTTCCAGTAATAATTAAGGTGCTTTCTTTGTTAGCCACGATCAGCATGGCTTCAAGTTTGCGCAGAGCTCGATCGGATCGCCAGTCTTTCGCTAGGTCTACCGCAGCGCGTACTAGGTGGCCTTGGTGTTTTTCGAGTTGACCTTCGAAGCGTTCAAATAGGGTGAAGGCATCCGCTGTACCGCCAGCGAATCCGGCAATTACTTCTCCATGGTATAGGCGACGGACTTTACGAGCGTTGCCTTTCATCACGGTGTTGCCTAAAGATACTTGTCCATCGCCGCCTACGACGACTTGGTTGTCTTTGCGTACAGTAAGAATTGTTGTCATGGTCTACTCCAGTTTCGATTCTAACGAAATGGGGGCAAGCATGAAGATTTCAAGCAAGGATTGCATACAGAGTGAGCTTTCACTTTATGTATGCAATCTAGACAAGATGATGGGGAAGGTTATTGCTCCTTTTTAACCCTATAAGAGTAGGATTCGATGTCCATGGATACCAGCTTATCTTCCGCTCGATTCATTTTTGAACGTGATACGTAAGGACCAAGTACCACTCGGTACCAAGGTTGTTCTCCTTTGCCTATGGTTTTGCGAATGCTGGTTTCGACCATGCCAGATAAAATCAGTTTGGCACGCATGCGGTCTGCATCTTCTGGATTACGGAAGGAGGCCGCTTGAAGCATGTAATAGAAATCTTGTTCACCACGAGGAGTATATTGGTATGCATCAACGTGACTCGTATCCACCTCGCTATCTTGAAGTATTTGATAAAACTCAAAGGTGTCTTTTTTGGGCGTTGTTTTTACTTTCTCTTTGACTGCAGCGGGTTTGGACGTTGATGTTACTTTGGGCTTTTCAATAGGCGTTACTTTTTTCGGCTTTGGCGTTACTTGATTCAGCTGCATGAGTCCGTAAATAAAGGCAACAAGAATTGCAGGAATAAGAAGCCATAACCACCATGCTGTTTTACGTTTGGGTGGCGGTGGGGTACGACGTGTTGCGCCTTTTTTGGGGCGACTTCCTTTTGCTGCAATTTGAACGGGATTAAACATAATTTGGACTTTTTGCTTTTAGCTTTAGCATAAATAAAAATAAACGGATTGAACGTTGCGCACATTATGAGGGCAAGATCAATAAGTTTCCAGTGGATCAACATCAATTGCGAAGCGAATTCTGTGTTGTTTTGTTGATCGTTCTAACCAATCGCTCATCATTTGAGTCGCTTGGTGTAATGGGGCGCGTTGTGCGGACTTGATGGAGATGAGGGCACGATGTTGGCCAGCCTTGCGCACTATGATGGCAGCATAAGGGCCGACGAGATAAATATCCTTGGCAAAGTATGGCTCAAGGTCATTGCGCATCGCGGATAACAACTGCATGGCTTCTTGCTCGTTACCAGATTCTGCGCGAATGATGACTTGGTGATAAAACGGCGGCAAAGACAGGGATTTGCGCTCAGCTAAGCCGTCTATCGCAAAGTGTTCGTAACCTAGGTTACATAAGCATTCGATAGCCGCATGATCCGGGTGATAAGTTTGCAGTAATACATGTCCTGGTTTTTTAGCGCGTCCAGCACGACCCGCGACTTGAGTAATGAGCTGAGCGGTACGCTCCATACCGCGGAAATCGGAGGAGAAGAGTCCCGCATCCGCATCCATAATGATAACCAACGTGACATTAGGAAAGTGATGCCCTTTTGCCAGCATTTGCGTGCCGATCAGAATCGCTTGATCATGTTCATGAATTTTTTGTGTGAGTTTTGCCATCGCAGATTTGCGCTGGGTGCTATCACGGTCGATGCGTAAAATCGGAACATCTTTAAATAGGGTATTGAGTTGAGTCTCAATTTGCTCCGTGCCTTCGCCGACGGTAAATAATTCTTCTGACTGACATTCAGGGCAAGTATGAATCAGTGCTTTTTGGGTGTCGCAGTGGTGGCAGTGGAGTTTGTTGGCTCGCTTATGCACCGTGAGGTTAACGTCACAATGATCGCAGGCGGCTATCCAGCCACACTGGTGACACATCAGTGTCGGTGCGTAACCACGACGGTTAAGAAAGACTAAGACCTGTTCTTTTCGTTCTAAACAAAGCTTCATGCTAGCAAGCGCATGCTCACTGAAACCATGAATCAAGGTTTGGCCTCGAAGGTCTACTCGTTCCATTTCTGGAATATCTGCATTACCGGCTCGTTGTCGCAATTTAAGCCAAGCAAAGCGTTTTTGTAGGGCATTGGTTAGGCTCTCATAAGAGGGTGTGGCCGAAGCCAGTAACACGGGAATATTAAGAGCTTGGGCGCGTTTTACCGCAAGGTCGCGAGCGTGATAACGAAACCCTTCATGTTGTTTGTAAGAGGTGTCGTGTTCTTCATCAATGACAATCATGCCAAGATTGGGGGCTGGGATAAAAGCCGCTGATCGTGTGCCTATGATAATTTTGGCATGGCCGCTCGCCGCTAATAACCATGCATCCAAACGTTCTCGATCACTCATATTAGAATGCATTAGGACAATGTCGGTATTGAAGCGGATCTCAAAGCGTTTTAGGGTTTGTGGTGTTAGGCCGATCTCCGGCACCATCACAAGAACCTGTTTGCCTTCCTCGATCAGTTTTTCCATGACTCGTAAAAAGACTTCTGTTTTACCGCTGCCTGTCACACCGTCCAATAGCGAAACATTGAACTGATGACGGTGATCTAATAAATGTTCCGTCGCCTGCATTTGCTCTGGGTTGAGCGTCGGTGGAACTTGCGTTTGGTGTGCGTGCTTCTCTCCACCTTTACTAAACGAACGAGGCTCTCGGCGCAGTAGACCTTTTTCTTCTAGACTTTTTCCCGCCGCAGGCGCGAGGTCTAAGACTGAGGTAGCGTGCTGGCTCAAACCATAAGGGTGTTGTTGTACCGCTCTTAAGAAGTCTTGTTGGCGAGGTGCTCGGCTTAGCTGTTCAAGAGGAAGTGCTTGTCCTTTTGGTGTGGTGAACCACCAATTCTCTGTACGGAATTCGGCACTTTCGCCTTTACGCAGTAAAACCGGTAAGGCGTGAAAGATCACATCACCAATCGGATGGTGATAGTAGCGTGCAGCCCATTCGCACAAAGCCATTAGTTCCTTAGTAATAACAGGGCTTTCATCTTGTAAGGAGGTGAGTGGTTTGACTTGTTCCGGATCCCAGTCACTGGTTTCGCTTAAGGCGACTATTACACCAAGGCGGCTGCTATTACCAAAAGGGACTTTGATGCGCATGCCTGGCTTTAGCTCGTGCCTTAGGGCAATTGCTTTGGGGACCTTGTAGTCAAACAAAGTTCGCATTGGTACTGGCAAAGCGACTTTGATAAAAGGATAAGGAGTAAGAAGCGCCTCTGGCATGCGTTAGGTTAGACCTTGTTTAGTAAAGCAAAAATGGTTTTTTTATCTATATATATTAGTGTACGTCAGAGTAGCGGGTTGGCGCGAGCAGCAATTTTATAGGAAAAGTATAATAAAAAGGTTGCTGATTGCTTAATAGCCCCCTAAAATACGCGACTCTTGGTACCACTGTACAATGTCTGTACAACGAATCGTGCGGTGCTTGGCTAGGCGAAAGCCCCTATTTAGACCGAGTGGCGGCACACCAAACTGAAGGTAAATACGATGAAAAAAGATATCCACCCAAATTACTCTGCGATTACTGCAACTTGTACTTGTGGTAACACTCTAAGCTTAAATTCAACTGCGGGCAGCGACATGCACATCGACGTATGTAGCAATTGCCACCCATTCTACACAGGCCAACAAAAAATGTTGGATACTGGTGGTCGTGTTGATCGCTTTAACAAGCGTTTCGGAGCACGTCGTACTACTAAGTAATTGGTGGCATGACAGTGATCGCATTAAAAAAGCGCCAAGTTTTCTTGGCGCTTTTTTTGTTTTTGTCCTTCGCAGCTCAGGCTGATTCGCTCTGTAGCGCAACTGGGAAACTTGAAAAAGCAGCAATAAAAAGAGTGGTTGATGGTGATACTATTCACCTGACTGATGGACGAAAAGTCCGGCTGGTGGGAATAAATACACCTGAACTTGACCATAAAAAGGGCAATCATGAGCCCTATGCTGTAGAGGCTACTCGCTTTCTTCGTTCCCGCCTTGATCAATATGTATACATTCAAACAGCAAAAGATGGGCGAGACAGGTATGGTCGTTATTTGTACTACTTGTTCGATAAAGATCGTATTTCACTGACGAGTCAGTTACTATCACAAGGCCTTGGTTATCGTATTGCTGTGCCTCCAAACTTGGCATATCAAGACTGTTTTGAAGAGGCTGAGAACCTAGCCCGCAATGCTCGAAAAGGGTTATGGCAGACTCGTTTGCAATGGCAGCCAAAAGCTGGTTTTGCAATATCCCGTGTTACCATCACTTCTATTACTCATAACCGAGGAGGTTGGTGGCTAGAAACCGATCAGGATCTAGTGATCAATTTATCGCCCAACGTCATCGATTATTGGCCTGCTCAAGAGGTATTCGCTCTTGAAGGTAAAGATGTCGAAGTTCGTGGTTGGCAGCATCATCGGAAAAGCCGGCACTCAGAGTTTAAAGCTTGGGTTCTTTCTGTTAGACATCCGAATGACTTGTTTGAAATCAAGGCTTCACTCAATCATTGATTGATAGAATATTCCTATGGTTTTACGCTTTAAAGTATTGGGTAGATCGACTATTCTGACGACTAAAAATTATAAGGTGTCACTTTCGAAGCTTTTGTAGGCTTGGGAACAAGGCCCAGTTTGGCTATGATAAAATTAATTAATAACACCAAATAGACGGAAACATCATAATGGCAGAAGATATTAAGCAAGCTGCACTGGATTACCATGAGTATCCAGTTCCAGGAAAACTGAGCGTAACTATTACTAAACCAACAGCGACCGCTCGCGATCTTTCTCTAGCTTACAGCCCAGGTGTGGCTGAGCCTTGTCGTGAAATCGCTAAAGACCCCGAATCCGCTTACCGCTACACAGGTAAAGGCAACCTAGTTGCTGTTATTTCTGATGGTTCAGCGATTCTTGGTTTAGGTAACCTTGGTCCATTGGCAAGTAAGCCTGTTATGGAAGGTAAGGGTTTATTGTTTAAGCGTTTTGCTGGCGTTAACTCTGTTGATGTGGAAGTTGAATCTGAAAGCCCACAAGCATTTATTGATACTGTTGCGCGTATTGCAAACACGTACGGCGGCATCAACTTAGAAGATATCAAAGCGCCTGAGTGTTTTGAAATTGAACGTCAGTTGATCGAGCGTTGTTCTATTCCTGTTTTTCACGATGACCAACACGGTACAGCGATTGTAACCGCTGCTGGCCTGCTAAATGCGCTAGAGCTTCAAGGCAAAAACATCGCGGATGCGAAAATCGTTTGTCTAGGTGCTGGTGCAGCAGCGACAGCTTGTATGAAACTGATCATCGCGTGTGGTGCACAACGTGAGAACATTTTCGTTCTTGACCGTAATGGTGTTATCCATTCTGGTCGCGAAGACTTGAATCAATTCAAGGCGATGTTTGCGATTGATACTGACAAACGCACTCTTGATGATGCGATTGATGGTGCAGACGTATTTATCGGTGTATCTGGTCCGGATCTATTGTCTGCTGACCAACTTGCTAAAATGGCCGCTAACCCAATCGTGTTTGCTTGTTCAAACCCGGATCCAGAAATCAATCCTGAGCTTGCTCGCGCTACTCGTGATGATTTGATTATGGCGACAGGCCGTTCTGATTACCCTAACCAAGTAAACAACGTATTGGGCTTCCCATTCATCTTCCGTGGTGCTTTGGATGTTCGTGCGACTAAGATCAATGAAGAAATGAAAATCGCAGCCGTGCATGCGCTTAAAGATCTTGCGAAAGAAGAGGCGCCAGCGGATGTTGTAGCAGCCTACGGTGGTGCACCATTGAACTTTGGTAAAGAATACATTTTGCCAAAACCAATGGATTCTCGTTTGCTTAACGTTGTTTCTGCGGCGGTTGCTCGTGCGGCGGTTGATTCTGGTGTAGCAATGTTGCCATACCCAGACTTCTACCCACTTGAAAATTTAGATCACTTTGGTGCTTAATTAAATTGTGATCGATTAAAAGGCGGCTCCCTAATAAGGAGTCGCCTTTTTTATGGCTATATTTTTCGATAAATAAGCAGGAATGGCTTGGATAAAGATAGGGGTTATAAGATGAAAGTCGCTATATATTGTGGTTCCGCAGAGGGTAATTCTCCCGACTATGTTAATGCTGTAAAAGCCTTAGGTGTTCATCTTGCTCAGCAAGGAGTGGGCATTGTCTACGGTGGCGGTAATGTCGGCTTAATGGGGGTTATTGCCAATGCAGCATTACAAGCTGGCGGACAGGTTATTGGTGTTATTCCGGCCCACCTTGAGTCTAAGGAAATTGCTCATACAGGATTAACTGAATTGCATGTTGTCGCTAATATGCATGAGCGTAAAGCTAAGATGAGTGAGTTGGCCGATGCTTTTGTTGCGCTTCCTGGTGGTGTTGGGACGTTAGAAGAAATGTTTGAGGTCTGGACTTGGGGGCAACTTGGTCTGCATGACAAACCTTGTGCTTTTTATAATATCAATGGTTTTTATGATCCATTATTCACTATGGTCGACAGCATGCAGCAGGCTGGGTTTGTTAAGCTGTCTTATATTGACATGATAATTAAAGAAAACACCCCAGAAGCTCTTTTATCGGCATTTATAGATTATAAAGCACCACAAGCAAAATGGAGCTAGAGGCTTCTTAAAAACAACATATCGCTGTAGGAAATTAGCGAGATAAAGCGTTCATAAAGAGAACCCCTCAATAGCTGTTAACCAATATTGAGGGGTTCTCTTTATGATAGTGTAATCAGCATTAAGAATAGACGCAAATTAGAAAAGGTTTTCTAGAGCGTTATTTTCCTGTTTTTCTTCCTGTGCTTCATTACTTGAGTTGTTATTCAATGCGGGTAAATTAAGGTCACGCTGTGGTGGCACATGATTTTTTCTGAATATTTCGAAAATTGCATTCGCCTGTCCTGGTAACGCGCGCTCACCTGTATTGGGGTCAATTCGCACGGTAACTAGGGAAGAGGGTTTGGGTACAAAATCTGTGGGCGTGTCCCTTAGAGCTTCACGCATATAGTCGATCCATGTTGGCAAAGAAACAGATCCACCCCATTCACCGCGTCCTAAGGGGGTAGAATTGTCAAAACCGCTCCATACTGAGGTAACGAGGTTACCGTTAAAGCCAGAGAACCAAGCATCTCGGCCATCATTGGTTGTACCCGTTTTGCCTGCCAGATCGTCCCGTTTAAGGACTCGAGCTCGTCGCCCAGTACCGTATTTGATTACATCTCGCATCATGTCGTAGATAATATAGTTTACCTCAGGGTCTAACACCTGAGGCGCGACAGGAAGAGTTTGAATGCCTTTTGCAGTATTGAACAAGCCCATCTGGGGTTCGCCATCATTGGTCTTTTCTAGCAGGGTACAGGTAACACAAACGGTTACTGGGCTTGCCTCGAATAATGTCTCATTGTCTCTATCGACTACTTTATCAATTAAATAAGGCTGAACTTGATAGCCACCATTAGAAAATACGGCGTAGCCTGTGGCGATTTGTAGTGGAGATAAGTTTGCGCTACCTAAAGATAGAGAAAGATTGTGTGGTAGCTCGTTGGGGTCAAACCCAAAACGACGTAAGAATTTTAATGTAGGTGTAACGCCTAACTCATCAAGTAAGCGTACAGAGACAATATTTTGTGAGCGATAGAGTGCTTGGCGTAAACGGGTTGGCCCATAGAACTTGCCTCCATCATTAGTGGGCCGCCATGCTGATGCTAAGTTGGAGTCATTAAAGACAACGGGGGCATCATTGATGATGCTGGCTGCAGTATAGCCACGATTCAATGCGCTGGCGTAAATGAAGGGTTTGAAGTTCGACCCCGGTTGACGCTTAGATTGAGTGACGCGGTTGAATTTATTTTCATAAAAATTGAAACCGCCGACTAATGCCTGAATGGCGCCGTCTTTGCTGTTTAAAGAAATTAATGCACTTTGCACTTCAGGTTTTTGCGCCAGTTTCCATTGTAGTTGTTCATCTGGGCGTAAACGCACTATATCACCAGGCACCAAAATATCGGCTACTGTAGAAGGAGAAGGGCCTTTTGAGTCTGCGCTGATATAAGGTCTTGCCCATTTCATCGCGTCCCAAGAAAGCGTGGTTCGTTTTCCGTTCGCTAAGCGTAAGTCGGCTGTTTTTTCATCTGTAGAAATCACAAGCGCTGTTTGCCAGTTTTTAAAAGGTTCTATATTTTTCAGGGCTTTTTCTTGTTCTTCTAGTGGTGCTTCAATTAAGTCGATACGTGTGTCAATAGAGCCTCGGTAACCGTGACGCATATCGTAGTCCAATATACCGTTAAAGAGCGCTGTATTGGCCGCTTTTTGACGATGGGAATCAATGGTCGTATAGACAGTCATGCCAGTGTTGTAAAGGTCATCACCGAAGGTGTTATATAGTTCAGAGCGCACCATTTCAGCAATATAACCGGCCTCGATATCAGGCATCACGCCATGGTTTTTGGCAGTAATCGGTGACTCAACCGCATTTTGATAGGCCTCTTTTTCTATCATGCCCAGTGACAGCATGCGTTGTAGAATCCAATTGCGACGAATCAAAGCGCGAGAAGGGTTTACTATTGGGTTAAAACGAGATGGTGCCTTTGGTAAGCCTGCGATCATTGCTAACTGTGCTAGATCTAATTCGTTTAGGTTTTTACCATAATACACTTGTGCTGCAGCCTCAAAACCATAAGCGCGTTTACCTAGATAGATTTTGTTCACATAGAGCTCAAGAATTTCGTGTTTACTAAGTTCTCGCTCCATTTTTAACGCAATAAAAATTTCGGTAAATTTACGCGTGTAGGTTTGTTCAAATGAGAGGAAGTAGTTGCGGGCTACTTGCATAGTGATAGTACTGCCGCCGCCCTGTTTTTGTCCTGTGGTGATAAGCTGCATAACAGCTCGCCCTAATCCTAAAATATCAACACCAGGATGATGATAAAAGTTAGAGTCCTCAGCGGCTAAAATTGCATGCTCAAGGTTTTGTGGAATTTCTGCATAATTGATGGGGGTTCGACGCTGTTCGCCAAATTCACCGATAAGTTGGTTGTCGGCGGTATAGATGCGCAGAGGGATTCTTAGCTCTATATCTTTTAATTCGGCAACGGTCGGGATTTTGTCTTTGACGTTATAGTAAATTGCATAGGTGATACCGACTGCAGCGAGGGCACCAAAGAGACCGAGAAAGAAAAGTATTTTGAGTGTCTTAGCCATATTAAATCAATAAATGCAGAATGAAAAAATGGCATTATACCTAAGATGATCACAGAATAGTCGGTTAACTTTGCACCAAATCGTGTTATGTTGGAAAAATTGGCATGGAAGCCAAACTGAAAACTGTATTTTATTGCTTACTAATTCAAGGATGAATGATGTTGCTGACCCGCGATTATTCCGTTGTCGTGTATTCGACTCATAAATGCGTTATTTGTACTCCTACTGATGCCGAAGAAGTACTTAATGAATACGTCTCAAATAATGATGCTTCCCCTGATGTTGACCAACTGAAAGCCATACAAAAAGCGGCACTATTAACATGTGATTCATTGCAATCAAGACTGGTTATACTTGTTCCAGATAATTGGATCTCTGTTTCTGATCATCCTATCGATCATATTATTCCCTCATCTTTGCTGCCGTTAGCGGCTTTGAGCTATGCCGTGGAGACGACGTTCGCACCGCCGGATTCTTTGTTGCTGAGTTATCAACAGGAAGCTTTACCTTCGAAACAGGCTCGACTCACCGTTTTTGCCTGTTCGTGTAGTTGGGCAAAGCAACTCTACTCTCCTTTTGAGCCTCAAGCTAAATCATATCTTGTCATGACATTTGGGCAATGGCGTGATGGCTCATCGCGAGTTTCTTCTTGGTCTCAATGTTCAAAGCGTGCTTTATCAAGATATGAGCCAGACAGAGAAAAGCGTCAAAAAAACAACCGACTGTGGTTGGTTCTGGGCGTGCTAACTGTGTTTATTCATGGTCTTGGATATGGCTACTATGTCTTGTTACAACAGCGTGTAGAGGCTTTACGGGAGAGTCGTCAAGGAGTAATTGATGCTCAAACATCATGGTTATCATCCAACGAGCCTGGGTCATTTGTATTATCCGGATTGTCGTTAACACAGACATTGCCTAAATCCGCTCGTCTCACCTTATTTGAAAGTGGTAAAGAGAAAGGTGCAGCGCGACAGATTTTTTTTCAAATGACGGTACCGAAACAAGACTTGGATAGTTTGCTAATACAGTGGCGGAGACAGTACCCAGATTGGCGTTGGGAGGTGATGGATATAACTCAAAAAGTCTCAACTATGCTACCTAAACAGGAGGTGGTCGATGTTTCTATCTCCATATTTGAAGATTAAGAAGGTCTCTTTTTTTACCATTCATGGTTCCTCTGTTTTGTTCTTATTATTACTACAAATTGCCGCTTGGTACCCTTTTTTGTCTGATGCGCAAGAATCGCTAAAACAGCAATCAAGGTTGGAATACAGAGCTGTTGAGCAATGGCGAAAAACGCAGGTACAGGCTAAGCAGCTTGCATTAGCCCAGTTTGAAAGTGCTTCTTGGGCACAACACTATATTGTTGCTTCTGATCAAAATATTCCAACTCAGTGGGGAGTGAAAGGGAGTGCATCCATTAGAAACTGGCAAATTTTGTTAGAGCAAATTGAAACGCAATTTCACTTGGTTTTGCTTTCTGTACTCTGGCAGCGAGAAGCAAATGGAAACTGGCAAGGGACATTAGAATTTGGTATCAGAGCGCCAAAAGAAAACAGGGCATTTCACAATTGGTTACCAGCTAAAATACAAGCCGATCATTTCTCTCGCAACGATTGGCAATTGTTATCTACTATGCGAATAGGACAAAATACTTCTGCCTTGTTGGCCTACAAGGAGCATCGCCATTGGGTTCGTCAAGGTAGCTGGTTAGCCGAGGCGGGGTTGACCGTGTCATCTGTTTCGTCTGATCAAGTTGTGCTGCTAGCAAAAAATGGCGCTAAGCAGGTTTTATTGATTCGAGAACAGGGAGGTTCTCATGAATAAATATCTTACCTATGGTCTCTTATTGTTTGTTTTACTCAACTCTCGCTCAGGGTTGGCAATGGATGTGTATTTTGAATCTCGTTCATTGCAAGAGGTACTGCCATGGCTTGCTTCCCAAATGAATGAAAGTGTGGTGATTAGCCCAGAAATCAATGAAGTTTTAACTTTATCGATTAAGGATGCTAGCTGGAAAGAAGTTATGGAGGCGGTTGCCCAGCAGCCGAATATCCGTCTTGAATGGCAGGGCCAGGTGGCCGTTTTATTGCCTGATTTCTCTGTAGGATCAAATGAAGAACTGGGCGGAACGGAGATTTGTCAGCGCTCCTATTGGCTCTTGAAGCATGCTAAAGCCGAGAAAGTAGGTGCACACTTACAAACTTTGTATCCTTCTTTATCACTGGTTATCGATGATCGAACTAACTCTATTGTGGCCTATTCCTGTGAGGCATTGGATGGAATCCAAGAAACCTTATCTTGGTTAGATGCACCATTAAGACAGATTGAAATCAACGCGCAAATTGCTCAGGTAAGTCGTAATGCACAGTCACAATTTGGTGTCAATTGGCAGGCCAAGTTATCGGAAGGTGTTCGTTCCTCCATTGGTGGTGCGGTTGATTTAGGAGCGCTCACTCCTACAACAAGTTTAGATTTTTCCAGTGTTGGAGGTTCAGGTTTATTAGGGCTCGCTTTAGATATGATGGAAAGCGAGGGAATGGCAAATGTAGTGTCAAAACCCAAGATTGTTACGTCGGAAGGTCAGCCTGCGCGAATAGAATCTGGTACTGAGGTGCCATATCAAACGGTAAATGATGATAAAATTAGCATTGAATTTCGCCAAGCGTCATTGATGTTAGAAGTCACGCCATTTGTGAAAGACGGAAATCGCATTTTATTATCACTGAATATTCACCAAGACTCAGTTGGAGATTTAGTGAATGGCATTCCTAGTTTAAAAACTAACCGATTAAAAACACAGGTAGTGGTGAAAAACCAAGAAACACTTGTTTTAGGAGGGATTTTTCGGGAAGAAAGTTTTGAGTCAGAAAGCAGAGTTCCGCTATTAAGTGAAATACCTTGGCTAGGAGAGTTATTTAAAAGACACTCAGAACAGCAAGAAAAGGTTGAATTACTTGTATTTATTACTCCAAAGCTGCTACAAATGTCTGTTAACTAGGCCGCAGTATAAATCTGCTAAATTCCGACGTAACTGATTACAATGAAAAAAGCCCTCAATATTATTTTAGTAGGCCCAATGGGCGCAGGAAAAACGACAATAGGCCGTTTGATTTCTCAATCGATGGGCAAAGAGTTCTATGACTTAGACAAAGTTATAGAAGACAATGCTGGTGCTGATATTCCTTGGATTTTTGAGCGAGAAGGCGAAGAAGGCTTTCGTAAGCGCGAAACTCAAGCATTAGCGAACTTAGTTCAGTCTGGTGCGGATGATTGTGTCTTAGCAACAGGCGGCGGTATCGTAATGCGTGAAGAGAATCGAGACATTCTTCGTGAGAATGCGTTAGTCGTTTACTTATATGCATCGGTTGCTCAGCAGCTCTATCGAACATCCAAAAGTACTCATCGTCCTTTATTGCAAACGGGTGATCCGCGAGCAACGTTAAGAAAGTTATTCGAAGTTCGAGATCCTCTGTATAGAGAGGTGGCGACCTTGGTTGTTGAAACCGACTCTCGTCACCCAAAATCTGTTGCCAATAAAGTGTTAGATGCGATTAAGCGACATTTGAAAATGGAGACCACTGTATCCTAATGCGTACGTTAACCGTTGATTTGGGCGATCGCAGCTATCCTATTTTTATAGGAAGAGGCATTCGCCAGCAGAAATCCCTTTTTGATGATGCGATTCATGGAAAGCAAGTCATGATCGTGACTAATGAAACCATTGCTCCTTTGTATTTGGAATCAATGGTTTCTATGCTCAGCGAAGACTATAAAGTAGACACTTGTGTTTTACCTGATGGTGAATCCTTTAAAACATTAGAAACCTACGGTTCTATTATGACGGCTCTGCTAACGGCCAAGCATAATCGCACAACGACTGTGATTGCTTTAGGTGGTGGTGTTGTTGGTGATATGGCGGGGTTCGCTGCGGCGACGTATCAGCGAGGTGTGCCTTTTATTCAAGTACCAACGACGTTGTTATCTCAGGTTGATTCTTCTGTTGGTGGCAAAACAGGGGTGAACCATCCGCTTGGCAAAAATATGATCGGGGCATTCTATCAGCCTCAAGCCGTGATCATTGACACCGAAACCTTGCAAAGTTTGCCTCAGCGTGAATTGTCCGCGGGTATGGCAGAAGTCATCAAATACGGTCTGATTTGTGACGCACCATTTTTTGACTGGTTAGAGCAAGAAATGCCAGACTTGATGGCGCTGGATAATGATAAAATTAGCGATGCAATTTATCGATCCTGTCTGGCTAAAGCCAATGTAGTTGCTCAAGATGAAAAGGAAGGTGGCATTCGCGCCATTTTGAATCTAGGTCACACTTTTGGTCATGCGATTGAAACTGAAATGGGGTATGGCAAGTGGTTACATGGTGAAGCTGTCGCGGCTGGAAGCATATTAGCGATTGATCTTTCTTGGCGTATGGGTAACCTAACAGAACATGATGTCAGCCGTTCCGTAGCGCTTTTTAAAGCTGCAAATTTACCAATATTGCCGCCAGATAATATGACACTTGATACATTTGTTGAGCGTATGGCGTTAGATAAAAAAGTCTTAGATGGTAGTTTGCGCTTGGTATTACTTGGTGCCATGGGGAGTGCGATTGTCACGTCGGATTTTCCGATGGAGGATTTTAACGCCTGTTTGTTAGATGCGATCGACGCAAGTAAACACGCTAGAATTGCTTAATCTTGTTGGTTATTTATTGTTAAAGGACGACTATGTCTAAGCCAGACTTTCAGTTTGATCTAGAGGATGCGCTTAATCAGCCCCCCAAAGCGACGCTGAGGGACCCGTTTGGCTCAAAAGATGCTTCTGTCTATTTTGCATCTGAAGAAGGCAATCAACAGCTCGCGTTGCTTGAGCATTTAAGTCGTTATAGTAGTTTATTGTCTGTCGTCCAAGGTCCGCAGGGGAGTGGTAAAAGTCGCTTTTTAATGGAGTTTGCTCGAAATCAAGATGATACAACGGTCGTTAGTCATGTAAAAGCCACCATGCTAATGACAGCAGGGCAATTACTGCAAGCCATCTATGCGGGCTTTGCAAGTCACTTTACTCAACCTCCCAATGAAACCACTTTTGGTCCTTTGCTTAAATTCTCCCATGATTTAGATGAGAAGGGACAAGCAGCTTTAATACTGGTCGATAATGCTCAAGAGCTAAATACCGATGCAGTCAGTATGCTTTTAGATATGATGTCTTTGTCGACAGACAGTCAAACCGTTCCTCACGTCGTTCTTTTTAGTGAGTATTCACTTGCGCGTAATTTGGATGCTTATCAGCGTTCTCGTTATGAACAATTAAGTCATTCATTTACTTTAGCTCCATACTCATTAGAGCAAACTCGTGCTTATTTGTTGCATCGAGTGCGTGCGGTAGGTGGTGGAATAAACTTACCGTTCAACGATAAGCAAGTAAAACAGATCCATCAGGAATCTGGAGGCTACCCAGGGAAAATTAACCAGATTGCTCAATCCATGATGGGGAACGGCAATAAGCCCGTAAAATCTAGGTTGCGTTTTAATCTTGCAATGGGTTTTCCCCTTGCCCATATGGCGCTGCTTTCAATTGTCATGCTGGGTATCTTGGTCGCGGTCTTATTTTCTGACAAGCCGTCCACATCGAATACGACTGCAGATCGAACCAGCAATGTTATTCCATTGAGTTCGCGACAAGGTCAATCCTCGGCCGAAACCATTGCACGTATTGACGCAATGCAAAGGAAAATTGGTCAAGAAGGTGACATAATTTTACCACCCATTCCTGCTGGTTCTTCATTGCCACCTATTAGCACGTCAGCCAATTCATCCGCCGCTCAAGGCTCAACGTCTACACCTGCGACTTCAATCGCGCCGATTTCAACCGCTCCTATTCGTGCTGAAGCTCCTGTGGAACAACCCGCTCCCGTGTTAGATATACCTGTTGAAGATGAACCTTCTAAAAACGAGCAAGCGAACCTAAAAGTGACACCAGATCCATTTGATAAAACTGAGTGGTGGTTATCTCAAAATCCAAACCGTTACACACTGCAACTTCTAGGAACTTACAGTAAAGGGGCGGTAAAGGATTTCATACGTGGCCAAGGTGGTGTGGATGCTTTTGGTTACTTTAAGTCTAAGCATAATGGCAAGGATTGGTTTGTAGTGGTCTACGGTTTATATCGTAATCGAAGTGAAGCGATTGCGGCGGCTGAAACTCTTCCAAAAGACATTCGTGATCTTAATCCTTGGGCACGAAGTGCGCGCGGTATTCAGGATGATATTAAAAAAGCACAGTAATCATCCATTGCATGACATAAGGCTAAATCACTTTTCATCACAGTCTATCTAGTGTTTTCTTTTGTTTTCAATCACTCATGTGTCGCTAAAAGGCTCTTTTGTGAGTTTTTTATATAGAAAAATTATAAATTTAGTAAAATTCACTGTAATCCTCTGAAAAACCTGAATGAACAGTGGAATTTTCTGTTTGGAAAAACTCCAGCCATAGATAATTCTCTAAGTCCCACTAATTTGAAGCTAAAACCCCAGTAAAAAGCGCCAAAATAACATAAAACAGTCCTATGCCAATTTGAGTACTCACAGCTGTCAGGGTAGTATGAGCATCCATTTCGGTGGTTTTATGGGCAGATGATAGTCATTCTCGAAACGAGCGTATCCAAACGTCGTTTTTAGTCCAGCCACCTAAATAGTCGAATTTTACCTAGTTATTATTTTTATGTTTCAACTGTGGGAGTTGGTGTATGAATGCAGGCCTTTATCGTCCTGGCGAGTTCAAAGACAACTGTGGCTTTGGCTTAATTGCCCATATGGAAGGCAATACTAGCCATGAACTACTTAAGACAGCCATTGAGTCTTTGACATGTATGACACACCGAGGCGGCATCGCTGCTGATGGCAAAACTGGTGATGGCTGTGGTCTTCTTATCCAAAAGCCAGATCTCTTTTTACGTAGCGAAGCGACAGCTTTATTTAATCATACCCTGTCTGATCTTTATGGCATCGGCATGGTGTTTCTTGACCAAGATGACGCGCTGGCTAGTGAGCAGCGTGAAACCCTAACTAATAAATTGACGGCTGAAGGCTTGAATGTCGTAGGCTGGCGTGAAGTGCCAATTGATGCGTCTTGTCTAGGTATTATTGCAATGGATTGCTTGCCTCGTATCGAGCAAGTGTTTGTTGATAGTAACCGTATGGATGCACGTACCTTCGCGACACGTCTGTTTGTTGCTCGTCGTCAAACTGAAATCGCCTTGGCTCAATACGAAAACTTCTACATTTGTTCTTTGTCTGACAAAGTGTTGGCCTATAAAGGCTTGATGATGCCAGTAGATTTGCCTTTCTTTTATAAAGACTTGGGCAATGAGAAAATGCAAACCGCGATTTGTGTTTTTCACCAGCGCTTCTCTACTAATACGCTTCCTAAGTGGCCATTGGCGCAACCATTCCGCATGTTGGCGCATAATGGTGAGATTAATACCATTGAAGGTAACCGTAACTGGGCATTGGCTCGTACAAGCAAACTGCGTACGCCACTGATTCCGGAGCTACAAGATTTACAGCCTTTGGTTAACTTAACTGGGTCTGACTCTTCTTCCATGGATAACATGCTAGAAATCTTGGTCACAGGTGGTGTGGATATTTTCCGTGCGGCGCGCTTGATCATTCCGCCAGCATGGCAAAACGTTGAAAACATGGATCCAGAGTTACGTGCTTTCTATCAGTACAACTCTATGCATATGGACCCTTGGGATGGCCCAGCAGGTTTGGTAATGACGGACGGACGTCATGCCATTTGTATGCTTGACCGTAATGGCTTACGTCCTGCTCGTTGGGTTATCACTAAGAATGGCTTTATTACACTGGCTTCTGAAGTGGGAACTTACGGTTATAAATCAGAAGATGTGGTGTCTAAAGGTCGTGTTGGTCCTGGTCAGATGTTAGTCATTGACACGCAAAACGGCAAAGTACTTCATACAGATGATATCGATAATCGCCTTAAATCCATGCATCCATACAAAAAATGGTTGAAGCAGGAAGCGATTCGCATTGAATCTTTATTGGAAGAATCCTCTCTTGAGTTTGAACCTTTTACAAAAGAAGAAATGCTGACTTATCAGAAGATGTTCCAAGTGTCTTTTGAAGAGCGCGAGCAAATCTTTCGTCCCTTGGCTGAAAGTGGCCACGAAGCGGTAGGTTCTATGGGCGATGATACACCTATGGCCGTTATGTCTAGCCAGACTCGTCCAGTGACAGATTATTTCCGTCAGAAATTTGCGCAGGTAACCAATCCGCCAATCGATCCACTTCGTGAATCTGTTGTGATGTCCTTGGAAACTTGTATCGGTGTAGAGCGTAACTTATTTGAAGAAACACCAAAACACGCGAACCGTATCATCTTGTCTTCACCTGTATTGTCACCTCGTAAATACAGCCGTTTGTTAGCACTAGATGACCATCGTTTCCGTTTGGTGCGTTTGAGCACAAATTACAATCCAGAAAATGTTTCTCTTGAGCAAGCGATTAAAGACTTGCAATTGAAATCGGAAGAAGTCGTTCGCAATGGCGCGGTTATCGTTGTATTGACGGATCGAGATATTGAAAAAGGTCATTTGCCGATACCAGCGCCAATGGCTGTCGGTGCGGTGCATCATTATTTATCTAAGCAAGGTCTGCGTTGTGATTCTAATATCATCGCAGATACCGGTTTTGCGCGTGACCCTCATCAATTCGCCGTACTATTAGGTTTTGGTGCAACAGCGGTTTATCCATATCTTTCTTATCGTCTAATCAATGACATGATTGATAAGGGTGAAGTATTGGGTGACCCGATTGCTTGTCACGTGAAATACCGTAAAGGTATTAACAAAGGCTTGATGAAAATCATCTCCAAAATGGGGATTTCTACCATCGCCTCATATCGTGGTGCGCAGCTATTTGAAGCCGTTGGTTTGGACTCGAAAGTGGTCGACCTATGTTTCAAAGGTGTACCTAGCCGTATCAAAGGTGCGCGCTTTGAAGATTTCCAAAAAGATCAAGCAACCATTGCTAACAATGCTTGGAAATTACGTAAGCCGATTCAGCAAGGTGGTTATTTAAAATACGTTCATGAAGCGGAATACCATGCGTTTAACCCTGATGTGGTGCGTAACTTACAAACCGCTGTAGGCACTGGTCGCTTTGAAGACTTTAGCAAATACACTGAGTTGGTGAACAACCGCCCAGCATCAATGCTGCGTGACTTGTTTACCTTGTCTGATAAAGCTCAGCCTATTGCATTAGATGATGTTGAGTCGATTGAACAAATTCTACCGCGCTTTGATTCTGCAGGTATGTCTTTAGGGGCTTTGTCGCCAGAAGCTCATGAAGCGCTAGCGCAAGCGATGAACGAATTAGGTTGTCGCTCTAACTCTGGTGAGGGTGGGGAAGACCCTGCTCGTCATGGCACTGAGCGCCGCTCTAAGATCAAACAAATCGCCTCTGGCCGTTTTGGTGTAACTCCAGAATACTTAGTGAATGCAGAAGTATTGCAGATCAAAGTGGCGCAAGGTGCGAAACCGGGCGAAGGTGGTCAGTTACCGGGCGGTAAAGTAAACGGCTTAATTGCTCGTCTACGTTATGCGGTTCCGGGTGTAACTTTGATTTCACCTCCACCACATCACGACATTTATTCGATTGAAGATTTGGCTCAGCTGATTTTCGATTTGAAACAAGTTAACCCAGATGCCCTGGTATCTGTGAAGCTGGTATCTGAACCGGGTGTCGGTACGATCGCTGCGGGTGTGGCAAAAGCCTATGCCGATTTGATTACCATTTCTGGTTATGACGGTGGTACAGCGGCATCACCAATTACTTCGATTCGCCATGCGGGTTCTCCTTGGGAGTTAGGTTTAGCGGAAGCTCAACAAGCGCTGCGCTCTAATGATCTTCGCGGCAATATTCGTCTACAAACAGATGGCGGTCTAAAAACGGGTCTGGATGTTGTAAAAGCAGCCATTCTTGGAGCAGAAAGCTTTGGCTTTGGTACGACACCTATGGTGGCCATGGGTTGTAAGTTCTTGCGAATTTGTCATTTGAACAACTGTGCGACAGGTGTTGCTACTCAGGATCAAATGTTGCGTGATGAACACTTCATTGGCACGGTAGAAATGATCAAAAACTTCTTCCGTTTTATGGCCGAAGATACACGTCAATGGTTAGCGAAGCTGGGTGTTGCCAGCCTGCAAGATTTGATTGGTCGTACGGATCTTTTGACTATCTTGCCAGGTGAAACCGAAAAGCAAAATAACTTAGATTTGTCGCCTATTTTAAGTAACGATGCGATTCCAGCGGATAAAGCGCAATATTGTCAGACTCCGTTTAACCCGCCACACGATAAAGGCCTATTGGCATTAAAAATGTGGGACACAGTGAAAGACGTGGTGGAAGAAAAAGAAGGCGGCGAGTTTGCCTTTGATGTCACCAACTGTGATCGTTCTATCGGCGCGCGTTTATCGGGTGAAATTGCGAAACGCTACGGCAACCAAGGCATGGCGGATACGCCTCTTACACTGAAATTGAACGGCACAGCGGGTCAGAGTTTTGGTGTTTGGAACGCTGGCGGTTTGCATATGTACCTAGAAGGGGATGCTAACGACTACGTTGGTAAAGGCATGACTGGTGGTAAGCTGGTTATTCGTCCGCCAAAAGGGTCCGTTTTCAATTCACAAGAATCCGCCATTATTGGTAACACTTGTTTGTATGGCGCGACGGGCGGTAAGTTGTTCGCAGCGGGTACAGCAGGTGAACGTTTTGCCGTACGTAACTCGGGTACACATACCGTTATTGAAGGCGCAGGCGATCACTGCTGTGAATACATGACTGGCGGTATGGTGACGGTACTTGGTAATACAGGTTACAACTTTGGTGCGGGTATGACAGGCGGCTTCGCTTACGTACTCGATTTAGACCGTACTTTCGTGGATAAATACAATCATGAATTGGTAGAAATCCACCGTATCGGTACGGAATTAACGGAAGAATATCGTTCACACCTTCGCTCTGTGATCGAAGAATACGTCCGAGAAACTGACAGCGAATGGGGCCAAGAAATCCTAGAAAACTTCTATGACTACATTGGCAAGTTCTGGCTAGTTAAGCCAAAAGCCGCAAGTTTAGGCGCGCTATTGGCTAATACTCGTCAACGTCCGGAATAAAACACGCTGTTATGGAGTTTGGCTTGAATGAGTTCAAGTCAAACTCTGTGAACGAATCAGTCTGACCCATTTGAGAGAAGTGCCGTCTGTTTACAGGCGGCCGAGGAGATAGCAGCTTATGTCAGAGCGCTTGAACAACGCATTTCAATTCGTCGAAGTGGATCGAAAGGATCCAAAAAAGAAGCCTTTAATTACGCGTAAAGGGCAATTCGTCGAAATTTATAAACCATTCGAAGAGGCCGGAGCGAAAGATCAAGCGCATCGTTGTCTTGAGTGTGGTAACCCGTATTGTGAATGGAAATGTCCAGTACATAACTACATTCCAAACTGGTTGAAACTTGTCAGCGAAGGCAGCATT
This sequence comes from Marinomonas sp. CT5, assembly GCF_018336975.1. Lineage (NCBI taxonomy): Bacteria > Pseudomonadati > Pseudomonadota > Gammaproteobacteria > Oceanospirillales > Oceanospirillaceae > Marinomonas > Marinomonas sp. CT5. The sequence goes on along the minus strand of NZ_CP025572.1, from coordinate 4,263,199 downwards.
TTAGAAGCGGCGGAGTTGAGTCATCAAACCAACTCTTTGCCAGAAGTATGTGGTCGTGTTTGTCCACAAGATCGTCTTTGTGAAGGTGCTTGTACACTGGGTGAAGGCGGCTTTGGTGCCGTAACCATTGGTTCTGTTGAAAAATACATTACCGACACGGCGTTTGCTTTAGGCTGGCGTCCAGATATGTCTAACGTAGTACCGGTTAACAAAACCGTTGCTATTGTTGGTGCGGGGCCTGCGGGTCTTGCGTGTGCGGACATCTTAGTACGTAACGGTATTAAGCCGGTTGTCTTTGATAAGTACCCAGAAATTGGTGGCTTGCTGACGTTTGGTATTCCAGAGTTTAAATTGGAAAAAAGCGTGATGGCGCGTCGTCGTGAAATTTTTGAAGAAATGGGTGTGGAATTTGTTCTAGGAACGTCCGTTGGTGACGACGTGCCGTTTGAACATGTATTGGAAGAGTACGATGCCGTATTTTTAGGCATGGGAACGTATAAATACATGAAGGGCGGTTTCCCTGGTGAAGATTTACCAGGCGTTCATGATGCTTTGGATTACCTGATTTCTAACGTCAATCATTGCCTAGATTTCGAAGAAGACGAAGCGGATTATGTGAACCTAAAAGGTAAGCAAGTGGTTGTCTTAGGTGGTGGTGATACGGCCATGGACTGTAACCGTACAGCCATTCGCCAAGGTGCGAAAAGCGTGACGTGTGCCTACCGCCGTGACCAAGAAAACATGCCGGGTTCTCGCAAAGAAGTGCAAAACGCCAAAGAAGAAGGCGTGCAGTTCCTTTTCAACCGTCAACCTGTTGAAATCATCGGGGAAGACAAAGTAGAAGGCATCAAAGTGGTAGAAACTCGCATGGGTGAGCCAGATGAGAACGGACGCCGCACGGCAGAAATCGTGGAAGGCAGTGAACAAATTATCCCTGCTGATACGGTTTTGGTCGCGTTTGGTTTCCAAGCGAGTCCTGCGCCTTGGTTCGAGAAGTTCGGCATCGAGACCGATGCTCGTGGCCGCGTGATTGCTCCTAAGAAAGGCAAGTTCATGTTCCAAACGACCAATGAGAAAATCTTTGCTGGTGGCGACATGGTACGTGGTTCTGACTTGGTGGTTACCGCCATCGATGAGGGTCGTAAAGCCGCTGAAGGGATTATGGATTTCCTAGACGTTTAATCACAATGTCTTAGTCGCGCTCGCAACCTTGTAGAGTGTTAAGTCAAAACGCCAATCAGAGAAATCTGATTGGCGTTTTTGTTTGCTTCATCGCTAACTAAAACGATCTAAATCTCGCTCCGTGTCGTATGAATTTTATCAACTCACAACGACAGGCTACTTATGTTTTCTTTTTTAAAGTCCGACCCTACTAAAAAGCTCGAAAAAGAATATGGCGATTTACTCGAAAAAGCCATGCAGGCCCAGCGCGGTGGTGATATCAGGCTTTATTCAGAACTGACAGAGAAAGCTGAAGCGGTGAAAGCTAAGCTGGATGAGGCGAAATCAGCGTAACTAGATTCAATAAAAAATATGGTGTCATGTGAATGATTCCGTGTTTTTTTATGGCATTTTTTTATTTTTTAAGCCGTGCCAATAGCGTCTGATCGGATAGGGTTTACCAAGGCATTATGCCATTTGATGATCCTTCTGACTCTGAGAGAAAGCAACCCGTTGGACCATCTTCAGGAAGCGTTGCGGCATGGCTTATAAATTTCGCGGCCTTAGCTGGGTCATGTAACCCCTGAAAGCCATTAAAAGCCGTTTTTACAAAGCCAGGATCCACAAGGTTAACTTTACATCTGGTTGATTTAAGTTTTGCGGCGAGTGCCACACAATAAGCATTAAGGGCTGTTTTAGAGGGAAAGTAAGCCTCACTTTTGTATTGAGCAAACAACCAGTCTGGGTCGCTTTGATTCGTAAGTGATCCAAGTCCACTGCTAATATGGACAATACGTGGTGCACTAGACTGTAGCAACAAAGGAAGAAAAGCACGTGTGACGCTTATCACGCCAAAAACATTGGTTTCAAAAACGCGTTTAATTTCTTCAATGGAGATGCTGCCATCTGAGTTGACGCTACCCAGAATGCCCGCGTTATTGATGAGCGCATCTAGGCTATTTGACTGCTTTAGCACCTCTTCTACCGCTAAATCAATTGATGTCTGATCCGTCACATCTAATAGGACACAGGAGGCATTTTCAATCCCTTCCGCTTTTAGCGTTTCTACGGCAGATGCTCCAGCATCTGGGTTACGGCAAGCCAAGTAAACATAATATCCTTGATGAGCCAAATGTTTCGCTGTTGCCAAACCTATTCCCTGATTTGCGCCAGTGATTAACACACTCTTCATTACGACACCTCTTGTTAATTTGTGATAGAGGTAGTGTAGAAAAATGGGCCGACATGACACAGAGACAAATCATTGTACTAGCTAGACATATCGTTAAATTTCACTAAAAAGTCTGTAATCGATTGCCCTGTTTGCTTACGGAAAAAACGGGAAAGGTAGTTTTCATCGGCAAACCCTAGCCGTACCGCTAGCTCTTTTACCGATAGATTGGAGTAAATCAGTAGACGTTGAGCTTCTAAAACAACCCGGCGATTAAGGTATTCTTTCGGTGATACTCCAGCCCATTCTTTTACCAGCTGGTATAGGCTGGTATCACTCAGAGCAAGGGTCTTGGCTATTTCAGAAATGGCAGGTTGTGCGATGAACTCATTTTCAATCAAGGTTTGGAAATGAAGAAATGATTGAACCTGCCGTTTCTTGGGTTCCTTTTCAATGTTAGAAAAATAAGCATGTTCTAATTCCTGTAACACCGAATTTAAATACGCCATTCTGATAGTTAAGGGAGCGGCTGTTTGGATAGCGGTGCGCAAGAGCATTAATGCATCATTCATTCGTTGCCATGCCTGCGTTGACATAGCCACCTTTTGTTCATTCAGCGGATCCAACCAAAAACGGCAAGGGCTAGGTAATAAGCCATAGATTTCTTCATTGAAAATAACTTTATAGTATTCTGCTTTGTTTTTACTGCTTGGGGGAATGCGAATTTGCCCCGGCTTGATGAAAAGCACTTGTCCTGCAGATACCGTGATATTTTTCAAATCCACGCAATAATGAACAAGGCTGTCATTGACGAACATTAGAAAATAGTTGGCACTGGTATGAGGTTTTAAAAATTTCTGAACCATCTCTTCTGTCAATGGCGAGTCGAGATGAGACCACAAGCTAATGCCTGAACTTTCAAATGAAACGTGATCATATAAAGGCGTCGTCATCGTCGCTCGAAATTGAAGATAGTGTGTTTGAAAAGATAAAATGCTTTATGTTTAGTTGGCATCATTCATTATTATGGCTCAGCGTGCAAGTTCAACCGTGTGGCGGAGGCATCAAACTGTATTCAGCACTTACATAGCCGCTATGATAAAAGGCAGTCCCTCTTTTGAGATACTGCCTTTTGAGTTTTAAAATAGTCCATTTCAATCAGACTAAGTGGACATTTATTTGCTGGTTACGCTGTAGCGTTTTCTGGTGGCCGAATCAGTGCCAAACTTTCTTCCGCGAAACCGGTACCAGCCTCGGTATAGAAGTTGAATACGTTGTCGATGCCGCTGCTGATGAGAATTTCTCTTTCATCTTGATAACGAGCAATAGCGGCGATCTGGCCGGTGTAGTTGGCTTTACGTAGCTGTATAGCGACGTTAGTTGTGTCTTCCGCTGCTGGTAGTGCGAGCAAAATAAGTTCAATGCGAGAGGTGTCTAAACGCTCCCATAAATCCGCATCTTCACCGTCTCCGTAAAAAACATTTTCTTTTGCTTCTTGCATTTGATTGATACGGTTGCGATCCGCATCCATCCCTGCCACCGTGTCGCCAACCAAACCTTTTAACGAGTCAAAAGCCCCGCGTCCAACTCGTCCTAAGCCGACCACAAGAATGTCGCTGTTTACGGGTTGCAAGAATATGTCTTCAGGTAAGCATTCCGTGCTTTCAAAACGACGAATGACGTCTTTATTCTTACGGTACATACGGTGAACGTTACGATACAAAATACTGGTAATCACAAAGGAAAAAGATACGGAAAGCGCTAAAACGACTAGCCATTCTTTTTCTAACCAACCGTTTGTTACACTCAGGGCCGCAACGATCAAACCAAATTCACTGTAATTGGATAGAACCATGGACGACAAAAAGGAGGTACGGCCACGTAGTTTCATTTTTGTCAGAAGGAAGAAGAACAGCGCGAACTTAATCAAGATAACGAGTGTGATGATCAGGCTCATGCCTAGCATGCTGAGTGTAGGTAACGCGGTAAAGCCAATGGATAAGAAAAAGCCAATCAAGAACAAATCTTTGAAGTTCATAAGTGACTTGTTCATTTCTGCGGCTTTTGAATGAGACGCCAACAAGATACCAAAAATTAATGCCCCCAGATCGCCTTTCACACCCACTAGGTAAAACAGCTCATAGCCACCTAGAGCAAGGAATAATCCCGTTAGTGGCAGCATTTCCCCGTGACCTGCTTTGTCGACAATTTTGTTAATAATAGGACGAACCAGTAACAGGGCAAATAAACCTAATGCCCAAATGGATGGGATTTTTCCTGTTGCCGCGACAAGGAAAACCACGGCGACAATGTCCTGCATGACCAGTATGCCTAGGGAAAGCTGCCCATGACGTGTTTTCAGCTCGCTGCTTTCCTCTAGTAACTTCATCACACAGACTGTACTTGAGAAGCTGAGGGCAAAGCCGAGTAAAGCGGCGGTTTTAAAATCCAGTAAGTCAAAATAGGGAAGGCTTAAGGTGCCGAGCAATAGGGCGAAGCCGACAAAAATCAAGGTGCTGATACCCATATGGCTTAGTGTCGAAGCCCAAACTTCACGCTTAAGCAAATCTTTGACATGCAGCTTTAAGCCGATACTAAACAGCATGAGGGTAATGCCAATATTTGCGAGGGTGTCCAGTGCACTACTAGGTTTTAAGCCTGCATAGTTAAGTAGAAAGCCCGCTAATAAGAAACCAATTAATGGGGGTAAGTTGATCATCTTAACGGCCAGACCGCATACAAAGGCAAATAAAATCCAAATGAATTCCATAGATTCCTTCTAAATTAAAGAATGTGTAAAGGGGAGTTTTATCATACGGAATTTGTCCAACCCGCGCAGCACGTAATGCGGCAAATTATTCTGTTGCTCAGAAGAATTTACATACCAAAAATGGTATTAACAACAACGTTTATTCTATTTGATTGGTATGTTTATTTTACCTACTCTGCATAACAGGTTTTTTAAGACCTGATTGGCTCGAAAAAATAATCATAAAAAATTCTATGGCCACCTAAAGCTTGTTCCTTACGGCACTTGCTTGGCCGTAACAGGAGAAGCTAATGAACTATCTAAAGAATGCCATTGCTGGTTTAGTACTGGGTGCCACGGCCCTGAGTTCTGTGAGCGCTTTGGCCGCGAATGGTTATGTTGGTATTGCTATGCCAACGAAATCCTCTGCTCGTTGGATCACCGATGGTGACTCCATGGTAAAACTCTTCAAAGATGCGGGTTATAAAGTCGATCTGCAATACGCTGAAGATGAAATTCCAAACCAGCTTTCTCAAATTGAGAACATGATCGTAAAAGGCGTTGATGTCCTTGTCATCGCAGCGATTGATGGTACGACTTTATCTAACGCATTAGAAAACGCCGATGCCGCTGGTATCAAGGTTATCTCCTATGACCGTTTGATTAAAAATAGCCCTTATGTGAGTTACTACGCAACATTTGATAATTTCAAAGTCGGTGTGTTGCAAGCTAAGTCTTTGGTTAGTGGCATGGAAAAACGTGGTAAAGGTCCTTACAACGTTGAGTTATTCGGTGGTTCTCCAGACGATAACAACGCTTACTTCTTCTATAACGGTGCCATGTCGATACTTCAGCCGATGATTGATTCAGGAAAAATAAACATTGTTTCTGGTCAAATGGGTATGGATACAGTGGGTACCTTGCGTTGGGATGGTGCCACCGCGCAAGCGCGTATGGATAACCTTCTATCTGCCCATTACACTAAAAAACGCATTGATGGTGTGTTATCGCCATACGATGGTATTTCCATAGGAATTCTGTCGTCTCTTAAAGGGGTGGGTTACGGTTCTGGCGATTTGAAAATGCCGATTGTGACAGGGCAAGATGCCGAAGTGCCATCGGTGAAGTCCATCATAGCTGGCGAGCAATATTCCACCATCTTTAAAGATACCCGTGAATTGGCCAATGTCACCGTCGGCATGGTGCAAGCGGTATTGAACGATGCTAAGCCTCTAATCAACGATACCACGACTTATGACAACGGCATTAAAGTAGTGCCAAGTTATTTGCTTGAGCCAGTAACAGTGGATAAATCCAACTGGAAAGATGTCTTGCTAGGGAGTGGTTACTATACGAAGTCTCAGGTTGAATAAGCACACGATGGCTGTGCTTACCCATACTTTGTAAGAATTTATTTATCCTAATTCAACAATAATAAACCAGCGAGTGCGCTATGAACTGTATGCGATACAGTCGTAGCGTGCTCACTAATGGGATGTTTTATGGAAAATATTATTTTGGAAATGCGCAGCATTACCAAGACATTTCCTGGAGTAAAAGCCCTCGATGCGGTGAACCTTAAAGTTCGTGCTGGCGAGATCCACGCTTTAGTGGGTGAAAATGGCGCGGGTAAATCGACTCTGATGAAAGTGCTTAGTGGTGTTTACCCACATGGAAGTTATGACGGCGACATTCTTTTTAATGACGAAACTGTCGCATTTTCTGGCATATCGGACAGCGAAGAAAAAGGCATCATCATTATTCACCAAGAGCTGGCGTTAGTACCGCTCTTGTCTATCGCAGAAAATCTATTTTTAGGTAATGAGAATGTAGAAGGTGGCGTCATTAACTGGCCAAAAACCTATTCTCGTACACAAGAGTTATTAGCAAAAGTGGGTTTAAAAGAGTCCCCATCCACTTTAGTTGGTCAACTAGGTGTGGGCAAACAGCAGCTTGTGGAAATTGCTAAAGCCTTGGCGAAAGACGTCAAACTGTTGATTCTGGATGAGCCCACTGCCGCACTGCAAGAAAACGACAGTGCCAAATTGCTCGATTTATTATTGGAATTTAAAGAGCAGGGTATCTCTTCCATTCTGATTACCCACAAATTGAACGAAATCAGCCGTGTTGCGGACAGCATTACCGTTATTCGTGATGGTGCCTCTGTCTCTACCTTGGACTGCCAAGCAAACAGCATTAGTGAAGAAGACATTATTCGTGACATGGTTGGCCGCGATATGGCGAACCGTTACCCAGCAAGAAAGCACCCTAATCAAGACAGTCATCTCGGTCAGATGCTGATGGAAGTAAACGCCTGGAACGTTTGGCATCCCGATGCATTAGATCGCCAGATGATCCATGAGGTTGAGTTCAATGTGCATGCCGGAGAGATCGTCGGTATTGCGGGTTTGATGGGATCAGGTCGAACTGAGTTGGCAATGAGTCTATTCGGACAAAGCTACGGTAAAAATATCCAAGGAGAAGTGCGTTTACGGGGCGAAGTCGCTGACTTGTCGACCGTGCCTAAAGCCATCAAAAGTGGCTTGGCCTATGTGACGGAAGACCGTAAAGAGCTGGGGTTGATACTGGAAGAAACCATTCAAACCAATACCACTTTAGCTAACCTAGAGCGTGTGTCTTCGAATGGCGTAATTGATGGCAATATCGAACGCAAGGTGTCTGAAGATTATCGACAAGCGCTCAATATTCGCACCCCAAGTGTCTTCCAAAAGGTCATGAATCTATCCGGTGGTAACCAACAAAAAGTGGTGCTCAGTAAGTGGCTGTATTCGCAACCGGATGTACTGATTCTAGATGAGCCAACTCGCGGAATAGACGTCGGCGCTAAATTTGAAATTTACAGCATCATCAACGAACTGGCCGATGACGGCAAAGGCGTGGTGATGATTTCTTCAGAAATGCCGGAGTTACTTGGCATGTGTGATCGTATTTATGTGATGAACGAAGGCCGTTTAGTTGGTGAATTAGATAAAGCCAATGCAAGCCAAGAAAAAATCATGTCAATGATAGTTAAAGCCTAGCGATAGCAATAATAACGGCGGGAGCAATAAGAATGACAACAAAAGAAACTTCTACAGTAGAGCAATCGGCGCCTTCTGTTACCAGCTATTTGAAAACACATGTGCGTGACTACGGCATGTTGATTGCCTTGGTCGTTATCATGGCCATGTTTCAGTTTTTAACGGACGGCACCTTGATGCGTCCGGTGAACTTAACCAATTTATTTTTGCAAAACAGCTACATCATCATAATGGCTATCGGCATGCTGCTGGTCATTGTCGCTGGACATATCGATTTATCGGTTGGCTCTGTGGTTGGTTTTATCGGCGCCTTGGCAGCGGTCATGTCGGTGAATTATGACCTACCCACGTTTGTCGTGGTGCCTGTGTGCCTTGTTGTCGGTTTGATCATTGGTGGTTTACAAGGCTATTGGATTGCCTATTGGAAAATACCAGCCTTTATTGTCACCTTGGCGGGCATGTTGGTGTTTCGCGGTTTGACGCTGGCTTTGCTAGAAGGCCAATCAGTGGGCCCTTTCCCAAAAAGCTTTCAATTATTGAGTACGGGCTTCATACCGGATGTATTTGGTGTGGGTCGTCCCAATGTGACCGCTCTGGTATTGGGTGTGTTGGCAGCCAGTGCAATTGTCTTTTTGGCGGCTCGCAGTCGAGCGCGCGCACTGAAATACGGTATCCAAGACGAACCTTTCTCTTTCTTTATCGTAAAAAATGCCTTGATCGCCATTGCCATCATTTATTTGTCTTACCTGTTAAGTACTTACCGTGGTTTGCCAAACGTTTTAATTACCATGGCGGTCTTGATCGCGATTTACACCTTCTTAACCAACAGCACCACCATTGGTCGTCGTATTTATGCCCTCGGTGGCAATGTCAAAGCGGCGAAACTGTCGGGGATTAATACCGAACGCTTAACCTTTTTAACCTTTGCCAACATGGGCATGTTAGCGGCGCTAGCTGGTTTGATCTTTGCGGCTCGTTTGAACACAGCGACGCCAAAAGCGGGTTTTGCTTTCGAATTGGATGTTATTGCCGCGGTCTTTATTGGTGGCGCTTCCATGACAGGCGGTGTGGGCAAAGTGATCGGTGCGGTAATCGGTGCTTTCATCATGGGAGTTATGAACAACGGGATGTCGATCTTAGGGATAGGAATAGATTGGCAGCAGGTTATTAAGGGCTTGGTGCTGCTCGCTGCGGTTATCTTCGACGTCTACAACAAACAAAAAGCGCGCTAAGTATAAAGCGTTTAAAGGAGTCATTTATGTTGTTTTTATCTCAAATCAAACAAGGTGGTGTTGTGTGCCGCGAAGGTAATGAAGCTCACCTTGTGATGCACGCAACGAGTGTTTACGAGCTAGCAAAAGAAGCGGTCAAGAGTGGTGTTCCGTTGAAGTCCATCATTGAAAAACATGGTTTGGGTGAGTCTGTAGACTTAGTTGAACTTGCGAGCAACAACCAGCTTGATTGTCCTGTGCGTCACCCCGATCCTGCTCATATGTATTTGACGGGGACGGGCTTAACGCACCTAGGTTCTGCCGCAACACGTAATGCCATGCATGCGAAAAGCGAAGAGTTAACGGATTCCATGAAGATTTTCCAAATGGGCGTTGAAGGCGGCAAGCCAAAAGACGGCCAAGAAGGTGTTCAGCCTGAGTGGTTTTACAAAGGCAATGGGGCGGGAGTGATTGCCCCTGGTGATGCCTTGCCTTCTCCTTCCTTTGCTTTGGATGGCGGCGAAGAGCCAGAAATTGCGGGCTTTTACTTAGTGGGCGACGACGGCAAAGTGCACCGTCTTGGTTATACCTTAGCGAATGAGTTTTCTGACCATGTCACCGAGAGACAAAACTACTTGTATCTGGCGCATTCCAAGTTGCGTCCAGCATCTTTTGGGCCAGAGTTGTTAGTCGGCGAGTTGCCAATGCACATTGATGGTCAATCCCGTATTGAGCGTGGCGAGAAAACCTTATGGCAAAAAGCGTTCTTGTCCGGCGAAGACAATATGTCTCACACCTTTAAAAACCTTGAACATCATCATTTTAAGTATTCGATTTTCCGTCAGCCGGGTGACTTGCATGTTCATATGTTTGGCACGGCCACCTTGTCTTTTGCCGATGGTGTTCAGGCGCAAGAAGGGGATGTGTTTGAAATCTCTTCACCTACTTTTGGTTTGCCATTACGCAATGCGTTAGGAAAAGCGCCGACTTTATCTACGGAGGTGGAAACACTATGACCAAGGAACAGGACAAAAAAGGCATGGCAATGTATCCCGATTTAGCAGGACGCTCGGTGTTTATCTCAGGTGGGGCAACCGGCATTGGGGCTGCGGTTGTTGAAGCTTATGCTAAACAAGGGGCAAAAACCGCCTTTGTCGATTTAGATGAAAAAGCCGGTACAGCGCTGGCTAAACGCCTGAAGAAAGAGGGTTTTGAGGTTCGCTTTGAGGTATGTGACATCACAGACATCCAAGACTATCAGAGCAAAATTCGCGCCGCCGCAGAGGCATTCGGCCCCATTTCTGTCTTATTGAATAATGCCGCTAACGATGTGCGTCATTCGTTGGAATCCCTAACGGAAGAACGTTTTGATGAGCTGGTGGGGGTCAACATCAAACATGCCATGTTCGCCGCCCAAGCAGTCGCCCCTATGATGCGTAAATTGGGGGGTGGTTCGATCATCAATTTTGGCTCTGTGGGCTGGATGATGGCCACGGCTGGCTACCCAACTTACGGCACAAGCAAGGCGGCAACCCATGGTTTAACACGCTCTCTAGCTCGTGATTTAGGTGGTTTTGGCATTCGTGTGAATACCTTGGTGCCAGGCTGGGTGATGACGGAAAAACAGCTGCGTATGTGGGTGGATGAGGCCGCGGAAGAAAAAATTAAACAAAGCCAATGCCTAGCAGGCAAGGTGCTTCCTGAGCACATTGCCAACATGGCGTTGTTTTTAGGGTCTGATGCGGCGGCCATGTGCTCGGCGCAGAACTTTATTGTTGATGGAGGTTGGGTATGACGGATTCTGATAAAAACAAGTTCGTACCAAAGAAATGGCCCCGCAAATTGCGTTCAACCGAATGGTTTGGCGGTACATCACGTGATCATATCTACCACCGCAGTTGGATGAAAAACCAAGGTCTGCCAGCGGATTTATTTGATGGTCGTCCGGTCATTGGTATTTGTAATACTTGGTCACAACTAACGCCTTGTAATGCACACCTTCGGGATCTTGCTGATCGCGTTAAGCATGGCATTTATGAAGCGGGCGGTTTGCCACTGGAATTCCCTGTGTTTTCTGTGGGGGAAAGTTCATTGCGCCCAACTGCCATGATGTATCGCAACATGGCCGCCATGGATGTGGAAGAAGCGCTGCGTGCTAATCCGCTGGATGGGGTTGTGTTGTTAGCCGGTTGTGACAAAACTACACCTGCGCTTCTTATGGGCGCTTGTAGTGTCGATATTCCTGCCATCGTGGTGTCTGGTGGTCCGATGTTGAACGGCTACTTTAGAGGCGAGCGTGTGGGGTCTGGCACGGCCTTGTGGCAAATGTCAGAAGACATCAAAGCAGGCAAGATGACCCAAGAAGATTTCCTTGAAGCAGAGCAATCTATGTCTCGCTCAGCTGGATCCTGTAACACCATGGGCACTGCCAGCACTATGGCGTCTATGGCCGAAGCCTTGGGCATGGCGTTATCGGGTAATGCGGCGATTCCGGCAGTGGACAGTCGTCGTCGCGTTATGGCGCATTTAACTGGTCGTCGCATTGTCGATATGGTCAAAGAGGATTTGAAACCGTCTGACATTTTGACTCGCCAAGCCTTTGAAAATGCGATTCGAGTGAACGGTGCAATTGGTGGCTCGACTAATGCCGTGATTCATTTGTTGGCGATTGCGGGACGTGTTGGTGTGGACTTAACGCTTGATGATTGGGACAAACTAGGCCAAGAAATCGCCACCATAGTGAACCTGATGCCATCGGGTAAATATTTGATGGAAGAGTTCTTCTACGCGGGTGGTTTGCCTGTGGTGATCAAGCATTTGGCGGAAGCGGGCAAGCTGCATAAAGACGCCATCACCGTGTCTGGTGAATCCGTATGGGAAGAAGTCAAAGAGGTTCGCAATTGGAACCCAGATGTCATCCTACCAGTGGAAAAAGCATTGACACAAAAAGGCGGTATTGTTGTGCTAAAAGGCAACCTTGCGCCACAGGGCGCGGTGCTCAAACCGTCCGCAGCGTCGGCGCACTTATTGCAGCATCGCGGCAGAGCGGTGGTGTTTGAAGACATTGATGATTACAAAGCGAAGATCAATGACGAGGCGTTGGATATTGATGAAACCTGCGTCATGGTACTGAAAAACTGTGGTCCAAAAGGTTACCCAGGTATGGCTGAAGTGGGCAACATGGGTTTGCCACCAAAGGTGCTGCGTAAAGGCATTACAGACATGGTGCGTATTTCTGATGCACGAATGTCAGGAACCGCCTATGGCACTGTGGTCTTGCATACCACCCCAGAAGCCGCCGCTGGAGGGCCGTTGGCCGTTATTCAGAATGGCGATATGATTGAATTAGATGTGGAAAATCGTCGCCTTCATGTGGACATTTCCGATGAAGAAATGGCGGCGCGTTTAGCCAAGTGGAAAAGTCATTTGGAACCACCAAAAGGCGGCTACATCAAATTATTCCATGATCACGTACAGGGCGCGGATACCGGTGCCGATTTTGACTTCCTAAAAGGTTGTCGTGGTGCAGCGGTACCGAAAGATAGTCATTAAATTTAAGCTGTTTTTAGCCAGTATCTCCTAGCGATGACGGCACCGCCCCAACGGACATCCCTGTCCGCGAGGGGCGTAACGCCCCTCCATGGGCTTGATGCCTGTCATCACTAGGCGACTTAAGAACTTTATTTAGTGCACGGATTTAATTTATTAACGAGAGGAGTGAGTATGTTAACGGGACAGCATTTTATTGCCGGTAAATGGATAAAGAGCGACGCGACATTTTCTTCATCGCCTGCAACAGGACCTTCTCATGAATTTGCCGTTGGTCGCGTGTCTGATGTGGATGCGGCAGTAGAAGCAGCCGAGGCGGCTTTTGAGACATTTGGTTATTCTTCTCGAGAAGAGAGAGCGGCGTTTTTAAACGCCATCGCCGATGAAATTGATGTATTAGGTGATCAAATCACCGAAATTGGTGTACAAGAAACGGGATTACCTGAAGCACGTTTACAAGGCGAGCGCGGCCGTACCACAGGACAATTGCGTTTGTTCGCTGAGCGTATTTTATCAGGCGAATATTTAGATCGTCGTCACGATGAAGCCTTGCCAGATCGTACCCCCTTGCCACGCCCAGAAATGCACATGGTTCAGCGTCCGATTGGTCCTGTGGCTGTGTTTGGCGCTTCTAACTTTCCATTGGCGTTTTCCACCGCGGGTGGTGATACGGCGGCCGCGTTGGCTGCGGGTTGTCCTGTCGTGGTGAAAGGGCATTCTGCGCACCCTGGAACGGGCGAATTAGTGGCGCAAGCGGTTGATAAAGCAATTCAACGTTGCAAGATGCCAGCGGGTGTATTTTCTCTTATCCAAGGAGGAAATCGCCAAGTTGGCCAAGCTCTAGTTCAGCATCCATTGATCAAAGCGGTTGGTTTTACTGGCAGCTTGGCGGGTGGCCGTGCTTTGTTTGATTTGTGTGCGGCGCGTCCTGAACCCATTCCATTTTTTGGTGAATTGGGTTCTGTGAATCCTATGTTCGTGATGCCAGAAGCGTTGAAAAATCGAGCGGAAGCGTTGGGCAAAGGTTGGGCTGGTTCCTTAACGATGGGCGCGGGCCAGTTTTGTACCAATCCAGGTATTGCTGTGATGTTGGATAACGCAGACTCAAAAGCCATGATTGCGGCAGCAAGTGCGGCGCTGGATGAAGTTGGCGCGCAGACCATGCTGACGGATGGTATTGCGGATGCTTATCGCTCTGGCGTGGCTGCATTTGAGAAAACGGGCATTTCGTCTGTTGTTCGTAAGGCGGATACGGAGGATCGCACCGCGTTACCTAACTTGTTCACGGTGACAGGTCAGGCGTGGTTGGATAACCCAACATTGCATCAAGAAGTCTTTGGCCCACTTGGCTTGGTGGTATTGGCGGACAGTGTGGAACAAATGGTTGAGTTAGCTCGTCATTTGGAAGGCCAATTAACCTGCACCATTCATCTTGATGAGGCTGATTATGCCGCTTGTCAGAAGCTGTTGCCTGTATTGGAACGTAAGGCGGGTCGCTTGTTGGCGAATGGTTTCCCAACAGGGGTAGAAGTGAACGACACCATGGTTCACGGCGGGCCTTATCCAGCGTCGACAAACTTTGGTGCCACTTCGGTCGGTACTTTGTCGATTCGTCGTTTCTTACGTCCGGTGTGTTACCAGAATATTCCACAAGCCTTGCTGCCAAAAGATCTGCTTGGTTAGTTGTTAGGTTTAGAAATAATTTTTGTTAAGAGCCCAAGGCGGGTTATTAGGCGAGTTCGGTTTTGAAAGCAACCGACTCGCTTTTTTTTGTTTAAGTATTGGTGGGTTTTTGTTCCAGCTCAGCCAGCACCAATCGTTTCAGTTGGTTGGCAAGGGGTGATAGCTGGCGACCGCGCATTTGCAACAAATAATAAGGGCTCATGATTATTTTTCTGTCTAGTTTGAGTGCCTTCAAATCGGCCTTTACTTGGTGTCCAACCAATAAATCGCTTACTTCCCTTGCCATTGGGGCTATGGCGTTGGAAGACACCAGAATGGCAATCAATGCCAATAAAGACGTACTATTGGTTATGCTCAATGGCAGCTCGGCACGTTCTTCCATAAAAGCCGCCTCGACGGCTTCACGTATTGGCGCTCGGTGGGATTGCATGACCCATTCAAAGTGCGCAAGGTCACGAATTTTCACGTTATCTAAACTGGCTAATGGGTGGTCTTTACGAACCATGAGAGTGACCGATTCCGTGCGAGCGGGGTAAATTTCGAACTCGTTGGCGTCGTATTGTTTGGGAATTCGTGCGAGCACAAAGTCGTTGTGTCCGGCGATAAGATCACGTACCAGAATGTCACTGGTATCCACGTTAATATCAATTTCGGCTTTTGGTGCTATGGCTCGTAACTGCTGAATGGCTGGGATGACAAACCCCACCGCCGCACCAGTTACTGCACCAATGGCTGTGGTGCCACCGCCACCTTCCTTTAGCTCACCGACTTCGCGAGCAAGGTCACGCAATTCTACCAACAGGTTATGGGCGCGACGTGCCACGGCTTGCCCGACTAAAGTTGGTTCCATGCCTTTGGCGTGACGGATAAATAAACGTGTACCAATGGTTTGTTCTATTTCACTCAACATACGCGATGCTGCAGGTTGTGTCATCGCCATTTCATCCGCCGCAATACCGAGCTGACCGTGCTCGGCAATGACCGAAATTAAGCGTAATTGGTTAAGTTTAAGATGCTTGGCCAGACCTATATCCATATCGACCTCTATTGTTATTTTTAATAATGTCATCTTACTCTAAATGGAAGCGATTTTCGTCTAATAACAATAAAAAAAGCCCAAAAATGGGCTTTTTTGACCTCTTGGGTATGACCCTAAATTAAGGTATAAATTGGCGGTTTACAGCAGCTTCTGGATTGAAGCTGTCCACTGAAATATTCTGCGCTTTTGCCGTCCATTTCCATGTTGTGGCGAGTCGTTCTTTAGTAAATGCACCGTAGCCATCTTGGTCGCTGACGGCGTTATATACCAAAGATTTAATGGAATTAATGGTGTCCGTCGCTGTACTGGCATCGACTTCTGGGACCATCTCATGAACGATTTTTCCACTTTCTTCAGGGTGCTTCCAAGTGTAGTCGATGGCTTTTTTATAGGCTTTTACAAAGCGCTTTGTGGTATCTGGGTGCGCATTGATAAAGCGATCTGAGGCAATCACGGACGTTGAGTAGAACTCTAACCCCGCATCGTACCAAGGTAACACGCGCAATGTTTGGCCAGCACTTTTGGCTTGTTGTTGGTAGATCACAGTGTCAGTTACCCAAGAAATCACGACGTCGATGTTACCGGAAAGTAACATTGGGTTTAAGGCACCAGCGTCCGCTTTAACCAATTTAATGCTGCTTGGAGCAACGCCATTGACGTCTAGAAGCAAAGGTAAGAAGACATTTGATGACGTGTAAGGTGAGGTTGCGATACGTTTTCCGGCAACGTCTTTGACGTGTGTTATGTCTGAGTCTGCCGGTACAAAAAAGGCGTGGGGCGCTTTACTAAAGACAGAATAAACCGCTGAAACAGGAACATCATTTTCAGCTTTTGCCATGAGCAAGGCGACTAGATCAGATAGCCCCATGTCGGCGTTCCCTGTAGCGAGTTTACTAATGGCGTCGGTGGAGCCTCGGCCGCTGGCTACGGTGACATCTAAATCCATCTCGTTGAAAAAGCCTTTTTTGATACCCACATAAATTGGCGCTTTGTCGCCTCCTGGTAGCCAATCGAGCTGAAATTTTACTTTATCAGCGGCCAATGCGGTATTTGCACTTAACGCTGTAAATGTGATGACCCCAGCTAGGCAGATAGTTTGGAAGAGAGAGGTTCTTCGTGTTTGGTTCATTGTTTTCTCCATGCTTCATCCTAGTTTCGCTGTGCTTTTCAAGGCAAGCCAAAGTTGATCTCTGAAACAACCACAAAGAAAACAAGATGAGGAAAGAGCGAGAGGGCTGGGTACACAGTCGAGTAAAATGGAAACGGCTGTCACTTCCCTTTCGACATCCTCTTTGGGTTGTCGATAAGGCAGTGAGCAATGCCCGAACTTGGTTTGTTGACACTTGATACCAAATTTGACCGCTTCTACTCATTGCAGCGCATAAAATGTTTGCGCTTTTTACTACTAAGCAACAAGCAGGCCAGAAATTTTGCTTATAAAGCGGATCATTAAGTGAGGTTTCGTTCTTTTTATGCACTTGAGTTGGGCGATGAATGGCATCCTTGCACTAATAAGTATGAGTAATAGTGCGCCAAATAGGACGATTTTTCTATTATGAGGCATGCCTGTTGATGTTATTAAGACTGGTATAGGGTTTGCTTATTTTCGTTTCATTCGATCTAGAATTTAAAGAGTAGAAGCGGTTAAGCCTTATGGCCTGGACATTGCTCTTTCCTAATAAAAGGAGAGTGTTATGCCCCAGTATTTAATCCGCCAAGCCAAAGCCGTTGTAGGTTATGAAATTCCTCAAGATATCCGTATTCATGATGGCGTGATAGTCGCCATTGCTCCCACATTAGATCGCGAGTCTGACGATGAATTAATAGACGCATCACACTGCGTAGTTTATCCGGGTTTTGTGAATACTCATCATCATCTTGCTCAATCAATTTTAAAAGGCGTACCAGCAGGTTTAAACCAAGGATTAGGAGAATGGTTGGCCAGTGTGCCTTATCGCTTTTGGCCGCAGATTACTCCTGACTTAATGTATGTTGCAGCAAAGCTTGGTTTGTATGAACAACTTCGTTCTGGCGTGACGACCTGTGCCGATCATCATTATTTGTATCATGCGAACACGTCTCCTGAGCTAGAAGATGCGGTTTGGCGCGCAGCGGAAGACTTGGGTATCCGTCTGGTTTTATGTCGTGGGGCGGCTACTGCGCAAGGTAGCCACAAAGGCATGAAAGACAGTGGTATTAACCCCGAGACTTTGGACTTATCGCTCGATCGGCTCGATGCTTCCTATAAGCGTTATCATGATGCCAGTCCATTTAGTATGCGTCGTTTGGTCGTTGCGCCTACGAGTTTGATTCATACCTCTCCAGCAGAAGATTTACGCAGTTACGCACAATGGGCAAGAGAGCGTAATTTGCTTCGTCACTCTCATTTATTAGAAGTGTCTTTTGATGAACAAATGGCACAACAAAATTTTGGCATGAGCGCCATAGATTATGCTGCCAAATGTGATTGGTTAGGCGATGACGTGTGGTTTGCTCACTTAGTGCAAGCGGATGAGCATGCTATTGAATTACTAGCACAAACTCAGACTCGAATAGCTCATTGTCCAACATCAAACTGTCGACTTGGTAGTGGTATTGCGCCAGTTCTGGCGATGGAAAATGCTGGTATTCCTATTACCTTGGGAGTGGATGGATCTGCTTCTAGTGAAAATGCTTCGATGCTTCAAGAATTGAATCTCGCTTGGTTATTACATCGAACACATAGCGGCCCTGCGGCCACAAAAGTAGAGCAGGTACTTAAATGGGGGACGCAGAATGGAGCCGAGCTTTTAGGGTTAAAAACAGGTCAAATTGCTGAAGGTTATGCGGCGGATTTAGTTTTGTATTCTCTTGATGCCCCCCGTTTTGCTGGCGTCCACAGCCCATTAGAAGCGCCCATCTTATGTGGTGAACCTGCGCTAATTAAACACAGTTTTGTTAACGGTAAGCGGGTGATAGAAAACGGCCAAGTAATTGGTGTGGATGAGTTTGAGTTAACACGAGAGGTAAAACACGCTGTACAAGATTTGTTAGCGAGAGCTCCGTCTAATTAATTGGAGAAGCCATAGGAAGCGAGTAAACTAGTGCCCTATTTTATCCATCACTAAGGAAAAGGATGTCTCTCTTAACTCCACAACCTATCTCACAAATAAAACGTTTATCTGAGCGTGAATTAGTGGCTTTATTTGCTCTAATGATGTCTCTCACTGCGTTAAGTATGGATGCCATGTTGCCGGCGTTTCCACATATTGCGGAGTCTTTGGCGATTGTGGACTACCAGAAAACCCAGTGGATTGTCTCAGCGATGATTTTGGGGATGGTATTTGGCGAGATAGTATTTGGTCCTTTGTCAGATGCGATTGGGCGCAAGAAAAGTATTTTGCTAGGCATTAGTGTTTATTTGGTTGGGTCTGTAATTGCTTTGCTAGCGTCTTCGATTGAAGCGTTTTTAATCGGGCGAATGATTCAAGGCTTTGGTGTCGCAGGCCCTAAGATTGCCTCGCGGGCCTTGATTCGAGATATGTACAAAGGCGCGGCCATGGCTCGTATTATGTCCTTTGTGATGATGATCTTTCTTCTTGTGCCTATGTTAGCGCCTTCGGTAGGGCAGTTGGTGGTTAAGATGGCTGATTGGCGCTGGATTTTTGTGTTGTTAATGACGCAGTCTGCCGTCGCCGGTATTTGGTTGTTATTACGTCAGCCAGAAACATTAGCCATAGAAAACCGTATTCCTCTGCGTTGGGAGCGTATTTGGTTAGATATTCGGTTTGTCTTAAGCCGTCGTGATGTGGTGGCTTACACCATTTTGTTAGGCTGTGTGTTTGGTGCGGTTATGCTTTATATCAGCACCGCCCAGTCGATCTTTCAGGATGTGTATGAGACGGGTGATCGTTTCCCATTGTTCTTCGCTATTTTAGCGATCGGTTCCGCTATTATTAACTTCTCTAATGGCAAGATCGTGATGCGTGTCGGCATGTTGCGCTGTGTGGTTGGTGCATTAAGTGTGATGTTAACCATGGCGCTGATTTTGTTAGGGTTGTCTTTAAGTTTTGATGGCGTGCCGCCCTTTGGTTTATTCATGGTGTTGGGTGTGGTGATGTTTTCTTGCCTTGGGATGATTTTTGGCAATGTGAATGCGATGGCGATGGAGCCATTGGGTAAAGTGGCTGGGCTTGGAACCTCTCTGATTTCGTCTCTTTCCAGTTTGATTGCCATTATTTTGGCCGCGATCTTGGGGCAGTTTTATAACTTTACCCTTGTTCCTTTGGCGGTTGGTTTTGTGTTGTTTTCGGCCGTCGCCTTGATCATGCTGAGATACGGTTACCTCGCCAGCAAAACCTATCCAGAAGAATAAGATTTTATTCTGCATTGTTTTAATCCGTCTGTTTGTCTACGTCCTGTCTATAGCAAAATAAGGTAAACTATGGGCTCTGTTATTTAATTTGAGCCCATCTATGTCCTCTAATGTTCTCCAATCTGATTCCCTAGCTAAGCAGCTTTTTTCTATGACATGGCCCATGTTGTTTGGTGTGTTGTCTTTGATGAGCTTTCAGCTGGTGGACAGTGCTTTTATCGGACAGTTAGGACGTTTGCCTTTGGCTGCACAAGGTTTTACCTTGCCAATTCAGATGATTGTGATTGGTCTGCAGGTGGGGTTAGGCATTGCCACAACAGCGATAATTTCCCGTGCTTTGGGCGCTGGAAACAATCGTTATGCCAAACAGTTAGGTGGTTTGGTATTGTTGATGGGTAGCGTGGGGATTGCTTTCTTTAGCGTGATTATTTGGCTATTGCGTCATCCTATTTTGGCGTTATTGAGCGCGCCAGATTCAGTCTATCCCGTTATCGATTCTTATTGGCCCCATTGGCTGCTTAGCGCATGGGTTGGGGCGCTTATCTATTTTTATTACAGCATTTGTCGATCTAATGGGAACACCATGTTGCCAGGTATCATGATGATAGTTACCAGCATGTTGAATCTAGTGTTGGACCCGATTTTTATCTTTACCTTGGATCTTGGTTTGAATGGTGCGGCTATGGCAACGACCGTGGCATTTGGTCTGGGCACCTTGATCGTTGCGCCCAAAGTAGCGCGCAAGCATTGGATTACTTTTGATTGGCAAGATCTGAATATTGGCAAAAGTTTGGCTTCTATTGGTCATATCATGGGGCCGGCCATGATCAGTCAGTTATTACCGCCAGTGTCTTCTATGTTAGCGACCAAGTTGATCGCTGGATTTGGTACGGCGGCGGTCGCCTCTTGGGCGCTGGGGTCGCGCTTTGAATTTTTCTCTATCGTCGCTGTGTTGGCGCTGACTATGTCTATGCCGCCTATGGTCGGGCGCTTGCTCGGTGAAGGCCGTTTGGACGATGTGCGTTACGTTGTGCGCTTGGCGTGCCGCTTTGTTTTATCCTTTCAATTGGCGATCGCGGTGATTACCTTCTTTATTTCTGGCATGTTGGCGAACTTGATGACCAGCGACGAAGAAGTCTCGTCGATATTGCATTGGCATCTGATGATAGTCCCCGTGAGCCTTGGTTTACTCGGCATCTGTATGTTGATGGTGTCTATCTCTAATGCGTTAGGCAAATCCTATACGGCTCTGACTATCTCGGCATTGCGTCTATTTGCTTTCTTCTTACCTTGTTTGTGGGTTGGTTCAGAGATTGCGGGACTGAAAGGTTTATTCTTTGGTGTTTTGGTTGGTAATGTGCTGGCCGGTGTGTGTGCTTGGAGTATGTATCGAAGAGCGCTTAAGCAAGTTGTATATTCATTAAAATGAATAAGAAAATAATATTGTTGTTTTAATTGTTGTTTTGTTAATTCCTCTATCTTGATGATTACTATTTTTAAATCACTCTATATTATTTTTATAGAGTGATTTTTTTATTCAATTCTCTCAATTCTCTCAAACTCCTCTCAATTCTCTCAGTTTTTTAAGCCTCCAGACTCATTTACTTAATCGTTTTGACTGAAAAAATAATGTTTTTAGCCAATATAAAAAAATGATGCAGACTTAGTATATATGTTCAACATCATAACTATACAAAAGGAATTTGAAGTGAAAGACAATAAAAATCATACAAATATAGAATCCGACAGTTCTTTTTTTTTTCAAGAGGAATATCCTATTATTGGTGAATCTTATAATATTACTCGGATTCGTAATCAAATAGATTTCTCTTCGAGAATAAGCTACCCAATTTTTATTTCTGGAGAGGTCGGTACTGAAAAGGTTTCAGTAGCAAAGCAAATACATAAACGTAGAGGATTTGATAAGGCGTCTTTTATATACGTGCCCTCTAATATCGCAGACATTGTTAGCTATAATAGGTTTTTAGAAAAAAGTATATCAAATTCTCCAGGTGGAACACTTTATCTATCTGAAGTTGATCTTTTGCCTGAGAATGTTAAAACCTATCTAATCGACGTATTTACTAGAACTGATTTCAATAAAAAGTTATTTAAAAATAAAACTCGCCTTATTATTTCTTGTACTAATTCGTTAATTTCTAATTTTGATTCTCCTCAATTTATAGCCAAGATCTTTGGCTCTAGCGTGCCTCATTTAGAAATACATATACCCGCATTACGAGAGAGAAAAGAAGATCTTAAGTTACACATCGATTATGTCCTTAATAAATTTTCTCTTAGTCATGTAGAAAGCATCGCCATAGATTTATTGATAAGTTATGACTGGCCTGAAAATCTAGATCAGTTGCAAAGAGTGTTGTTTTTATTGGCCTCCGGCTGTGATGGCAACATAACCAAAGAAGACGTTCTTGCATTAAATCTTATTGAAAAAACAAATGATCAATTTGACACGATTGGAAAAATACTGGCACAAGATATTGAACAATTTGATCACGTTCATCCTGGTCTTAAGAAAGCCATAATATATATAGGCGAAAATTTTAAAGAAGATATATCGCTTTCTGATCTCTCCAATATGGCTTGCACTAGCCCTTCACACCTCTCTTTTCTTTTTAGAAACCATTTAGATTTATCTTTTAAATCTATATTGGTTCAGGTCAGAGTCCGGTACGCCAAGCAACTTATAGAATCATCCCCTCAGATGAAAATAACCGATATTAGTTTGCAATCTGGATTTGGTGATTTAAGTCACTTTGAAAAAATGTTTAAACGTTATATTGGCTGTACACCAAGGCAATATCGCCAAAAACTACGATTAGATAAAAATATTTCTCTTAGTATGTGATTGCATTGAAAACACCAGATTATTAATCGTTAGGACAGAGTTTATAAGAAAAGAAATGCTTAATATCAATTTTAAGAAGTAAATAAAGGAATCGAATATGCCAATTGATATAGAAAAAATGTTATCCGAATGGGCACCGGTTAGCTCTCGAGATATGTATCTGAATATGGTGGCGGATTCATTGGGTAAAGCCTCTGAAAATGCTACTCATGCTCAGCAACAGATTCAGACCATAACGGTTACTAATACGGCATTAGGCTCAGGGCTTATTTACTCGATAGCAGCAAAAGGTTCTTAAGTTGACTAGTGCTCAAATTTGTCAGCTCTAGCACTAAGAAAGGAGCCTATCTCAGGCATGACAAATGCTGCAATTTTCGATTCTGTCAGGTAAGTGAATAGGGCAATCGTAAGCAATTCCCTGTGATGGTTCAGGGCGAATGATTTGTGTTAATCAGCCAAACAACGGAAATGGCTAGTCACCATATGACCAGTCGAACCGCCAGTGTAAGTTGATATTGAATAAACTTTTTAGGAGTACGTTATGCCAGTAAATGAACAAATCACAGATTCCATTACACAGGTAAATACCAGTGTGGTGGGTGAAACGCCAGCTATGGCCATGGGGAATTTACTCATGTCAACCAGTCATGCATTAAGTGTCGCGGCCCATAATGCAACGGCGGCTCAGCAGCAAGCACAGATTACGATGCAAGCAGCCACCGTACAAGGTGTTAACTCTTTGATGGCGATTGGTTCTGCTGTCACAGGCCGAGGAGCAGAAGGAATTATCGAAAAAGGTTAATTCATAAAGCAATGCTCGCTCATTCATAAAACAGAAAAGGAAAAAAATAATGCCAGTAAATGAACAAATCACCGACTCCGTGACGCAGGTAAATACCAAAGTCTTGGGTGAAACCCCGGCTATGGCCATGGGTAATTTACTTATGTCGACCAGCCATGCATTAAGCGCAGCAGCTCACAATGCAACAGCGGCTCAGCAACAAGCTCAAATCACCATGCAAGCTGCCACTGTGCAAGGTGTGAATTCATTGATGGCGATTGGTTCTGCGGTCATTGGCCGAGGTGCCGAAAGCATCATTGAGAAAGGCTAATTCGACGTTAGCGTTAGCTTTATATTGTTATCAACTTAAACAGTAAAGGAATAAAAACATGCCAGTTAATGAGCAAATTACCGATTCAGTTACCCAAGTAAACACCAAAGTTGTTGGTGAAACACCCGCTATGGCCATGGGCAATTTACTAATGTCTACCAGTCAAGCGTTAGGTACGTCAGCCCACAACGCAACGGCGGCACAGCAACAAGCGCAAATTACCATTCAGGCTGCAACTGTTCAGGGAATTAACTCCCTGATGGCAATCGGTTCAGCGGTAACCGGTCGTGGTGCTGAGAGCATCATCGAAAAAGGCTAATTAAGCCATTACTAATCGTAAATATTCATAAAAGAAAGGAGTTAAACCATGCCAGTTAATGAACAAGTAACCGACTCAGTTACCCAGGTAAACACCAAAGTGGTTGGTGAAACGCCTGCTATGGCGATGGGCAATTTGTTGATGTCAACTAGCCATGCATTGAGCACTTCTGCACATAATGCGACGGCGGCACAGCAACAAGCTCAAATCACCATGCAGGCTGCCACAGTGCAAGGTGTTAACTCATTGATGTCTATTGGATCTTCGGTCATTGGTCGCAGTGCTGAAGGCATCATTGAGCCAGGTTAATACCATTTTGATGTGAGATTTATATCTCATTAAATTCCTCAAAAAGGATCGCAGAACGCGTCAACATTGTCTTCTGTGGTCCCCCTCTTAATTGAAAAGGAGCATCTTTATGCCAGTTAATGAACAAGTCACAGACTCGGTCACCCAGGTAAACACTAAAGTCGTAGGTGAAACGCCAGCGATGGCGATGGGTAACTTATTGATGTCAACCAGTCATGCATTAGGTACCTCTGCCCATAATGCGACGGCGGCTCAGCAACAAGCTCAGATCACCATGCAGGCCGCTACGGTGCAAGGTGTGAACTCACTAATGGCTATTGGCAGTTCTGTTATAGGACGCAGTGCTGAAGGTGTTATTGAAAAAGACGCCTAAGGCCGTTATCACGCTCTGACCTGTCTTCGCGGGTCAGAGTGACATTTTCGTAGGAGAATTAGATGAAGAGACTAAACGCACCGCCTGACGCAGATATGTCAGCATTAAACGCCGCTAACCAGTCCGTTGCTCAGTCGACTGCCATGGCGTTAGCGGATGCCACAGACAACTTGCGTAATTTGAATACTTTGAGCACGACAGCCATTGGCACCGCATTGAGTCAACTGCTTGAAACAGGCGATACCAAATACATGGATATCATCACTCAAGCGCAAAATGTGGTTAGCAACGGGGCTGAAAACTTTGGCGCCGTCGGCGAAAAAATTGCCAGTGTTCTGTATGACAGGACTTCATAGTAACCAACACTTTTCTCAATGCTTATTGCATGAGATGTAATCCATCCACCTTTGACTATTGAGATTTGCATTTAAGGAGTGAAGATGACACAGCAGGACATGCGCTTTGAAAACGAGTTTGAACAAGAGCTGCCAGCTGCAGCCATACAAGAATTTAATACGTTACAGTCTTTTTCGATGCAGCCTACTAGCCTATTAGAAACGACGTTAACCGATACATTAGGTTTATCGATGCATAACGCCGTGACTAATCAGCAGCAGTCGCATATGACAACCGCGGCTTCTATCACCAATGCCTGCGCACGACTGTTGCAAACGAAAACCGCTGTGCCTCTTTCCTCTTCTGCCAGCAAACTCAATGACGATAGCCTCAATAATGAACAAGATAATGAGGCCGAAGAAGTACTTGAGCCCAAAAAGAAGGAAAAGAAGAAAAAGTCACGGCTGAGTTTATTTGGTTTTCTTTTTGGAAGAAAAAAAGGAGCGGATGATGGAAAAGCTGAGTGAACTGAAGTTTGACATGAATGCGCAATTAGAGCAGATCGAAGCGTTTACCAGTCAGCAATTGCAGGTTGTGGAAGAGATGATCAATAGCACTCATGAAAAGCTCTCTGTTTCAGACGCAAATAAAGCGGTGGAACAAGTCGGCCAAGAAGTCACCGGAATACTAAGTTCCCTCGAAGAGCGTCTCGAAGAAGAAATGGACAAAATTAACCAGCAGCTGGAAGGCTTGCTACCAACAAATAATCAATAGAGGTTGTTATGGCTAAGAAACCACTCGTCGTCAATGAACAAGTTACAGACTCCCTAACCCAAGTAAATTCGCAAGTTTTAGGTGGTAGTCCCGCCAGCGCCATGGGCAATTTATATACTGCCATGGGATTAGCTATGTCTAATCTTAATAGCAACGCGACCAGCTCTCAGCAGCAAGCGAATATTGGAATGCAAGCGGCCACCGTACAAGGTGTGAACTCACTTGCAGCGATTGGTACAGCAGTATTGAGTCGAGCCTCGGAAGGCATAGTGGAGAAAGACGCACAATAATAATTGTGCGATTTGAATCCAGCAAGATGACCAGAAAAAAGGCCAATAGGAGATATTGGCCTTTTTCAGTCCCAACCACATGTTCGTTTCTGGAGGAATAATGAGTGATGATAAATCCAAAGACCTACAGCAAGTCACCGTGATGATTGATCAACTGACCGAATCAGCCATGTCCGACACCATGGGGCTACAGATGCAAAATGCTGTGACCATCCAGCAAGGTATGCAAACTATCAGCAATGCGGCTACGTCAACCGCTTGTGCGCTAATTCTTAGAAAAGGCGGCTAATGAGAGATGACCCATGGCCAATGAAAGCGCAACCGACAAGGCCCGCCAATCCATCGCCCAATCCACCGCCATTGCTGTGCAAGACGCGGCGGATAACTTGCGCAATTTAAATACCATTAGCACCACGGCCATTGGTGTTGCCATGGCCGAACTGATCGCCACTGGCGACCCAAAATACATCACCGTCATAGAACAAGCGCAAAAAGTCATGGAAAAAGGCACCGCCAACTTCGCCGAACTGGGCACCAAAGCCGCTGATGTGGCTAAAGGTTTTGGCTGATTTCTCCCGCGTTTAGACCAAGTATTTACAGATTGTCACTGCTTAAACTAGCGCTCTTACTTTTTCATTCGATACAAAGGAAACCTTATGAGAATCATCGATATAATCATGCTCGCTTGGCTTGTTGCCATTTCACTTTGCATAGTCAACCCTATTTTTGAAGCCGCGGTAAAAGCATCTTTTGCTGGGTTCTGATGTTACTAAGACGGAGTGGGGGTTACACATAGAGTGCACAACTTTCAGCATAATCCAAAGCAAGCCCACCCATTGGATAGTATCTCATTAGACAGTAATCCCTTATTGCCGCCATTACGCTTGGCTCAAAGAGCGTCTTGGGGCGTCACTCAAAACGACCAGCCACCTTCTTTAAGCTTACGGCCTTTGCAACTCTCGGACGCCCCGCGCTTGCTCGAATGGATGACCGACCAACAATGCGCTGACCTTGCCATAGAACCGCTTCGCTCCTTAGCGCAAGCGGAACGCCTAGTCACCGGGCAGGGCTATTCCCATAAGCATAGATATGGCATTTTCCTGCAACAAAACCACGTAAAAGATGACCTCATCGGCGGCTGTGCATGGGGCCTACACAGCGACGGCGAAGCCTACCTCAGCTATTGGGTATTTCCCGCCTACCAAAGAAAAGGACTGGGTAAAAAAGCCATCTCGATCCTACTCGCGAAAATAAAACATCAAGGTATAAAACGCGTCAGTGCCGAGGTGTTTGACCATAACTACGCCTCCATCGCCTTACTCAAGAGGTTGGGCTTTGTGAGGCAGGGTGAATTAAGGCATGAAAACAAACGTGTGTTGTGTTTTATGGTGCGAATTTAATCATCAATTCCACGCATTGCCCTGCAAAACACCTCGATTCGAACGCGTTTTTCTAACACCAAAAAACTACAGTAAAGACATAGCAACACATTACGTTAACTGTATTTGTTTACTTAAGCACCAAGGAGCCAAACGCCGTGAACCGCCAAACGCCCATCACCATAGAGCAACTATGCAGCGATCAAATAATCGACGCCGCGTACGCTCAGCTGTGTAAGCAATGGCACCTGCGCAAGGCCGTGAAGAAAATGAATCGTGTTTTAGAGACCTTATGTGTCTCTAAAGCAGAAAAGAAAACCTTTATCGGCGCTCTCTATTTCAGGGTACGTGATAAAGGCTACGACTGGTTGGGATATCGCATTGAACTGGTGACGTTAAAAACGCCCACAGGGACAAACGACACGCCCAACCAACACGCACCTTCTAATACGACAACACCCAGTCATACGTCGCATGATACGGCCAATGCTCCCGCTACAGCACAAGGGCACAACCGCCCCGCGCTGCGAGCCACACGCCACTATCAACTGACGATGAACAAAACCTGCATTACAAATCATTCTTTCCACAAAAACAAAGAGCTGTTTCACCGGCTTTATGAGCAAGGGGCTTCGCCAGAAGCCTTGGCGACTTATGTAAAACGATGGTGGGTGTGGGCCAAGGGCGGTGTCGTATTGGACGGGGGAATGGAAGCGATAGGGTACGGGGTGCGGGGTAAATCGTTACTAAATTAGCACCTTCACAACTGAAGTTGTGGATCTGCCCCAACATCTCTGAAACAACTAAAAAACTTTCAACGTCAAAAAACAGCGAATAAAGCACAAAAATGCAAAAACCAAATAAGAAAAGAACCGACTAAAAACCAACATCATGTGGAATCGCCAACAATAAAGGATACAAAATGGAACCTAAAAAGCGAAAGGGTGTGACACTAGACGAATCGACGTTCAGAGGCGACACGTCACAAGGTAATAACCTCAAAAAAATCAACATAAACATACACGAAAAAAAACAGAGTGAGGAACAATTCGATGACTCAGATAATTTGAATCAGAGCGAAGATGATGAAACACCAGATAACATCAAACAAAAAAAACCTACAGATCAAACATCAACGGCATGGCTAAAAGGCATCTTCGAAGCAAAAACAGCAAAACAAGAAGAAAAAGAAAATCGGTATGAAGAAACATCGAATCAACAACAAAAAAACAGCATTGAAACAGACTCTCAACCAAGCTTAATAGAAAACGCACGAATCGCGACACGTAACAAACCAAACGCGGGGATGACACTGGAAGAACAACGCATCGCACAAGAAATACATGAATACGGTCTCCGGAGTATGGAATATAACAAACACATAGACAGTAACCTAAACGCATTGGTGGACGGTACATCATTCTGGTGGCAACTAGGTGGTGGGAAAGGTAATTACGCGGGTGACTGCGCTTTCGCCATAATGGGTACCACACTACTTGTCGTAGACCTGGGTACGACAAAGATGCGCGAAAAATTAAAAACTATCATCACAAATATATTGAATCACAAACAATGTCAACTACAGATCAACGAACTGATACTGGTAATAACTCACTGGCATGACGACCACACGGGGGGGGGGACAGCAGAACCCGACGCGTTCGTGACATGGTTTAGAAACCGCACAAAAAAACACCAACGCGTATCAAAACCATCGAATGTGACAAAGATCACGAATGGGTTCGTAAACCTAAATAATCTGAAAGGAACGAAAAACAATGGAAAAGACGAATGGGTACGAGTGCGGAGTGCACAATGGTTAATAATAAAACGACAAGCATGGGACATGCAAATATACCAACCGCAGATGAAATCTGCCAAAGATCCCAACAACAACGATCAAACGAAAATAGGTAACGACACATGCATAGGCATCGTAATAAACGCTCAAGATGCATGCATACTGACAATAGGCGACATGGAAAAGGACGGTCAGGTAGAACTGGGCAAAGCTATCGCAGCACGAATGGGTGAAAACATACAAATATTCAATTACTTCAAAATAGCCCACCATAGTAGTGGTTCGAACTTGCCGCCGCCAGAAATAATACGCACGCTAAACAACGACGCAATATGGATCAGCTCAGGGCATACATTCAACTCCACGGGATACAATAAGTTCGGACCGCAACTAAAAGAACAAAAACAACTCGGACAACTTATGGAAAAGATCGAAGAAGAACGAAAAGAAAATACGGATGACTCGTCAATGGTCAACGACGATAACTACGAAGAATCATACGCGCAGGAAGAAAGCGTGCAAAAAACACAACACATGTATGCTCTAGTCATCGACTCAAAAACGTATCAAAACAACATGCGAGAATATGTGCCAGCTGCTATGAGAAACTTCGTCAACAAATACAACGCGAGCGTCGTAATAAGTGACGCACTGATCAAACTAACAAAAAACGATAAGGTAAAGATAAAAAACGAAAACAAATGAAAACGAGAATAAAACAAAAAAATAGGACGCGGGCGGGGTTTGGGTATGGCTCAACGAATCGAAAGCATGCGATCCGGAAAGACGTCGAGATGCGTTAGTCCTCCAGAGAACCTTTAAATGGTAACTCTCAGTTTCACAAACGTTACGGCTATCCTAGACTAACAATCGCACCCCAGAGTTTGGGGTCAGATCAAATATTTGGGTCATTAAGTGAGGCTTTATAAAGTAAATCCCAGTTTCACAATCGTTATGGCTATCCTAGTTTCTTGATCTGACCCCAACACTTTGACCCCAACTCTTCAAGATCGGACCCCAACACTTCTTGTCATGTAGCGACTCTTTTGGCGGTGTTTGCCTGCTGTCTTGGCACATAAAAAAAGCGGTTTATCTATGGTTAAGATAAACCGCTTTTTTGTTTTGATTTGCTTTAGTCGCTAGGCTAAATGCTTAAAGAATAATCCCGAATCGATCTAACACCGCTTGGTCAATTTTCTCATCATACTGATAATCCGGCTCTATATATCCTTCATCGCCTTCTTTTAGCGTAGTGTCATAATCATCTGGATAAACGGCCGCATCAGTTCTGACTTTTATTGTTGCAGCTGCAATCACTTGCTCTCGTGTTATTGTTGATGATTCGAGATCATCCGCTGTGTTTACTATGTTTACATTTCCACGCATGTTGCTTTCTCCCTACAAAGATTCAAAGTGGTCACAGACGCCACGGGCCGCGATATTGTCGCTCGAGGCCCACGGCTCATAGTGCCATGTCGACGACCGAGGACCGGCACTGCCGGATCCGGTCCAATACGCGCCGAAACGCGATGCTCCTACGCCTGACGAACCTACTGTATAAACCTGACCTTCTCCATTTGTGTCAGCCCCATACCATTCGTAGCCACTATCTCCGTTGCCACGATCCCAGCGTTCAGACCCCCACTGCCACAAGTTTGGGGTCAGATCAAAAACTCAATGCAAAGGCTCAACAAGTGAGTCTTTATATAGTAATTCTTAGTTTCAAAATCGTTATGGCTATCCTAGTTTCTTGATCTGACCCCAACACTTCCTTCACTCTTTACTTTTCGGGCCAGGTTTTAGGGGTGTGACTCGGCGGTTGGTGAGTTGTTCTATTTGTTGTTTGAATCTTTCGTTGCCGAGGGCCATGTTTTGCTGTGTGGCTTTGCGTATTTGTTGTGTGTTTTTTTCATCCATGTGGCCATGGAATAGTGTTTGGTAGTTTGCGGCTCGCTGCTTTTGGTTTTTGCCTAGGCCGAAGTAGATGGGGTGTGGCTGCCAGAATGCGGCGCTGAGGCTGTCGCTTTCTTGGGCGTGGAAGCGGTAGCTTGACCATTTGTAGTCGGCGGGGTGGTTTACCATGTTTGCTCGGACTGGGTTGAGTTCTATGTATCGTTGGCAGATGAGTAAATACTCGGATGCGTTGATGAGACAGGATTTGAATCGGCCTTCCCATAGTGTGCCGCTACGTTGGTAGGTGTGGTTGAAGTATCTGACGTAACGCCGGCCGAGGGCTTGCATCATTTGTGATATGCCGTTGTTGGTTGTGGGAGTTGCAAGAAGATGAATATGCTTAGTCATGAATACCCATGCGTGGATGGTGACATTGAATTTCTGTGAGTATTCTGTAAGCCAATGGGCGTAGGCGATAAAATCTTCTTCTGAAGCGAAACACACCTGTCGATTATTTCCTCTTTGAATGATGTGTTGTGGTACGCCGGGAAGGCAGAGTCTGGGTAGTCTGGCCATGAACAATCCTTGTATATGGTTGTATCGTTACTTTGGGAGCTTGGGGTCAGATCAAAAACTTAAACAAATCACTCTACAAAGAGTGATTTGGCTAAGTGCGGCCTTGACGGCACCGGAGCGTCCATATATGTCCTGTTGAAATAGTTCCGACCTTGTGAGGTTACACATGACGTTTATTTGAACGTACTCTTCAATCCCACAACACGGCTACTAGACAATGTACGTTTTAATTTGGGCATACCTCGGTAGCGTTCGGAGTATTCCCGGGTGGTCAGTGCCCGGTGGAGCATATCCAATTCCTCTTTAAGCATTTCACTGCGCAGGAATTCTGCGGCACCGATATTGTTTTCCAAAGCTTTGATATGGCTATTTAGATTCATCACCGGCATGCCATAGGCGTACTCGGTTTGCTGGTCTTGGGCGTCTGTCAGTGGGACGTATTCGATGTTTTCAACCAGGGCATCGTACACATCGTGTTCGCTCTTGGTCTTACACTCAGAGGTAAATTTGGTTTTTGAGGCCGCAAAATGCTGTTTTAGGCCATCTAAATCTATTGTCGAATCGTATAAACAACGAATCTGCACTTTTTCTACAATCAAATGCTCGTCGGCCATTTCGCCAAAACTTTGATTTAAGTCTTTAAGATGGTGATAAGTGGCCGCGCTGCCAGTCAATTGCATAAACACGTGGTTGTTGTCGGCGACTTGATAAATCAAAAACTTAATCGTCTCTCGCAGGTTGTGGCTGCCATCTGAGGCACGGGCCAACGACACTTTGTTTTGTTTAAGCAGTTGTTCGATCTGTTTGGCTATTTGAGCGTAAATGGCGGTGATGATGAAAAAGTCGATCATACCGGCATTGGTTCGGTCTTGCTCGGTGGAGCCTTTGCCCCAAACGTCAGGATAATCGCCGACTGGTCTGACATCGGAAACAAACGTCTTCAATTCACCTAACTTGGTTGAACTGTATTTACAGGCCAGTAGGTTGCTGTTGTTGGCTACTTG
The DNA here is from genome assembly GCF_018336975.1 of Marinomonas sp. CT5. Lineage (NCBI taxonomy): Bacteria > Pseudomonadati > Pseudomonadota > Gammaproteobacteria > Oceanospirillales > Oceanospirillaceae > Marinomonas > Marinomonas sp. CT5. Next base: position 4,230,209 of record NZ_CP025572.1, on the reverse strand, counting down.
GCTATCAAAAAGTTCTTTTAAGCCTTTAATTTGGTTGGTTCTCCTAGTTACTCTGTCGATGTCTGCCCAAATATACAAATGGGCTTTTACGTTACTGATCAGTTGATTGATTGCCTGATTGTTGTAGCTGCCATAGGTGCCGGTAAACTGTTTGTGCAGCACGTTAATCACCGCTTTGCGGGCATTTAACCTATGGGTTGTTGCGTTCTTAGGCACTCCTAAGGAGTAACCCCGCTTGATGCGTTTGTGTAGCTTTTTCGGTGAAGAAGACTTGCCAGCCAGTACTTCACGGGTGATCAATATTTGCTCTTCAATATGGTAGGCTTCATCCAGCAATGGCATTTCAATGTCGTTAACGCCGGGCACGCCACTTTTTCTTTTGGAAACCTGCCAAGTACCATCCCTCAGCAATTTGCTATGGTGCTGGCATTCGAAAGTGTCTCGCCTTGGCACCGTGACATCAATCAATTCGCCGCGCAGATTACCTGATGCGGTCCAGGCGAGGTTGTAGTCGTCCATGGTTTTACCGAAGGTACTCTTTGGTTTTGGCCCGGTCTTATCAGATAAATCCGGTTTGACGTACTTATATCTGACGACTAGGCGATGGAGGTAGAACTCGTCGATGATCAAGGTTTTTTGTCCGCTGGCCAGTGGCTCTGCTGCTTTGAGCGGTAGCTTGCTCATGACATTTTCCACGGTTTCGCTCGAAATGATGTCGCTTGTTTCGCCCAGTGCAGTTTTGTTGCTGTTAAACCATTGGATCACCGCTGCTTTGGTGTCTTTGTTTAGACCCAGTGAATGCTCAACACATTGGTAGTGCAGATCGATGGCGGTAGATTGAGAGCTAAGTGCTGTTTTGAGTATATCTCTGGCTTTTTTCCAGGTTGGTTTCGAGCGGTAGTTTAGCTGGTTGACGTCGACGGTTTCTTGCGGGTACATGGAGTCGAAGATGGGATCGACGCTAAAGTCTGTGGCAGCTACCGCTAAGCGTTTGATTTTTTCAATATCTTTTGCCAATTGTGGATCTCTGGCGTTAGGCTGTTTTGTTAACTCGCTATTGATTGTGGATAATTTTGGACCGCTGATCAAAGTTATGATTTCATTGACTTTGTCCCATCGATGATCTTTAAAGTTACTTTCACGCCGTTTGCTTATGAGTTGTATTTCGTCTCGGATAATCGCTTTACCCTTGTCGTCGAAAATGATGATATAAAGTACATCTTGTCTATCGGTTACTGATTTTCGCCCTACGACTATTAATTTCTTTTTGCCGTCGTTTCGGGTTTTTTCTGCTATGGCCAAACTGGCGATAGGGGTGCGGTCTTCGCTGTGAGCAACCAATTTCAATTGATACTCGGGCGCTTTCCAGTCCGCTGTGGTTAAATTGGCAAAGCGTTGCCGGGACAGGTCGCCCGACTGCAGAGGGTGAAACATATCGCATTGATAAACGGTTTTGCGGTCGCCGGATTGACGGTAGCGGATTGTACCGCCATAAGCCAGTTTAATAGGCGCCAGTGGTTCACCTGTGGCATTGTCATAATTTTTCTTGAGGCCGTTTTTAATAAAATCGGCCATAGGACGGTAGGTGGCGGTGGTGGTTGGTGTGGTGTTTTTTGGCATCAGAGTAAAGCACATGTTGGCCAAGTACAGGGCTTCGTTGATGGCTTCGGCTATTTTCTGATAGGCCCGGTACCACAGGTCGAACGGGATATCCGGGTTGATGACGATTTGGGTGTCCCAATCGCTGGGGTCGGGCATGATGTCGGTTTGGCCTTTGTCACTAAACAGTATCCGTAATGCGGTGCCGCCTTTGATGAAAAACCAGTAGATCTTGTTGCCATCTTCGGCATCTCGCCATTTGGCGAAACGGTCGTCCCACTCGATGGCGTCGAGTTTATCTTGCAGGAGCTTGATGCTCACCACGTTAAATTGCTGAATAGCGGTATCTTCGTTGAGCCAGGTGGTCAGTTCCCCGTTGGCTATGATTTGATTAGCTGTTTTGTCTGACATGATGATCCCCATTGCTTGATGAATCGACACATTAGCTTTTTTGAAGCTTTGGCTTCACGGCGTAATTTGGGAAATTTGCAGTGTTTAAAAGGAAAACTGAGGGGAGCACGTCACTTTAAGTTTGGGGTCAGATGAAAAACTCAATGCAAGACCCTGACCCTGTAAAAGATTATGTGTAACTGCCATTTAGTTAACGAGTTTGCGGTCAGATCAAAAACTAATCCCTTAAGTGCTCAAGTGATTCTTTAATGGATAATCCTCATTGTCATCATGTGACTATGTTTCTCTAGTTTCTTGGTCAAACAAAGCAGTAATGATGCAAATCTTCCTCAACCCAACCAACCATAACTCAAGAATGTGTGGAGCCGGATGAAAAATAGTACCTCGTCTTCATCCCAGCTGATGAGACATGCCTATCTTACCTTGGGGTGGTGAGTTGATCTGTCGGTGACACTTCAGTACTCTGCGTAGCTGTGCTGGCGTCATCTGCGCGGCGCAAATAAATGATAAATTTCTTTTGCCTGTTAAGTGAGTGGCGGCAAAGATCCTCTAGCCTCAAAAAGGGAATGGAAAGTCGAATGGGGAGTGCTTGATGAACCGCAATGGACGCTTAAATCGAATCGTTCTCGTTTTGTTGGCCGTTGGGTGTGACCATTATGTCTTTGCGAGTGATGTTACGGCAAATGACCCTGAGCCGCTTCATAGACAGAAACAGTGGTGGATGCACGCTCATGAATATGCTTCGAAGCAGGTGGAATTGTGGTCGAGTGGTATAGACTCATTTTTGTCTAGAACAGACGTGACGGACCCAAATGACACAAAAGTCGACTTAAAAGTCGGAACCATCGCTAAGGAAGGCAACCTCGCTGGGTTTTATGATATTGGGGCACAATTTCATTTTCCTAATACGCGAAATAAACTCGATCTAGTGGTGGAAAGTTATGGTGATTCGCTTGATCGCTATTTCAGTTCATCAGATGATGCTCGGGCTTTGAGCGAATCAGACCAAACGGATGATGTCGCTGATGCCATTTTAGAAACGAATTCAACGGCCGCTTTGCGTTATGATGAAGTGGGTTGGAGTGCGGACGTTGGGGTGTTGATGTCGTTGCCGCTTGACCCATATGTCAGGGTAAGATTTCCTCAAACACATGCCATGACGAATTGGGCGTTCGATCAAGAACCACAAGTATTTGTTTATAACACCAAAGGCGTCGTCGCTCTTTATTCGATGGAAATAAGCAATATCTCCCATGAGTCGCTTGTCTATGGATTGCATGCGGATCTGACAATATTGGCTAAAAATGAGGACGTATACGCTAATCAGAGTTTTTTCGTTAACCAGCTATTAAACGAAGACAATGGACTCTACTACAATGTTAGTTTTCTACAGTCGAGAGAATCTGACGTTTATCGCGATAGTTTTTTATACTATTTTAAATACTCCCACGTACTGCATGACAAATGGCTCATTGGCGAAATAAAACCCCAAGTGACCTATGAGTCAGAAAGTCATTACCAACCAGAGTATTCATTGACCTTAGCTTTAAAAATTCTTTTTGGTAATCATTTTGTCAATTAACATTTGAGAGATTGGCAGAATCGCTGGGTGCAGCTTAAAAAGGAAACCAACGCCTGCTGCCGTGAGGCTTTATCAAGAGCGGCTCTGTAACATTGCGTGTAACTTCTCTTCTCGTTTTTTGATTTTCCCCCAACTTAACAATGCACCCACCACCCCCAACTTCCTATTCGTAGGTTGGTCGCGGAGCAAGCAGTTCGTAAACGAAGAAGACGAGTAAGGCGCTGCCGACGGTGACGAAGACGGCGGTCATGCCTTCTGGCCCAAAGGTGTCCAGCATAATGCCGATGATAAGTAAGCCGATCATACCGCCCAGTGAGTCCATGATGGAGTGGCTCATGTTGGCGGTCATTTGGTCCTGCTTGCAGAATCGATCGCCTAACGAGGCTAATCCAATTCCGTAAATTCCACCTAATGAACCGCCCCAGAAAAATAACAGGGTGAGCGCCAGCCAGTATTGGGTGTAGATGGAAATAGAAAGGTACACGGCGCAAACGACAGAGCAGAAGAGGCAGACCAGCACGATGGTGCTGCGGTTGATGAGCGAAGAAAGGGTGCTCATGAGCATACCTAAACTGACACTACCGATCATAAACATAGTGAGTAGTAACTGTGATTGGGGTTCACTTAGGCCATTCTGCATACCGTATAAAGTAAGAAAGCTGGGCAAGCCAAAGAAGCTGATGCCACCCACAAAAGCCGCGGTTAAGATGACTTTGGCATGACGAAAAGCGAATAAGAAGCGTACCTTTCCCATTTCTTGTGTGGTGCTTTGTTGTTTGCGCATCAGGATGTAGAGGCATAACGGAATACAGGTAATGAGCGTGCCGAGTTCAAATGGCCAAATTCGGTTAAGCCAAGGCATTTGTAGAGCAACAGGGCCTAATGCAATACCGCAAGAAAGCGACGAAGAAAAGAGTCCCATGAATAGTCCTTTCGACTTTCCTTGAGCAAGCATGTTTAACCAAGTTTGTGTGATCACCAGTGTTAGGCCTGTGGATAAACCGTAAAAAAAGATGCAAAAGAGCCATAATGGGTAATTGGTACAATAGCTCATTAGGAAAAGACTGGCAGCTCTGGCTAGGGTGAAAATAACCAAAGAATTAAATAGTCCCCATTTTCCTATGCAGTGTGAAAGAGGGCGAAACAGCAGTAACATGCCAACGATTTCAAATGACATGGCGGTGCCAATCATGGTGTTGTCATAGCCTTGGCTTTGCATTTGAACAGGTATGGTTACATAGTTTATACCCGATGAGAGTTGCACGAATAAGGTGCATAAAATCAATAAAATAGGCGCAACTTTTGTCATTCTGCTTTCTCCTTAATGATTCGCCACAGCATGCATATTTGACCACTTTCATTGAGACTAAATTGGCAACCCATATTGTGTAAGTGGTTGATGGTGGTCTTCAGGTTAATCTCTGTAACAGTGTTATTTGCTATGAAGGCTGGATGAGACAGGGTGTTGCCGGTATTACTAAAGAGCTTTTCAAGGAGTTCTGGTTCGAGAATGGATTGTTCCGGGGTTGGTTCTTCTTGGTTAGTTGAAGTTTTAAATACTGTGGTTAACTGCCAGGCATCCAGACCTTCTTCCGTCAGACTGGTTTCTCCGATAAGGGGGATTTGCAGTAGATCCGAAAGCTGACGGTGAAAAGTTAACAGCTCATCTGCAAAGAATTCTGAGCTGAATAAGGCGTCGGTGTCTAATGGAAAATGCCAAATATGGTGGCTATGGCAACGGGATTGTGTCGCACTGTTGAGCGTCTGGAACCAGCTTTGTACTGACTGTTTAACTGGTTTTTGTGTGAAGGGTTGTAAGCTTTGTGAATATTGGTATAAGGCAATGCGCAAGGCCATATTACTGATGTTATCTGGTTCAGTAAGGGGGCTTTGCAGGTAAAAGTAATGGATAAGTCCTGATAGGGTATTGTTCAGTTCGTCGGCATGAGATAAGCGTTTTGTGGTGTCGGCTTCTTTCTCCTGACTGGAATTGAGGTGGTTCAAATGGGAGCGACGAATCCACCATACTGTTAATCCAAACACTAAGCCTAGGAACACAACGATAATTTTGGCTTTATCAAACACTCTGTTAATGGGCATTAGGCGAGCGTAAAAATGACTTAGTTCTAGATCCATTGCCAGAACACCGATGAATTCACCTTGGTTGTCGTAGAATGGCGAGTAGCCACTAATGAAGGTTCCCCATTGATCTTTGTAGGGGGTGGATGAGGTCATAATCTTATGTTCTTCTAACGCCGTTTTTAGTTCTGGCGGGGCGTCTGTGTAAGGTGTCATTAAGGCGGGCGGCTCATCTGGTATGCCATCACCATCGGCGTCATTTTGTGGGCTGGGGTTTACCATAAAGTAAACCGTGCCGTTTCTTAAAATACAGGTGTAGATATAACGAATGTTGGGGGTTGCTTCGCGAATGCGCTCCATTTGGTTGGCGGCATGCTGATAGCTTGGGTCAGCATCAGTGGTTTGGTCATCAAATGAAGCATGTAATTTGCCATCTAGTGTGGAAGCCGATGCACTGACCGATGAAATCAAACCAATTTTAATTTGCTCCTCTAGGGCTTCGATGGATTTTTTATAGAGTAAATTAATAGTAGTGCCCAGTAATGCAATGAAAATGGCACAACAGAGAACGGATTCGATCGTCGTTTTAAGGGTATGTGAGTTTTTCATAATAGGTTATCCAATCTTGCGAGAATCAAAATGGAAAATAGATAAAAGCCTGGAAAGAGGTATCGACAGTAGCGCATGATGTGCTCTGTTTTATGGCCACCTTGTTCCCGCACTTTGATGAAGATGATGATGAGAATGGATGCAAAGATGCTTAAGTAACCCATAATAATCATGCGTTGTATGAAGGTGGTGTATGGCAACCTAGGCAGTATGTTGCTGGTATAAAAGGTGTAGGCAACGACGGTGAGCATCATGGTAAAGGAGGTGTTGATGCGCTCCGGAAACCCTTTGATCCAGAATACCGACCAACTTGCTGCGACAATAATTGAAAGCGGAAGAATAAACTGCCACAAGTAATAGTCGGCTTTGCGTTGTGCTTTAATACTGATTTTCAATCGTGAGAAGAAAGTTTTTTCAGCATCGTCAAGGTGGTGATAAACATGCTCGCTTATGGTGGCTTGAGGTTTGCCTTTTATTTCCCATTCACTAAGCGATTTGTTGTCCGGCTCTTCTAGAAAAACATGGGCTTTACCAAAAGTGAGTTGATTTTTTTCGTAGGAAAAAGGTTCCATGATGATTTCAAAGTTTTGATCGTCAAATGGAAAACGTCGAAAATCCATTTCGGTAGAGAAAGTGCCCTGAAAGCGTTCGTTGTAAGTGATTTCCCCAGTACTAGAAAAAATGAGGCGTTTGTTCGCTGTTTGTTGTTTACCTACCGTATTGATGAATTCAAAGGCCGGAAACCAGATATTGCCATCACCGATAATCGTATCTGCCGTTTGATTTTCATAGATACGCTGTCCGGTTTTAGGTTTTAAGGGGTTAGTTGTATCTTGCCAAGATGCGACCAAATAACCGTCTATTTTATAGGTTTGGTCGATTGTATTAATGCCATATATTTTGTTAATTGAAATGGAAACATTAACGATATTTTTTGCGTATATTGGCGCAGCAAAAAAGTATCCTACGAATATTATGGTTAACCATTTTAAGTGTCTTTTCATTATGTGTTCTCCTTGGTTTATTTGAAAAAACCAAAATAATTGGCAGTAAGAGGATGTTGGATACTTTTTGGCTTCTGAAAGGCATAGGGAGTCGATAATTCATCCAGTAGCCTGTCTAACATGTGCTGGGTGACATGACTTAGTACAACGACGTGACTCATTCGTTGGTTTTTACCTTTTACCTCAACGTCGTCTTGAGCCAATGAAAATTGTCGATTGATCTTATCGTTTGGTGTACTAAAACGGACGATGTTCGAGCCATTAGGTTTTGGCATGACTATGAGATTTGGTTGGAATTGAGCAAGTCTTGTTAGCTGCTGGTGAAGGTAATTAGCATTGTGCTCGTTTCTTATGGCGATTTTCTTTAAACCTTGAGTACCAAGCGTCGATAATCTTTCCCATAAATAGAGTGCATAGATGCCTTGTCTTGAGCCTGAAACGGTTGAATCTCGTCCAGCAATGTAACTTGGTCGATGTGGCGAGCCTACTTTAAATTTTTCGCGCATTAAAAATATGCCACAGGCCCAAGGGGCTCCAATCCATTTATAAGGACTAGAGCAAATGGACATGACATCTGGGTGGCGAAATTCATAGGGATCTTGTGAAATAGCAAACGGATCGTCTTTTAGATAAGGTGAAAAATTGGCTGACAAGGCGCCGTCTACGTGTATCCAATAACGTCGATCAAATTCACTGTTGTTGCCTAATATAGGTTTTAAGTGGTTGATTATTCGGTTTATCGCGTCACTCCCACCGCTGAATGTTGTGCCGTGATTAAGAATCAAAATGATGGGATAGTCTCGCTCAAGGAAGAAGGCCGCAATTCGGTAGAGATCTTCTTCTTTCACCGCACCAGATTCTTTTGTCGCAAGGGCTTGTTGCCAGTTGCCTTGATTAATTGGGCAATCACCTAAATAGGGGCCAGCGTCATTGAAAGTGCTAAGGCCTAGAATTTGGCAGGACTTTTTAACCGAGTAGTGTGTTGCCTCAGAGTAGATAACGACGGGCTTATTTTTTGTCTGAACGGCCTGATGGTGGCCTTCTACTGCGTACCCATTTAGGTAGTCTCTTGCGTTCCAGAGGGCATATAAGTTTCCTTCGGTGGAGCCCATGGCAGTGGTATGACCCCAATAGCTTCTTGGGGGAAAGGAAGTAGAGAACCCCCACAAGCGAGCATAATAATCAATGACGGCCCGTTCAAATTGTTTGGCGTTTATTTCGTAGGAACCGTCTTCAAAGCCATCACCAAGATTGAGTAGGTTTAACGTTAGAAAGGGCAGCAATGAAGATGAAAATTGCACATCTTGATTCGTTTGATAACCAAGAAAAAGCTGCTTTTTCTCACTCATATTCTCGAAAAAACGGGTGAGTAGGGTTTCTTTTTTAGCGTGTGTAAGGCCTTGTTCGCTAATGGCTAATTGTTCAGGGTAAATCATATTAGGTACGAATCCATATGGAAAAAGATGTATCTAATCTATGTTCTATAAGGCCTGTTTACACGGGTGAATGTGGCTAAAATACAGCAGGATCAAGGGACTTTAGTGAGAGCCTATGACTGTGACTAATAGTGGGTAGAGTTAAGAGGTTTAAGAAAAATATTTTAAAAAGCGGCTAATAAAAAACGCTTATCAGCGGTTTTTTTCATTTGACTTAATCTCGCTATCTGAGTGCTTCCACTGAGACTACTGTCGATGACATAAGCACATTGAGTGTTATTGTCTAGTGGTTGGAAATAGTGCATGTCTGCGTGGCTGACGCTGCCCCATAACCCTATTAATAAGATGACATCGTCCTGTGGTAATGCTTGTCGGAGCGCTGTGACCCGTTTGGCATCAGTGTAAAGTTTGTCGCGTTCTTTTTTTATGGGGAGATCGTTTTCGTGGAGCATGTGAAATTCAATCCAAATACTTTTGTTGGCTGTGGTTAATTTAAGGTCTGCTTTTGAAGCAAATCGTTTGTCACAGCTTTCTACCAAGTCGCTTTTTATGTTGTATTTAAAGTGTTCCTCACCTTGCTGATATTGAGCTGCAAAGTCGATGTGGTTTGCTTGAACCGAGTCCGCAAGAGGTTGGCTTAAATCTAATGCCATCCAGGCACGAATAAAGGGGTTCGTTTGTGGGAGCTTGGCAATCTGATTGGCTTTTTTAAAGTCATATCTGCTAGCCAATTGAGCGAGTAGTGTCTGTTGTAGCATCGAGGTCCCCTTTTTTTATGATGTAGGTTACTGGGTTGAATGCGGCGTGATGCCGCATTTTTTTATGGTGTTGCGCTTAGTCGTCTTGGTTGTCTGGAGCACCAAGCCCTAGAGCGGCCGTGGCAGAGTAATCCTTATTTTTGCTGTATTGGGATAGGTTTTCTATAAAGCGATTGATCAGTTGTTCGGCGGTATTTTCGTCGATGGTTTTTTCACTAATATAGGTATCGATTTCAGTACGAATGTGTCCGCCTGTTAAATCGTCTTTTTCCCGTTGAATGATGATGGCGTAAAGGGCCTGACAGAATGCAAAGGAATCCGTTTTACTATAGATACGGTGCTGTCTTCCGGTATTACTGCTGTTTGGGTATCGAGGTTCGGAATAAGATACGGTGTAAGGTTGAGTTCTTGGGTCGTTGCCGATCATCTCCTCACATGAGAAAAGCACGAAATCGGTTGAACGGTATTTATCTAGCACATCGTTGCAGATTGGGCGGTTTGCTGAAATGGCCAAATTATAGTCGCAGAAAAAGATATCGACGCCTTTGATTAAGCTCGACATTAAAACATTGAACGCGTTTTGTAGGTCGTCCGGAAGCTCGTCTTCTTCTGGCAACTTTTCAAATTCTGCAGATTTTACCATGTAAGAGCTACGCCAACGGGCGAGCAGCTCTACGCCGTTTGATTGATCGCGATATTTATAGGCGACTTTGTAGCCACTGTCGAACATGTCTTCGACATTGGGTTGGTCGGTAAGGAATGCAAATTTACGTCCGTCTGACGCTTCACATAAACGAAATAATAGCTGACTCATGGAGTTCTCCTGTTAGATAGTGACTCTTAGATAGTGACGTTGGCAGGATATAAAGCTTTGCTGTTGGTTACTCGGAGGAGCTATTTATAAAAGCAGGGAAATAGATTATTCGATGTGATGTGTTTTATTAATTTTCAATATTCCATCAAATATGGGTTTGAAGAGTCTCTTTAATGTTACTGGCAGTGGGCGGTTTATTGCTTTCTTTCAGTTTCTTTTTCGTAGTGATTTTGGTCTGTGGGTCTTGAGGCAAGAAAACACGAAGGAATACCGGTTAAATAGCGTAAATTTGGACTGGTTTGGCTTGTGGTGGTAGGGGCTTCATGCGAAATGGAAGCGGTGACAGTGTCTTGCACAGCAGGGGCAATGTCGTTTGTATCGCTGGTGGCGTTAATGGTGCTGTTAGAGTCGTTCGCTGTTTCTGTTCTTTCTGCTCTTGCGCTTTCTTCGGCAGTAACACTTTGTTTTTCTTTTGAGGTTGTTTTTTCTTCAGCGGTAACACTTTGCTTTTCTGTGTGTATTGTTTTTTCTTCGACAGTAATATTGGGTTCACTGCCTTTTTCTTGGCCATCAGGATCTGTTTGGGGTGTTGACCCTGTGAATACTTCTAGCGGTAAATTGCTTAAGCTAAGTGATAAATTATCGATAAATTGCTGGTATGGATTACAGCGATAATCGAACGTGGCCAGAGTGCTAGATTGCTCACTCGTCGTTTTTGCAGACGGGGCTGTGTTCTGAGCTTTTGTTTGATCCTCCGTTGCACTCATACCTTTTTTGTTAGGTACACTTTTTTGGTGTACTGGTTTCGATATAATTCGATATCTATAAATTACTCTTATAAATCGACGTTTTGGCTTTTTCATAATGATTCTCTAAGAAAATATAGAAGTAAGCTACGCGCTTACTTCTATAGGGCGTTTTTATACCATAGTTGACTATGCTAACTATTTGCCAGAGCGCTATGTCATGATGGTTAGATAAGGCCTTTTGTAAGGGAACTAATAGCATCATTGACGAGTTTTTGAATAACCGCTTTTGCTGCAATTTGTTTGGTTAACATTTCGGCTTCTAAGATCGCCTTTTCTCTTTCCATTTCGATATCGAACTCTTCTTGAGAAATAAGATTTTGCTCTTTTGCTACAAGCAAGTTTTGAAATGATGTTTGTTGTTTTTCCAAACTTTCTTTTAAAGCCTCACCTAAAGTATTTTTTAGGGAGGAGTCTTCTAATTTATCGAGTGTTGTCGCAACGAGATGATCAAATGTGGGGTTCATGGTTATATCTCCTATTGTCTTTTAGCAAGTTCGCCTACGATCATAGTGTTCATTAAACGTTGATATTGGCTCATTCTTCGTTTAATCATAAAATCGGATATCGAGTTTTGTTTTTTATGTATTGCCATGTCTTGCTTCCATAAAGAAGCTAATATTCTCGTTTGTTTTAAGGTTTCTTCGTTTTTTTCTCGTACTTCCTGGCGTCGTTCTAGACTTCGTATTTGCACATCAATATCCAAGTAGGCCGAAGAATAGTGAGTAAAACTCCGGTCTTTTTCTGGTACTGACTGTAAAATCAAATAGAAGTGATCAATTTTTTGATCAATTCTTTCCATCTGCTCCACCGTCTTGTCGTCATAGGGAGAAATCATTTCTACGGCACAACCTGACGTTAGAAAAAGGCAGAGAAGAAGAAAGTGAGTAATAATTAATCTTTTCATAATAGTCCTATGAATAATATTAAATGAGATTTAAATAGTACTTTAAGATGCATATGAAAAACTCAGGTTAACTCATGCTATTTTCCCCAAGATATTATTTATCTTTAATTATATTTTTTATCTTTATTAAAGATTTGAATGAATTTTATTTGATCAGTGCTGTGGTCAAAGGGGGAATTATGAAAGATATTAAGAAAGCGCTTAAAATTGCTCAAAAAACGCTTAAACCAAAACCTCAGAAACCAAAATTAACACCAGATCAGTTTAAGCAATTAACTAAGGTAAATATGACGCTCAATATGGTGTTACAAGGGAAGCTGACCTTAAAAGATTTGAGTGATGATACTCAAGATATGTTATTGAAACTTGCTAAAACCTTTATAGAAGAAGCGGCCAAGAAAGCAACTAAGAAGATTGATCCTTAATATTCGTGTTATTGGAGGGAGCGGACTGTCGGCGGATACTGTCAATCAACTTATCAAGTATAGTGAATAACACTTCAATGCTGTAACCTGCTAAAAAGGCGAGGGCCATTGGGGATAGTGCCATTTCGCCCATATTAGGTTTAAGAAACCAACCCGTAATCATTCCTGCCAGGCAGCCTAGTGTTAATCGTAAACGATAGCCTATTTCTCTACTGGATGTATAAGTCAGGTTACGCACCTGTTGTAATAATGTCCGAAGAACGAAAATTAATGCGCCTAATAACCCATAAATAAGGGGGAGTAGGTAGTTCTGCAGCATTTGCACAAAGGATTGTGCGGCAATTAGGTTCGTTGAAAATGCAATGCCAAGATCACTGTCTGATGTATTATCGACAGATACTCTTTTTAATTCTAGTTCCTGCCCAAGCATCCATATATGGTTCCAGTCTTTTAATAATAGGTAGTTCGCTTCAATTTCAACCGGAATCGAATTGGTGATGGGGGGAGAATAATCGGCTAATGTTTGAATTAATGTATAACCAAATAGATAAAACATCTGGATAGCCAGTAAGAATATGAGGGTCAGCACCGTATAATAGCGATACCATGTAATGGTTTTTGACGCTGTTGGGTGGGAGAGTTTTCCGCTGATTTTATCAGGTACAACCGCTTTAATACTTTCTATTGTCACTGGATAAACTTGACGAGCGAGTCGGTCATAGCAATGTATGAGTTGGATTTCGTCGCTGATTGTCCAGCTATTATTATCGACTTTAGCGCTGACACTGATGATGCCTTTTGCTATATCGTTATTGATCGTTAAGTTCCCGTGACGCGCGACATATTGCAAGAGTCGGCGGCCATCTTCAGCAAGCATAGTAAGCTCTTTATTGGACGATGTTGCTTTTATTGATGCATCGTTTGCCACGGGATTTTTCTCTTAATTAATGGTTATGTTTGTAATTAGTAGTGGTAACAGGATACTTCGTTATCTAGGTAATTGATGAGTCTGCATCCACCCTGAGAATTGTTCCAAATGGCTTTGGGGCTGTTAAAACTGTACTCGTTTTGTTCTAAATTGGCTTTGTTGGTATAAATTCTTAGAGATGAATAAGCCTCTAGCTTAGTGTCTTCTGGGAAATGAAAAATATGATTGTTTGTCAATGCTTCTAAACGCCAACCAGATAGCATTACATCTTCATTAGAGATATTGCTTATCTCGACAAATTCATCACCTTCATTACGAAATTCCTTACCATTGAAATTCATATAACTAACGATTGTTTTGCTATTTGCATTGTCACCATAAGATAGGATTGAAACAGTGCGTCCTTCATCATCAAACAAGGTTCCGGTATCGCCTCGATTATTCCAAATCGGTCTATTTGTATTAAAGCTATGCTCGGTATTGCCAGCTGTGTCTATGCAAATAGTGTCGTTGGGTGCAAAGACGCTGCTATCAGGAAAAATATAAACTTGCTTTGGTGATCCTGCCTGAATTCGCCAGCCGCTAATGTCTATCGCCAAGTCACTGTAATTTCGAATAGTTACGGACTCATCTTTAGGCGTCGGGTTGCCTTTAAAGTCAATATCTTCAATTTGAACTTGGCTTAAAGCCTGTATTTTATTGAGTTTTTTCCAGTATTCACCGGCTTTCTGTCGTGTTACTGGCAAGCAGGATGTGAATGAATTGAGCAATTCGGAGAGTTCTTTATGTAGGTTTTTATTGAAAAAAGACATGATTTTTTCCTTTTGGTTTAAGTGTTTTTTTAATATATATTTATAGTGAGTTGGCTGATTCTTTTAATTTATCAAACATGACTTTTTGGTTGCTGTTATCAGCAAAAGCAATGGTGTTTGATATATAAATATTTTGTTTTGTGTCTAGGCTTAAGACACTTGCTCTACCTGTACTTCCCCAAAAGGTATTAACCATAATGCGGTCCTCCGAGGGAATATCATGTAAAATTTTTGATTGATAATGTAATATCTTAGTAGAGCCTTCAGGAAGGTTTGATTGATCTTGGTAATCATCCATGTCTAGTTTTAAGTTGACATAGTTGTCTTTACTAATATTAACTCTAAGTAAGGCGACAGGTCTGAGAGAAGCGCTTGCCCGTCCATTGTTCGTTGCGACAACACTGACATCAAAGAAGCTGTAAATGTCTCTTTGTTCTTTTTTTAATTTGGTTATTTGGGTGTCGATGGCTTGAATATTATCTCTTAGTTTTTCTACACGAATTTCATTTTCTGAAATGACTTCAATTAAGTCTTCTTTAACATCAGATAGTAGAAAGTTTAAGGCATCTGTATTAATTGGAGCCCCTTTGCCTTTTTGAAAGTGCATATCAGCATAATCACGAGTAATTCTTAATACTTGTTTTTCGTAATATCTTGCTTCGTCATCATCAATATAATTTCGTAGAGACCAGTCTTTTATTTCTCCTACCCGAAATTCGATCAATAAGTGTGCTTTATCCTTTGGGTTCAAATACTTGTTTATTGTAGCAATATGCTTACTTAATATAGACTTGGTTTCGGTAATATTCTTAATGTCCATCTTGGCTTTATTGAAGGCAGCATTAATGGTTTCTATTGAAAATTCAGGATAGTTTATTTTGTCAGCCCGGTTGCCGTTTTTATCAAATGTATAGAAGAGATCCTCATCCAAATAAGGTTTAAGCAGTTGCAGCTCATCCGTTGAAAGTGGCACTTTAAAGTCACTTGAATTAATACGACGGATCTCTGTTATTTCGATATGAACATCCGGCTGCTCCACGAAATAAATTTGCCAAATGGGAATGATGGCAGCAGATAAAATACCTAAGATAGAAAGGCTAATCGCCTTTACATGTTTTCGTATCATTTCGTTCATGGTTTTAATCGACATGATCTTTCCTTGTAGACAATCCTTTTGGATCCATCGTATTGGTTATTTATTCAGGTGTTAGCAGTGTTTGTTGTAAGCACTTTCTAACTTTTCATCGTAGTGATTCTCGGCATAGCTCGGGCCGTTGTAATAACGTGCGAAGGTCGCCCAATCTAAGTTTTGGATCGCTTCGAGTAGTCGACTGTTTGATTTGATGAAATGGACAAATGCTATGAGGTGATGTCGTTCTGCCAAAAACATATCTCTGACAAAGGATTCGACGTCGTCATAGCCTGCGGCTTGGTGGTTGAAGCCCATGATTTGATAGCGTCCAAAAGAAGCTGATTTGAGTGCGGCAGTACGGTCAAGTTTCATGGCTGCTTGTAGGCGCACATATTCTTTTTCACCGCCAATATACAAAGAGCGATCCCATTTTGCAGATGAGATCTCGGGGTGAGATTCATCAAAGCGATGGTCACTGTATTTTGAAAACTGATGGGCTTCGAACAAGATACAAGGCGCATCATTATCGAAGTAACCGCTGCCTGATGATTCCACTTCAGAAACGGCTTTAATGGCCGCTACTTCGCAATTTAATAGCGCTGCCGCATCATGATAATCTTCGTTCTTTAAGCCTTTTTCTGGCACAATTTTTGGTAAGAACAAATCTAATGTAGAAGAGGGTTTTTGAATGGCTTTGTTTAACGCTTGGTGAGTTTTTCCATTGCAACTGATGAGACTATCTGGGTTTTTAAAACCTAGAATCTTTTCTTGCATAAGTGCTATGGCATGGCAGGTTTTTGATGCACTTTCATCCGCACCAAGCTCTCCGTCTTCGGCTAAAGGTTCATTAAGACCAATTTTTTCTTGAATGGCATTTAGGGCTTTTTGTATGTTTAATACATCTTCTGTTTTATTTTCTCCACCAATACCAACGGATGATAAAAGAACTAGTTCAGACATAATCTATTCCTATTAAGCTATGAATTAGTCTTAAATCTTAAAGAGAGCGGTCACTTGAGAATTGGGGAAACAGGGGGATTTATCAGGCTAATCAATGGGGAAGAGAGGAAGAGCCAAAACGCCCTATTCACGGTTTCTACAAGAAGTCGTTGCTCGATTACCAGTGTGGTTATGTAAGAAGTTTTAAATTCTCTAGTTTTTTGATTTGATTGCAATACTTTGAGAAAGGCTAAATGTCTACTTTCAAAGCCTGAACTATTTGCTCATACATCTCATCCACCGCTGCTGATTTTTGTGAGCGTTTGCTACGAAAGACAGCCACGTCCATTGCTGTCAATTTAGGTAAGTCATATTCCGCGGGTAAGTTTTGTAAGACTTGCAACTCGGTAGGAACACTGCAACGAGTCAAGGCGGCGACGGCTAATCCACTTTCCACGGCGGTAAGCTGGCCTGCAAGCCCTGAGCTTTTATAGACGATGCGATACGCTTTGTTAGCCTTATTTAAGGCCGACAATGTTTCCATTTGCGCCATGCTGCCTGCTTCGTAGACCGCAATAGGTAGAGGATTGCGCCGCCACACTTCGTATTTTGAAGCCCCCACCCAAACGAGTGGCTCGTGAAAAAGTAACTCGCCATGTTCTGGTTTGTCGCGAGAGATTAGTGCGATATCCAGTTCGTTGTTCTTGATACGTGGAATAAGAGAGGTGGATTGCTCACAGGTTAATTCGATTTCTACGCCCATATAACGGCTAGTAAAGTGTCGTAATATGGGGGCTAGGTACATGGCATAGTCATCTGGAACACCGATGCGAATGAGTCCCGTCAATTGTTTGCCAAACAGGGCGTCATAGCCCTCAGACTGTAATTCGAGCATGCGTCGTGAGTAAGTGAGTAATTCAATGCCTTTGGATGTGACCTCTAAATGGCGAGGCCCTCTGGATAAAATAGCCGTACCAATAATGTCTTCTAACTTTTTGATATGCATGCTGACGGCGGATTGAGAACGATGCACTAAAGGCGCGGCGGCGGATAAAGACCCCGTATCGACCACCGCCACAAAGGTTCTTAACCAGCTTATTTGTAAGTCAGGGTAATTCATCAATATCACCTATTCGTTTTTCGAATGATTGATTAGTAAATTATACGTTTTACTCTTTTATATAACTGAGCGACGCTTGCTGCAAGACAAAAGGTATCAACAAACGGAGGGGTTAACATGGTTTCTGAAGCGGCAGGTGTAAAAGCGGGTTCTTCGACTTTATCGGTGAGTCGAGGCTTGCTCTATGTGTCCTTTGCCGCCATTGCGTGGGGTACGGGTGGGGCTGTCGCGGCCATTCTCTATCGCAATGGGCTTGGGCCAGTTGCTGTGTCGTTTTGGCGCTTCGCCATTGGTATGTTCGTTCTTGCTATTGTGGCAGTTATTATGAACTCGAAAGAGAAAAGACGTGCCATGGGCGCTTTCATTCGTGAACGCTGGGGGCGGATGGTAGTTATTGGTATGGGCTTAGCGATTTACCAGACCGCTTATTTTGCCGCAGTACAATATAGCGGTTTAGCAGTGGCCACCATAGTGACGTTAGGGTTGGGACCAATTTTGATGGCTATCGGTTCTTATCTGACAATGGGTGAACGAATCGGCTGGTCGGGTGCACTGATCATCGCCTTTGCTATTTTTGGCCTTGCTTTGTTGACGGGTGGCGGAGAGATTGGATCTCATTCACTATTAGGATTGGCTTTTGCTTTCCTATCTTCTATTTGTTACGCCTGTGTGACGCTTATTACCAGAGCGATGGGACGGTATGCTTATATTGATCAGTTTAATGTGACCTTTTTTGGCATCGTTATCGGAACCCTTTGTCTGCTGCCATTTGCCTTATTTGAGGGGCTAACTTCTCGCTCAGGCACTATTTTTCAGAGTGTGGTTTTTCTCAGTTATCTAGGTGTGGTGCCGACTGCTGCCGCCTATATACTATTCAATGCAGGTCTTTCTTCTGTCCGAGCCACAACGGCATCGGTGATGGTTCTTATTGAGCCTGTCACTGCTGCGCTGATTGCCGTGCTATTTTTGGGCGAGACACTGACGCCTATCGCGGTGTTTGGTGTCATTATTTTAATGTCATCCGTTGTTGTTTTAGCGCTTTCTGAACGTCATGGTGCGTTGGTCGTGGCTAAACAAAAAGTGAGTTAAGAAAGCGTATTTCGCAATATCGTCCAATCTTTTCTGTTTGTGATTGGTTAGTCTATTGTTATGGATTGGGCGAGTTTAGAGAGGCTTGTGATGTCGGCAGAAAATCGGTTTCAGTTTGCTAAAAGTGCGGCCCTCGATGAGGTGATGTTGCTGGAAGCCTCTATGAGCGATTTTTCCTATGGTACTCATGCCCATGAGGAGTTTTCTTTTGGGGTGACATTATCGGGCCGTCAGGATTTTTTTACTTTAGGCGAACATCATAAAAGTTATTCTGGCAATGTGATTGTGTTTAATCCAGAGGACGCCCACGACGGTCGTTCTGGGGCTGACGATCCGCTTCACTACAAAATGTTGTACATTCATCCTGGCCAGTTAAATCCCATGCTGGAAAGCGCTGGCGTGCGTAGAGCTAAGGACGTTCGCATCGAGCATCCGGTGCAAAGTGACCCCATGTTAAAACATCATATTTTGCGTTTGGCTGCTTTGGTTGAAAGCGACATGTCATCTGCGCTCGAATATTCGTCTGTGCTGTTTGAATTTGCCGAATATTTGGCGCGCCGAAAAGGAGTGGTGATGGAAGCGAAACGACGGGTGAAAGACCCTGTTTTTGAGCGAGTCCGAGACTATTTGCATGCCCATGTTAGTGAGGAGTTCTCCCTCGATGAATTAAGCCAAGTGGCGC
This sequence comes from Marinomonas sp. CT5, assembly GCF_018336975.1. Classification (NCBI taxonomy): domain Bacteria; kingdom Pseudomonadati; phylum Pseudomonadota; class Gammaproteobacteria; order Oceanospirillales; family Oceanospirillaceae; genus Marinomonas; species Marinomonas sp. CT5. Next base: position 4,211,077 of record NZ_CP025572.1, on the reverse strand, counting down.
ATATGTCGAAATACCATTTGTTGCGTTGCTTTCGGGATTATTTTGGGATGACGCCCCATCAGTATTGGCAAAACTATCGAATTAACCGTGCCAGAGAAGCATTGGAACTGGGGATGCCATTGGCTGATGTGGCCTTTGCTTTTGGTTTTACCGATTTGAGTTACTTTAATCGGCGTTTTAAGCCCATGTTTGGGCTCACACCTTATCAATTCAGGCGTACTTTGCTGCGCAGTTAGTCGACACACCTTTACCTGTTTCTAATTTTTATCAAATTATTATTTGAGGGATTCCTATGCTCGCAATCATCATCTACGCCTTTGGGGTTATGTACAGTCCTGGTCCGGCCAATATGCTCGCGCTTTTTGCTGGCATCAATGGCCAAGGTTGGCGTGCTTTTCTGTATTGCGTTGGTGTGGGGGTTGCTATGTTGATCTTATTTTTACTGATCGGCTATCTTGGTAGTGAGATTATTCCTAAAGAATATCAATCGGTTATTGCTGTTGTAGGCGGAATGTATATTGCCTACCTTGGCGTAAAAATCCTTAAAGCGAGCTTCCAAAAAGAGTCGTCTACAGCCAAAGAAACGTCGGTGAGTTTTAAATCGGGGATGGTATTACAGCTTTGTAACCCCAAATCGCTGGTCGCCATCGTGCCCATTGTGACTGTACAGTTTCCGCGAGCGCATGTTGAAGGTGGACAGATAGCACTTTGGTCATTGGGGCTTTCTATTATGGCTTGTGGCGCACCGAGTGTGTATTTGTTGGCGGGGGCGCGTCTTAAAAAAGCGGCAATGAACCCCAAGGTGATGGCTTGGATTAATCGTGTGATGGCCTGTTTACTCTTCTATGTGGCTTATCGGTTTATTTTTAATGTTTAAGGCATACAGAATGGGTGAAAAATAACAATACAGATGATCTGTATTGTTATCTGTATGTCTTTTTAATGATCTGTCTGCGTCTGTTCGGTTGGTGTAAATGCACTTAACATTGTTCTCTCACTCACCTAATTTAGTAAATGAGGTTGATATGATCATCATTGCGTTATTCCAACACATTTCTAGTTGTTTACAACGTTATACGACTCGCAAAAAACTCAGCGCATTATCTCATCACTTGCGTAAAGACCTTGGCATTATGCAAGACAGCTTTGAGGCGGAAGTGAGTAAAGGCAATGTGTTTACTTTGATCAAAGAATTGATTGCTGCTCCTCACTTAGCGGCCGCAAAAAAGAACCGCACTGAGGGGAAGTAGGAGACTCCTTGCTCTCAAAATAGAGCAAGGAGTTTTTTTGTTTAGTCCTCAAATGTGCCTTTTATTTGCGTTACGCCATCTTTTACATGGCAAACACCTTTCGCAAAGGTGTGTTGTATATCGAGGTTTCCATCAAGAATTAAGAAGTCAGCGTCTTTTCCGAGCGATATTTCGCCTTTGTCATTTGCCAATCCTAGGCATTGAGCTGGTGCTTGAGTGAAAGGAATAACCGCGTCAGTGATCGACATACTTCCGACCTGAATCATTTCTTTTAGCTGATAGAGTAAAGAGCCAAATCCCGCTACTTTTAGACCAATTAGCTCGCGTTTTTCATTGAATATCGGCACAGAGCCATTACCGTCAGAGCTAATGCAAACTCGGCTAGTATCAATGTTTTGTGCTTTGCAGCGAGTGAGAAACGTGGATGCTTTAACGCTGCCTGTCGCACCTTTGTCTGGGTTAATGCCAGCGGTCAAATCAACAAAACCACCTTGCTTCAACCATTCCATACCTTGATCTGCCAGTAATTCGGTGCGATTGACGTGAGTCGGGATGAACTGAGAAACTGGAATGTCAGACTGTTCTACTACCTCAAACAGCGGCCCAAAGCCTTTCTGGGAATTGCCAAGATGTACGACAACGCGACCACACTTTCCAGAAATAAGACCCGCAACGCGGGCTTCTGAAGCCATGCGAGATAGTTCTTCGATTGTTGGTTGTGAAGAACGATGGTCGGAAAGTGCGGTTTTTAAGCCAATGACTCGGTCAATAAAAACAATATCTCGCTGAATTGATTGAGTAATTGTTTCGGTTGGAACCTTGTAGCCGCCAGTAAACATATAGGCGCTTACACCTTCGGTAGTCAGGGCTTTTGTTTTAGCGTACAGGCTTTCATTGTGGCGCGTTGCACTGTCTGTTCCCAATAAACCAACAACCGTGGTAATGCCTGCTCGTGTTAAATGACTGAGTAGCACTTCGGGCGTACGAGTGTGATAACCGCCTTCGCCACCGCCACCGATCAAGTGTACATGACCATCGACAAAACCAGGGATGAGTGTTTGTTCTTGTGCATCAATAATATTGATATCAGCGATGCCTGTGATATCAATCTTGCTTTCTATCTTTAAAATTTTGCCCGCAGCGATCAAAATATCTTTGATACCAAGTGCCTCAGGTGCATACACATTTGCATTTTTGACGAGAGTGAACATATATAAGACCATAATGGATACATTTTGTTGGTATTTTTATATTAAATGGGTACATTAATCAAGTTGCTATCGTCTATATTTCTCTTGTCTACAGTCGCAGATATAACGACTCTATGTTAAAATCTTGTGCGTATTTTATGCGGTTTTATTCAGAAACTTCATTAATCTCAATTAGATAGGCTTTCATGAGCGAAAATAACAAGCAAAAAGCAGTACTGTCAGTTACGGAAGACATACGATCTAAGATATTGGACGGGACTTATCCTGAAGGTATGGCGCTTTCGCAAGTGGATATTGCCAGTACTTATCAAGTTAGCCGCACACCAGTGCGCGAAGCCTTGCAGATATTGGCAGGAGAAGAGTTGGTTGAAATTCGTGATACAGGCAGGGCAACGGTTACAACAATTTCCCCGGAAAGTTTCCTTGAAAAATGTGAGCTTAGAGCTTTAATTGAAGTAAAATTGCTAGAATTATCGATTCCTTTAATGGGCACTGAAGATATTGCAAAAGCCCGTGAAATCAATGAAAGTCTGAAAAAATGCGCACCTGAAGAGTGGACGCCATTGAACTATCTGTTCCATGAAGTCTTATATAAACCAGCCAATCGTCCTTTGATGCAAAATGTGATCAAAGACCTGCATCATCGCCATTACGCGCGCTTAAAGTCTTTTATTTTGAGTCACCGTAATGCGCCGCGCTCATTGCGCGAACACGATGAATTGATAGATCGATGTGAACGCCAAGACATAGAAGGTGCTTGTTACGCGCTGGAAAGCCATATCATGATGAGTGCTTATGCACTGGCCGAACAGTTAAAAGCACAGCAATTAAAACGTCGTCAAACCGCTTCACTTTAAACCTTCCAGTATTAACAGCATGTATTTTCTCGATGGTCTTTTCAATAGTCTTCTTAGGGATTTTCCTTAGGAAGGCATTGTTATTCGTCTACCAAATTTCTTGTACCTATGCTCCTTATTTGGGCTTAGCCTTATCTTATTTTGAATTATGTATGTTCTAAATTCTGTAATTTACTTGAATTTATGTATCCATTTATTCATTATTGACTATTGATATGTATCCAAAGTATTCTTTATTTGTCACATCGGAACTCAATATAGGATTACAACAATGAAAAAACTAATTGCGACTGCGATCATTGGTGCTGGGTTTTTATCCGCTAGTGCTTCGGTTTACGCAGCGGACAAGCTAGAAGAAGTAAAAGCACGTGGGGTCATGAAGTGCGGTATTCATCCTGGTAAAGCGGGTTTTTCAACGCCTGATACAAAAGGTAATTGGACGGGATTGGATGTTGAACTTTGTAAAGCTGTTGCTGCAGCTGTATTTGGTGATGCCTCTAAAGTTGAGTTCATTACAATGAACTCGCGTAACCGTTTGACGGCATTAGTGACAGATGAAATTGATATGTTGGCGCGTTCTACCACTTTCACCGCAACACGTGATGGTTTGAATGGTGTTGATGTCACCACACCTTGGTTCTATGACGGCCAAGCCTTGATGGTTAAAAAAGAATTAGGTGTGAATTCTATTGAAGAATTAGACGGCGCGACTATTTGTACTTATCCAGGTACGACGAGCGAGAAAAACATTAACGACTATTTCGAGTCGCGTGGCTTAAGTTATAAAGCACTCATCGTAGAGGGTAGCGCAGAATCTACCGCTGCTTATCTAGCGAATCGTTGTGATGCAGTGACCAATGATGCTTCAGCACTGGCAGCCGATCGCCAAGGTATGCCAGATCCATCGGCAAACGTTATTTTACCTGAGCGTATTTCTAAAGAACCACTTGGTGCTTATGTCAAACAAGGCAATGATGAATGGCGTCAAGTCGTCACTTGGACGGCAATGGCATTGATTGAAGCAGAAGAGCAGGGCGTTACTCAAAGTAATGTCGATGAAAAACTAAAAAGCACAAAACCTGATGTTATGCGCTTACTTGGCACTGAAGGTAGTTTAGGTAAGAACTTTGGCTTGGATGATAAATGGGCTTACAACGCCATTAAAGCAGTAGGTAACTACGGCGAAATCTTTGACCGTAACTTAGGTAAGGATTCCGCGCTTAAGTTTGATCGCGGCTTAAATAACATTTATACCAAAGGCGGTCTGTTATACGCCTACCCGTTCCGTTAATCATAATTTGAGCCAGTTTGCTCTATGCAAGCTGGCTTTTCATTGTCATTAGCGTTTGAAAGCTCTACTTGTAAGCACCATCTATGGCAGTTGTTTATGCATTCTTTTTTATATAACCGAAAAGTTCGAGACACTCTGATACAGCTCATATTTTTTGCAGTCATTTGTTTTGGAATTACCTATCTTGCCCTAAATGCTGCGACCAATATGCGCGATGCGGGTTTGACTAGCGGCTTTGACTTTCTTTTTCAGCGAGCAGGCTATGATATTAGCTATAGCTTGATTCACTACGATCCAAAAACCTCTACGCATTTAATGGCGTGGGCAGCCGGTATGGTCAATACGATTGCGTTTGCTGTTGTAGCTATCTTATTAACGACTGTAATGGCTTTGTGTTTGGCTGTTATGCGTTTGTCGCAGAATTTCTTATTGTCTAAAGTATCTCTTTGCCTTGTTGAATATGTTCGTAACGTACCTATTTTGGTTCATATTTCAGTTTGGTATACCTTGTCGCTGATGCTGCCAAGTGTGCGTCAGGCGTTTAATTTTGGTGATGTGTCGTTTCTTTCAAATCGTGGTTTATCTATTCCTAGCGTGGAATGGAATTACGGTTTGTTGGCGTCTTTAGTGTTTGCTGCGTTATGGATTGTTTTGTGCTTTTTTGTCAAAAAAAGAGTCTCTACAACAGGGCGACGTATTATCTCTGTACTGCTTATGACAGTCGTTTTGGTGGTGTTGGCAAGCCTTGTATTTACGCCTGTTGTTAGCTTTACCACACCTAAATTAGTTGGCTTTAACTTCAAGCATGGTTGGACGCTTCCTCCAGAATTTATAATGCTTATCATTGCAGTAAGTACTTACTCTGCGGCACATGGTTCAGAAGTCATTCGAGGCAGTATCTTGGCTATTTCAAAAGGTCAAATGGAAGCCGGTTTAGCGCTTGGTGTCAGGCCTAATATTGTGATGAATAAAGTGATTATTCCGCAAGCTCTGCATTCTATTATTCCACCAATGACGTCTATTTATATCAACGTATTAAAAGCCGCGGCATTAGGTTCGGTGGTTGGCTTTATGGACATTATGGGCACCATGGGTGGCAGTAGTTTAAATATTACAGGTCAAGCCATTGAGTGCATTGTGATTGTGATGGTGAGTTATGGGATTTTGAATCTGATACTGGCGGCCATTATGGGACGTTTCAACAAAGCTATGCAGTTGAAAGGACGATAAGATGAATCATCAAGCGAGCATTGAAAAAATCACTGGCAAACCAATTGAAGCGAGAGCGAAAAAAGAGGTTCCTTTTAGCTTTAGTCGAGTTACGGTGTGGATAAAACGTAACCTTTTCAACACTTGGTTAGACAGTGTAGTTACTTTGGCTCTTATTGCACTCTTGTGTTTACTGTTGCCAAAAGCCTTAGATTGGTTGTTTTTTTCCGCCACCTTCAGTGGAACAAACCGCGCAGATTGCGCACCGGGAGCAGCGTGTTGGATTCCGATTCGACAATACATGGATTATTACATCTATGGGCCTTTTCCTGAATCAGAGCAATGGCGAGTGAATTCGGCGTTTGCTGTTGGGCTTTTTGCCTTTCCTTTATTGTTTAGTCAACGAATCCCGCAAAAATGGATTGTGGCTTATATTCTCGTTTTGCCTGTTGTGCTTTGGTTGTTGCTTAAAGGTGGTTTTATCTTTGAAGACATTTCAACCAGTGCGTTGGGTGGTCTGACTCTGACCTTCTTCTTGGGCATTATTGCCATGTGCTTATCTTTGCCAGTGTCTATTTTGTTGGCACTTGGTCGACAATCTCAGTTACCCATCTTGCGCTGGGCTTGCACTGGCTACATCGAGATTATTCGCTCGGTGCCTGTGATTACCTTCTTGTTTATGGCGTCTTTAGTGTTGCAGCTTTTTTTGCCAAGCGGTGTGTCTATCGACGTATTGTTCCGAGTCTTGTTCGTGCTGATTTTCGTTTCGGCTGTATATAAAGCTGAGATCATTCGTGGTGCGATCCAAGCCGTGCCAAAAGGTCAAATTGAAGCGTCCTATGCGATGGGATGTGGCTACTGGAAAACGATGGCATATGTGGTTATGCCGCAAGCATTACGTAATTCAGTCCCTGCGCTAATCACCAACTTTATTGGTTTATTTAAAGAAACTACCTTGGTGATGATTCTTGGCTTATTAGAAGTGATGGGGGCGATTAATGCGACTTTTCATAACGCGGAATGGCTTGGCCTTCATGCAGAAGGTCCAATTGTTATTTCGGCGTTTTTCTTTATCGCTTGTTTTTCTATTGCACAGTACGGCGCATATCTAGAGCGACGTATCAAACGCACAAAACATTAATTGGAATGCATTATGTCTGAACAAACAGTAGTAAAGCTGGATCAAGTTAATAAATGGTACGGTAAATATCATGCACTGCGCGATATCGATTTAGCAGTTGCCAAAGGCGAAACCATTGTGATTTGTGGACCTTCTGGTTCGGGTAAATCTACCTTGATTCGTTGCCTTAATAATTTAGAGCAACACGATGAAGGAGATATCACTATTTGCGATATCACCATTAGTGACAATGTTAAAGACATCGAGAAAATTCGTCGTCATACAGGGATGGTGTTTCAGCACTTTAATCTTTTTCCTCATATGACGGTGTTAGATAACTGCACCTTTGGTTTGCGTCATGTGTTGGGTATGCCATTGGTTGAGGCAAATAAAATTGCGCGTGATTTGCTTAATAAAGTTAAAATTGGTGATCAAGAGCAAAAGTATCCAGGCCAACTTTCCGGTGGTCAGCAGCAGCGCGTTGCTATTGCCAGAGCGCTCACTATGTCTCCTGACATTATGTTATTTGATGAACCAACCTCAGCACTTGATCCCGAAATGATCTCTGAAGTGTTGGAGATTATGCGTTCATTGTCAAAAGACGGCATGACGATGATTTGTGTAACTCACGAAATGGGTTTTGCCAAAGAATTCGCGGATCGAATTGTCTTTATGGAAGCGGGCAGTGTCATTGAGATATCACCTCCAGAAGAATTTTTCGTGAAGCCAAAAACAGAGCGGGCCAAAGTTTTCTTGGATCAAATTCTAGCGCATTGATTTTTTTGGTTTTAGCAATGAAATTTAAAGTTTCTTATCCAACTCGATAAGAAGTGGACCATCTCCTCCCAGGGACAGGTCTTTTTAAGCAATTCAGTTTAGGCTGAGTTGCTTTTTTTTGTCCTGCTGTTTCTATTGGTGGTGAGATACAATAAGTACTCTTGCAACCATAAACTCTTATTCCAACGTCATAAAATACACACATCTTGAGTTTATTCTACTGGTTGTGAGCCGTGCCAAATTATGTGATCAGGCTGAAATAAAGGCCGACTATATCGAGGAAGTCGCATGTTAAGATTTTTTAGAATTCGCAATGGAATAATTCAAGAAATTTCCAAAGAGGATGAGAATTTTACTACTCTTCAAAAAGAAGCGAACTGGATTGATGCTGCAGAACCCGATGACGATGAGCGATTGCAGTTAAAGGAATTATTAAGAACGGATCTTCCTGAATCCGATGATGTTGAAGAAATCGAAGCTTCTGCACGTTGTTTTGTCGATCAAGCAGGCATTCATGTGCATTCGCTATTTTTAAATCAAACAGAAGGACGTCATAAGACCTCAACGGTTGCTTGTATCTTGCAACAAGACAGATTAATCACTATTCGCGAGACCGAGTTAGCGGACTTTCGATTATTGAGAATGCGTGCTCGTCGAGGCCACATTGTTGTCGACTCACCGGCTCATCTGCTGGTGACTTTGCTTGAGAATAAAGTCGAAAACCATGCAGATACGCTAGAAGATTCTCATCGACAGTTGGAAGACGTAAGTCATCTAGTATTGGAAGACAATGAAACAGAGCTGGATACTATTATCGAAAAATTAGCACGTCTAGAGGACAGTAATGGAAAGATTCGTCTTTGTCTGATGGATACGCAGCGTAATATTTCTTTTCTTTTGCGTCACTTGCCTAATCGACAAGACTATTCAGAAACGTTACGAGAGGTGATGCGTGACGTGGAAACCTTGATGTCTCACACAACTTTCCTGTTCGATAAAATCAACTTTTTGATGGATTCAACGCAAGGTTTTATCAATATTGAGCAGAACAAAATTATCAAGATCTTCTCCATTGCTTCGGTGGTGTTTTTGCCACCAACTTTGGTTGCCAGTATTTACGGGATGAACTTTAAAATCATGCCAGAGTTGGGCTTTGATTACGGTTATCCTGCCGCGTTAGGTTTGATGGTCTGTTCAGCATTTGCACCTTATTGGTACTTTAAACACCGTGGCTGGCTGTAAATAAGCGGCTTTTCTTATATTTTCAAATAAAATGATCATGTTGAATCCAACATGATCATTTATCTTTTTTTACTCTTCTTCATTGCCTTCATGAGCTTTTTGACTGTCTTTTTATTTAGGTAATTACTTATTGAAAATGCTGTTGAGAATGACTACTATTTGTAAGTTGTTTTTAATCATTGGAGAGTGTCGTGGAAGATTCAGTTCAGCAGAAAATAGTCGACTTCTTGCAGGTTGGTGGCCCTGTGGTTTGGATTCTGATGGTATTTTCTGTCGTCGCCTTGACCATTGTTCTGTTAAAACTGTGGCAGCTTTCCTCGCTTCGTGCAGAAAGCCTAAAAACCAGTAATTTGGCTTTGGAACAATGGCGTAATGAAAACGATGCGGAAAACGCGTTGGAGCAACTTAATGAAAAGCGTCCTATCGATGCATTAGTGGCTTACACCATGCGCGCTTTGTTGGCTGGGAATACACAAGTTGATCTGATTCGTGAAGAGGCTGAGCGACGCGCCATGAATCAACTAAACCAACTTCGTTCTTACCTTCGACCATTGGAAATCATTGCTACCTTGAGCCCTCTACTAGGTTTGCTCGGTACAGTATTGGGTATGATCACCGCGTTTCAGCAAATGGAAGGCGCAGGTAGCCAAGTGGATCCTTCTGTCTTGTCCGGTGGTATTTGGCAGGCCTTGCTAACCACGGCAGTCGGTTTGGCGGTAGCGATTCCTGTTGTCACATTACAAAGTTGGTTAGAACGCAAAGTGGAACGTATTGCTCATAACATGAATGATGCTGTGACACAGGTGTTTACCAGCAAACAGGCCAAGCAACTAGCCAAAAAAGCGGACGAAGAGTTGTTGCATGCCGCTTAATTTGTCTCAACCTAAACGGAAGAATGCCATCAGTCTAACGCCACTGATTGATGTGGTGTTTATCTTGCTGTTGTTCTTTATGTTGACCTCTAGTTTTGTGCCTTGGCGCATAGTCGATACACCTTTATCTGTCTCATCGGAAGAGCAAAGTTTGCCGCAAGAAAAAGACAATCTTATTCTGACCTTAAAGCAAAATGACAATCAGGTTTGGATCGATGATCAGGCGATCAATTTCAACGATCAAGCGGCTTTTCAAAGCCTTGTTTCTGAACATAATGAGGGTGTTTTTATTATCAAAGCGGAAGATGGTGTGTCTTTGCAGAGCTTAATGGATCTTGCGGACCGACTAAAGCTGAATGGCGCAAACACAGTATCTATTGCGAATGCCTTTGCCATGCCGGAGGCCGAATGAAGATAGGGGAAAAATACGCCGCGAGAAACGCCAGTAACGATGACAATATGGTACCACTGATTAACGTGGTGTTTTTGATGTTGGTCTTTTTCATGGTAGCGGGGCAAATTAAAAAGGCCGACCCTATTCCTGTTATGCCACCACAGTCGATTAATGATAACCGAGCAGCCACAGACCCTAATATTGAAATTGTGGTCGGGACGGATAATAGCCTTTATGTTGATGATAAATTATTTGCTATCGATGATGTGCAAGCTTACTTAGAGCAACAATTTGTTTCTACATCAAACAAAGACACTTTTTGGGTACAAATCAAAGCTGATGGCGCCATTTCTCTAGAAAAGCTACGTCCAATATTTAATCAGGTGCGTCTGGCTGGGCTTACAAAAGTGAGTTTGGCGACACAACTTGAGCGGGGAAATAAATGATTTCTAAGCGTCATTGGATTATTGCTGGTGGCTTGGCGATTTCTGTTCATGCCGCTGCTTTTTATGCGGTATTTTATGCTCCGTCGGCTGGTAGTCAGTCTGCGGGGGCGCAAGGTATTGAATTTGATTTAGGTATGGTTGGGGACCTTGGGGCTTCTACTGAAAGCTCGGTTGTTCAGGAAGAAGTGAAAGAGGTAGAAGAGTCTATAGAGACAGAACCCCCTGAAGAAGAGGTTCAAGAGGAAGACATTAAACCGGAAGTTGAACCTGAACCTGTTGTACAACCAGAAGCAGAACCAGAACCAGAACCTGTTGTCGAGCCTGAAGTTCAACCGGAAACCATTAAAGAACCAGAGCCAGTTGAGGTTAAGCAAGCTTCACCAATTGCAGTAAAAAAACCAGAGCCCAAACCCAAACCAGAGCCTAAGCCTAAACCCAAACCTGAGCCTAAGCCCAAACCTGAGCCTAAGCCCAAACCTAAAAAAGAGACTCCAGTCGTGAAAGCGACTCCAAAAAAGGTTGCACCGCCTCCTGTTGCACAGCAAAAAGCGACAACAGGAAGTGCCGCAGCGGTAACCAGTGGAGGTAACCCAGGAGCAAAGGTAAACTATTTCACAAAGCTAACATCGGTTTTAGCTCAAAATAAACGTTACCCAAGGGCATCTCGTCGTCGCAACGAAGAAGGTGTTGTCTCTTTGTCTTTCGTTGTTCATGCAGATGGCTCTGTATCAGATGTAAAGATCAAAAAAAGTTCAGGCTATAAACGTTTGGATAATGCCGTACTGGACATGATAAAGCGCTCGACGCCTTTGCCAGCATTTTCAAAGGGCATTACAGAAAAGGAATTGCGGATTAACTTGCCCGTGTCCTTTAAGTTAAGTGATTTTAGATAAAATAGTACAGTTGAGGTTATGAAGAACAAAAAACGCCGTTATTTTAAATACTAAAGTTAAAGAGCGGCGTTTTCATTAGCGATTTTAAGAACCATATCTAATAGATTTGATAAACCTATTTTGCTACTTAACGGACTTTGATTCGAGCCAAATAGCGAGTTGTTTAGGGTAGTCGGTTTGAATCGCACCAACTCCTGCATTGATCAGGGTTCCCCAAATACTTTCAGGGTTAACGACAGCTTTAGAGTCGGAGAAGTCGAAAGGAGGAACAAGATCCAAAGTATTTATCCAGATACGGCAATCCATCTTTTCTAATTGCTGTTTAGCTTCCCATAACTCTTCAATATTCTGTGGTATGAGCTCTATCATAAAAGGTTTAGCTGTTTCTAACGCTTTTAGGTTTGTAATCAGTTGCCCTTTTTTAGGCGTTAGCATTGGCATATGCTTGATACTGGTATTGAGTGAGTTCCATGTCTCGGTAGTCGTGTTGAAATCAGACTTTACAATGGCGATGTCTTGCATGTTTAGTTGTTCTACTTCTTTAATAAGTTCAGCTAACTCCTCTGGTTTTTTTGTATCAATATTGATCATGATCTTACCTTTTGCATGCTCCAACAGTTCGGACAGTAAGGGTAAAGAGTAGTCACTAACGGCATTTTCTTTTCCACCATCACTGTGTCGAAGTCGCAAGGCTTTTATCTGCTCTAATGACGTTTCGCAAACAAGTCCTGTGCCATTGGTTGTTCGATCTAACGTTTCATCATGGATGACGACGAATTCGCCTGTTGAGCATTTTTGTGTATCAATTTCAACGATATCAGCGCCTGCTTGTATAGCATGATCGACTGCTAAAAGAGAGTTCTCAGGCGCTTTTTGCCAAACCCCTCGGTGTGAAATAACTATGACTTTGGGATTCTTCAGGGAAAAATCTAACGTTGCACTATTTTGTGACATTCTTTTACCTATATACGAGTTTTGATGTATTAATTAAGGCCGTTCATGGTTGTACGGCCTTTGTTTTTGCGAGACAGCTTAGTGAAGCGTAACCTCTTTTATGAAAGTATTTGTGATGGCGTCTTTCAGAGTCTGGTTGGCCCAGTCGGTACTATTTTTCCGTTCTTCTATTGATATCAAAGCATTGCTGTCATCGGCATCTGGGTTTTGTGGTGCAGAGCCAAACCTTTGATTAAATGCTGTTTGAGTTGCTGCGCTGGTGAGCCAACTGACAAATAATAGAGAGGCGGCAGGATGTTGAGTATTTTTAGGAATGACGACGATATTTCCGCCACCTGGCATGCCTATTTTAGGAATATAAAATTTGATGTTTTTTGAAATTTCACCTTTGTTTTGTAAGCCAGCTAAAAAATCCTCCCAAGTAGCGACCATGGCAAACTCACCACTGTTTAAGCGCGTTATGCTGTCTGAATTTGACGCCGTAATAATGTACTTATCTCTGTTATCATTAAACCAATCCCAGGCAGGCTGTAATTTGGTCATTGTTGTTTTGGTTGGTTTATCTGTTTGATAATGAATATCAGTGACAATGTTTTTGGTGATTGATTCTATTAAGGCTGGTCCTGAGCCACCGTTAACGGTGTTAAAACCTAGCATCTCTGGGTTTTTCGATAGGTAAGCATCAAAGTCGGCAATAGATTGGGGTAATTGTTCTTTACTAATGAATGCCGGGTTGTAAGCAATCCCGGTCTGATTCCCCCAATAAGCAACGCCGTAACCTTTAGAGTCCGCACCTTCTATTTTATATTTGAGCTTATTTGCATTGGGTAATAAGGAGGATAACGGCCCTATCAAGGTCTTTTTAGCGTTAACTTTAGTGATGTCTCCACCACCAAGAGAGAGCACATCAATATCGCCATTTTTACGATTAGAATTGGCTAAGAATTTTTGCAAATTAGCATCATGGCTGCCTTCAGGAATAACAACTTCAATACCATAGGTCTTTTCGAAACTTTTTACCTGTTGACGAAAATCATTCTGTAAAAACCAGTTGTACCAAACAACTTTGCCTTCACTTTTTGCCTGAGAAACCACTTGCTCCCATGACATAGATGATAAGTCAGCTGCATTTGCCGCTGGAATGATGCTGACTGAAGCTAATGTGAGAGATAACAGTAACGCTTTCATACATTATTTCCTTTTACATTCACGAAGTTATTTAAGGGTTACAGTTAAGGGTGAATTACCCTTTGCCCGTTATTGATGCTGTGTTTTGGCCTTTGAGAAAACGCTCTATGAGCAACATCAAAAAGACATTGGGCACAACAAGAATGAGAGATACCACGGCCGCATTCGGACGAATGAAGTTATAGCCGAGGTAAGAATAGAGAATCGTTGGTACCGTGGTGAAATCTGGTGACCCGATGACAAAGGCTAAGGCAAACTCTTCAATACTCATGATAAAAACCATGATGAAGCTAGCGAATAAGCCAGATCTTAACGTCGGCAAATAGGCCGTACGAAAAACGGTCAAACTGTTGCCTCCTAGATCTCTTGTAGCATCCACAATATCTTGTCTAATAAGCGAAAATGAAACCGACAGAATACGAATGGCGTACGGTATAAAAAGAATAGTGTGACCTATTAATATGCCTAAAAAGCGTGAGTAAATACCGAGCTCGGTTAGCAGTGATGAAAAAAACAGCGCAACCACAAAACTCGGAATCATCAGCGGCAACAAGGTAAGTGATTGTGCGACGGCCTTACCGGGAAACTCCAGACGTCCAAATGCAAAAGCTGTCGGTAACGCGAGTAAAATAGTGCATAGAGCAACGGTTGGCGCCAGCGTATAACTATTCATTAACGCGATCGGTAGCGATGTGGTTGTCCACACTTCTATCCATCGTCTAAAGGATAAAACGGGTGGCAATATGTCTGGGTACGACCAAGCATGGCTCGGGTCCACTAAGGACCACAGGATGGCGAGAGAAAATGGAATGACCAATAACAGCAAGGATAGGCCAACAATAAATAATACTAAAAGCTGATTTGTTCGAGACGTGTTCATCGTTTTGCTCCCCACTTAACAATGCGTTCGGTAATAAAAGCGAGTAACAGCGATCCAACAAGAGCGGTTAACATGAGTAATAGGGCGACAGTGGCGGAAAGGTGCCAGCCATCTACTGAGGAATTTTTCATACGAAGCATAAACTGAGTGAGCGAATTAACGCTGGTGGGTCCTGCGACAGCTTGAAATGAATAGTCCCCAACTGCGCCAATGAAGATGATAATTAAGGCAGCCTGTAATGCCCTTAGAGTGAGTGGTAGGATGATTTTTATAAATCGATTCCAGCTGCCTGCACCGAGATCTCGCGCAGCATTAATAATATCGTCACCAATAGATTGCACTGCATTGCTTAGTAATAAGAGAGCAAACGGCATTTGTTTCCAAACTTGCAAAATGATAACGCCTATCCCATAGGTGTCGTTTTGCATACGAATGGGTCGACTGACAAAACCAAGGTGAACAAAAATGAGATTCAGAAAACCATTAAATGAGATGAAATTGACATATAAAAATGCCGCAACAAGACCATGTACTAGCAAAGGAGCTTTGAGTAGGCTGGAAATAAATTGAGAGCCAGAAAAAGGTTTCCTTAGCCACAGCGCGAGAGGGTACGCGAAGGCGATGGAGAAAATGGCACTGATCGTTGCTATTTTTAAAGAATAAAAGAAAGATCGCCACAACTGATCGTTAGCTAAAATCTCATGCCAAAACTTCAAGGTGAATTTACTGTCTCCAGCAAAATTGAAGTAGCCAACGGATTGGGCTATTGCCATCGAAATCACGACCACAATAAAGACTAATACGAACCCTAATCCGGGTATAAGCAGTGCATAAGCTAATAAAGTATTTTTAGACATGATTAAGATTCCTCAGCAAGAAAACGAATCTTATTGGCTGGTATATGGCAACTAGCTTGCTCTTTTTCCTGTAGCTGCTGAAAGCCAAGGCATTGAATACGAATGTTTAACTGATGGCTTGTGGTAGGCGAAAGTAAAAATTCAGTCAAATTACCAAGGAATGTTTTGGCAATAACCTTTAGCTCTACGTTGTTGATGTCTTGAGTGTCGAAAGTCATGTCTTCTGGTCGCCAAAATACATAGGTTTGTTTAGCAACAGGTTTACCTTTGCTTTCGACGAGCAACTCACCAAGTTCTGTTTGTACTCGATAGCCAGTTGTTGTTTGTTCAAGAACCGTGGCGGCTAATATATTGGCAGCACCAATGAAGTCCGCAACAAAGCGATTGACTGGATTATGATAGATTTCTTGGGGCGAGCCGATTTGCTGTATTGCGCCTTGGTTCATTACAACAACTAAATCAGACATGGCTAATGCTTCAGCTTGATCGTGGGTGACATAAATGGCAGTGAAATTTTGTTTTTTCTGTAACTGGCGTATTTCGAAGCGAACAGAATCGCGTAATTTTGCATCAAGATTTGAAAGTGGTTCATCAAACAAAATGACTCCAGGCTGAATAGCAAGCGCTCTTCCAAGTGCGACGCGCTGTTGTTGTCCGCCTGATAATTCTGTGGGTAATTTATCCAGTTGTGACGTCAGAGATACTTGCTCTGCCACTTCATTAAGAAGCACTTTTTGTTCGTCTTTTGGTAGGTTTTTTTGTTTAGGACCAAATAAGAGATTATTTGCTATGCTCAGGTGTGGGAACAAAGCATAAGATTGGAAACACATGGCCGTGTCTCTTTTCTCTGGAGGTAGGTTGTGAACTTCTTTGTCACCAATAACGATGCTACCTGAGGTAGGAGAGGTAAACCCTGCAATGGTTTTTAACAGCGTTGTTTTACCACATCCAGATGGTCCAAGTAGGGTGACAAATGAACCACTTTCAATGTTTAGAGATACATTATGTAATGCTTCAAAATCTCCAAATCTCACTTTAATCGAGTCAATAAGTACGCGAGTCATGACTTTCTTTCTCTTTATAATTATGGGTATTCGTTCTGCATTGATTAAATTTCCAATACAACATTAATACACTTATAGAGTATTAATATAACAATAATATTACACTTTATGTTTAATATTTGTTTTTTTATCTGAGAGTGGGTAAATTAACGCGGAGAAAAAATAGAGAAAGGCCGGAATATTTGAATGATTAATGATGCAATGGAATCTACGAAAATAACGGCTAATGAGCGCATGATTTTAGATATAGTGAGGCGCTCAAAAGGCCTTGCTCGCTCGGCCATTACAAGACAAACTAATTTGACCCAGCAATCGGTACATCGAATTGTTGATCGTTTGTTGGAGCTCGAATATTTGCAATTGGGAGATTCTGTCGTCCAGGGACGCGGTCAACCAAGTCGAGTGGTGAACCTAGCCCCTAATGCTTTTTTTAGCCTAGGTGTGTCATTAAATACCGATGTTATGTTGGTGTGCTTGGTGAATTTTAATGGCGAAATACTGGTGCAAGAAAATATCCCTTTTGCGCCAGTTAATCGTCGGGAAACACAAATATGGTTAAGCGCATTAGTCGTCAAATGGCAACAAGAGTACCCTTTTATTGAAGGACGTATTATTGGTTTGGGCTTTGCGATGACTGGGTATTTTGTTAAACAAAAAGGACATATACGTCCCCCAGACCCATTGTTAGATTGGGCTGAGATTGACCTAGAGCATGAGCTGAGCCACTTACTTAATATGCCTGTGATTCTGTTAAATAATGCAACGACTGGTGCGATTGGAGAGGCTTTCCATGGCGCGGGTTTGAAATATCAGACGTTTGGCTATTTGTCATTTGATTTTGGTTTTGGCGGAGGTATCGTTATTGATGGAGAACCTTTCTTTGGGGCTTTTGGCAACGCAGGAGAGATAGGTCGTATCTACACGTCGGACGAAATACCAAAACGTCCTGCTTTGGCTATCTTGTTAGAAATGCTTGCGAGTCGTGGTGTTCATGTCCCATCAGTTGCTAGACTGAATGATGAATTTGATTCCAATTGGCCCGTATTGGCTGAATGGATTCAACTGACTACGCCCCATTTGTTACGCGCTATTAATGCTCTTCGAAGTGTTATTGATCCTAGTGCTATCGTTCTAGGAGGACAAATCCCTAAGCCATTAGCACGTATGTTATTGGCGGCTTTAGAACAACAAGGGGTGAAATCGCCACAAGATATTTCGGTTTGGCCAAAGATGATAGTCAGTGAATTGGAAGACGATTCAGCTGTATTAGGTGCAGCACTACAGCCGTTGAGGAATATGTTTTTTCGCAAATAATGTAATGCCTATAGTGCATAGGCATTACATAGTGTTTTTGTTTCAAAAAGAGCTTATTGCGCAATAAGTGCTTTCGGCGTTGGGTTTTGTGGCAGTAGTAACCACACTTTTCCAAAATGCTTGAGCTGACCTGCATGGAAGTGCGCTTCTTCGCCAATGCCCTGATACCAATCAATATGGCCTGGCCCCTTAATGGCACCGCCTTTATCTTGGGCAAGCAAGAGACGAAACTCATGACCAATTAAGTTGCCATAAGAGTCTAATTTCGGAACTTGAGCGAGCAAAATTGAGCCAAGTGGAATGACATTAGGGTCAACCGCAGCAGAATAAAGTGGCGTTAATGGGACATTGGCTGCACCCACTGGGCTTTGTGGGCCTTCACTAAAAAATAAGTAACTTGGGTTGGTGGATAAAATTTCACGGTTACGATCTGGGTGATCACTCAGCCATTGACGAATACTTTGAGCGGAAATATGGGCGCGATCAATTTCACCTCTCTCGATCAATTCCTTTCCTAGACTGCGATAAGCGTGTCCGTTTACTCCACCCCAAGACAACAGCTTGCGCTCACCATCTTCGTATTCGACTACGCCAGAGCCTTGTACGTGCAAGAAAAAGTTTTCCACCAAACTGGACGTGTAAGCAATTTCTAATCCTTGTCCTGCTAAGGCGTTTTCAAAATCAATTTCCTCCCGAGAAGGATAGGTGCCATCGGCATTCGGGTGAGCGGGTTTTCGATAGAGCGGGTAACGGTAGACTTCGTCAGGTAGGTGTCGAACAGGTATAACAGGTACGTAATATCCGGTAATTTGTACGTTGCCTCTTTGATCTTGTCCGGCCAATTGATGGGCGATCAGTTGCGGCTGTTGCGCGGGATTTTGTAGCCAATTATTGATTTCTTGAGCAACGAGTTTCAGATCGGCCACACTGGTTTGCGTGTTTTCAAGTACGAAATCTTTATCACCAATTCGGTTTAAATACTTTATTTGCTGCTGTAATCCGCTCTGGAAACTTTCATCTGGTAGAGGTAAACCGGGCGGCAGACTTTCTTTTAAATATAGGGTATCACGCTTCAAAGCCGTGATGTCTCGGCCATTGTTTTCGAAGTCATTGGAACTGTCTATCTCGTTCATACTACAGCTACTTAATAGCGTAAAAGAGATCAGGCAGACTGGGCGAATTAGGAAACGGCGATGTGTTTTGGACGGTAAAAAGTGTCGTATCAAAGAAGAAAAAGTCATAAGCCCTATGTCTATAAAATGAATCGGTAAAATACTAAATGGTCGAGTTTGGACCATAAATAAAGAGCGAGGTTCATCTTGAGTTTTTATAGAAATGAAAGCAACGATAGAGTAATAGTTTTACACTTTGACAATATCAAAGCGATTAGAACATCAAGTATTCATAGGCTTCTCTGAGGCCAATGAAGACTTCTTGGTCACCACCTCTGTCTGGGTGATGTTTTTGAGCCAGTTTTCGGTATTGCTGCTTGATGATGGCTTTTGTTGGGTTAGTGTTATCAATTTGCAGGGTTTTGAGTGCCGAATCACGGTTGCCCGATAGGCTGATGCCTTTGTAAAAACTATTAAGAAGGCGGGATACTTCATCTGCATCGGTTTTTTCGTATTCTTCCCAGTCCAGATAGTAGGCCGCTAACTTGGCATCGACACTATCGTTTAAACTGGTGCTCTCTGACATACTAAATTGTGTGGTACTAAGAAGGTGAATACGCGTAGCGCTGATGTTTAGCAGCAAATTATCTTCTTGCCAAAGGCTGCTTTGTAATTGGTACAAAGCGTTCATAATAAGAAAGTGCTGACGAAATAGCTGTAAGTTTGGATCCTCTGCAAGCTGGCTAAATTCCGGCAGTTGGCTTTTTAGCTCTTTTAGTATGTCAAACTCACTCATACCATTTGGGTGGTTTTTTAGGATCGCGAGAATGGGGCCAACTAAAGGATTTTTCATATCTAGCTCGTATACTTGAGGCATATGTTTACAGTGTATGTGATGAACCTAAAAAGGGTCAAAGTTGAGCTGTATATTTTTGTTAACTTGGATAGTAGAAAGACAACGTTATGTTATGGATTGCTGGTATCGTCATTGCCTTGTTATTGCTGGTTGGGCCGAATGTATGGGTAAAGTTTACCCTTAAACGTTACGCCATAGAGCGTAAAGACTTGCCGGGAACGGGGGGCGAACTGGCGACTCATTTAGTAAAACGCTTTGAGCTAACAGAGGTAAAAGTAGAGCAAACCCAAGAAGGTAATGATCATTTTGACTTCGGCCAACATGCGGTGCGTCTGAGTCCGAGTGTTCTCAATGGACGATCGTTAACGGCGGTTGCTGTGGCCGCCCATGAAGTAGGGCACGCCATTGCGCACGAGAAGAAACAAAAGATTTCTCATTTAAGTTCCCGTTATTTGCCCTTGGCACATTTTGCTCGTCGAATTACCGCGGGTTTATTACTTGGTTGGCCAGCCTTGAGCCTGCTGCTGCATATTCCCTACGCCGTGCCTTTGCATGCCTTAGTGGTTGGTCTATCTGGTTTGTTAGCTGTTATTGTGCAATTGGCGATACTGCCAGAAGAATGGGACGCTAGCTTTAACAAAGCGCTCCCTATCCTGCGAGAAGGTAACTACATCCCACAGGAAGACCTACCCAAAGTGAAGAAAATCCTCACCGCCTGCGCCATGACCTATGTCGCGGCTGCGCTCATCAAAGTCTTGTTTGTTTGGCGCTGGTTTAAACGTTAGTTTTTTCAATTGTAAGGTCGGATTTAAAGGGGTCAGACCTCTTTAAAATAAGACTATCGTTGGTTTTCACACTTATTTTGATGTTTAAGGGATCTGACCCCTTTATGGACTTTCAAGATCTGTCATAAAAAAGGCATGAACTTAGCATAAAATCGTCTTACTATTGAAAGCTGACTTTTTGGTTAGTGTTTAGATTTAGCAGATGTTTGTATGAATGGAGTATTTGCATGACGTTTTTTGTTCCTAAGGGTGCGTCGATTTTCGCCTCTTCTTTGTTGTTTGCAGCGATGGCGCAGGCTTCTACTATTGACTTGCGAGTCATGGAAACCACGGATATCCACATGAATTTGGTGGATTACGATTACTACGGCGATAAGCAAAGCGATGCGGTGGGTTTATCCCGTGTGGCGACTTTGATTAAAGCCGCCCGTGGCGAAGTAACGAACTCTGTGTTGGTGGATAACGGTGACTTATTACAGGGCACGCCATTGGGCGATTATGTTGCCAAAGGTCGAGTGTTGCGTTTTGGTGAGACACACCCAGCGTTTAAAGCGATGAACTTGTTGGATTACGATGTGGGTAATATCGGTAATCACGAGTTTAACTATGGCTTAGACTTTTTAATGAAAAGTTTAAGTGGCGCGAATTTCCCATACATTAACTCGAATGTGTATGTGGACGATGGCGACAATGATGCGTCAAACGATCAGCCGTACTTCCAGCCTTACATTATTAAAGACAAAGTGTTTGTCGATTCTGACGGCAAACAACAAACGGTCAAAATCGGTTACATTGGTTTTGTACCGCCACAAATTATGACTTGGGATAAAGACAATTTAACCCATAAAGTCATTGCCAAAGACATTATCGAAAGTGCTAATAAATACGTGCCTGAAATGAAAGCCAAAGGCGCGGATGTGATTATTGCGATTCCACACAGTGGCATGATGAATTCGCCTTATTTGAAAGGCGAAGAAAACGCGTCTTACCATCTTGCAAAAGTAGAGGGTATCGATGCGATTCTATTTGGTCATTCTCATCGAATTTTCCCGGGTGATAAAGAATTAGATGCTTTTGAAGGAGTTGATGGCGAAAAGGGCACTGTCTTTGGTAAGCCTGCTACTATGCCTGGGTTCTGGGGATCTCATCTAGGGGTTGTTGATCTGACACTGGAGCCAGATGGTGATGGTTGGAAGGTCGCTGATGGTAAAGCCGAAGTACGTGCCATTGCTCGTCGTGAAGGCCGTAAGACTATTCCGTTAGTTGAAGCGGATGCTGCCGTAAATAAGGCCGTTGAAACCGAGCATGAAGGCACATTGGCTTATATGCGCCGCAAAGTGGGTGAGTCTACCTCTGATATCAATAGCTTCTTTGCTTTGGTTCAAGATGATCCTTCGATCCAGATCGTCAACAATGCGCAAATGTGGTACGTAGAAAATATTGTTCGTGGTACGTCTTATGAAGGTTTGCCAATATTGTCAGCGGCAGCCCCATTTAAAGCCGGTGGTCGTGGTGGCCCAGAGTATTACACAGATGTGCCAAAAGGCGATATCGCCCTGAAAAACGTCAGTGATTTGTACATTTACCCTAACGATTTAAAAGTGGTGAAATTGACAGGTGCGCAAGTGGTTGAATGGTTAGAAGCGGCGGCTGGGCAGTTTAACCAGATTGACCCTAACTCGACTGAGCCACAAAACTTGGTGAATGGATCTTTCCCAACTTATAACTTTGATGTGATCGATGGCATTTCTTATCGAATTGATGTGACACAGCCTGCTCGTTATAACGGGGAAGGGGAAGTAATCAATAAAGATGCCCATCGTATTACTAAGGCCATGTTTAACGGTGAGCCATTAAGAGCTAAAGACGAGTTTCTCGTGGCGACCAATAACTACCGAGCTGGCGGCGGCGGTCACTTCCCAAATCTGAATGGCGAAACGATCGTGATTGATGCTCCAGATAAAAACCGTGATGTGGTGGCAAACTATCTGCTTAGCCAGCAAACCATTAATCCAGCGGCGGATGGCAACTGGACATTCACTGGGTTTGGTAAAGCAAAAGTCTTGTTTACAAGCTCGCCAAAAGCCAAAGAGGCAGCGAGTAACAACATGCATTACCAATCTTTGGATGATAAAGGTTTTGCTGTCTTTGAATTGAAATAGCCATTCTTGAAATAGAATGAAGCCTCCAAACGAAAACGCCTGCTAGGATTTAGCAGGCGTTTTTTAGTGTTTTTTCTAAATCTAGATATTTCGCATGTAGTATTCTTCTTCAAGTGAATCGGTGTATTCTTCCATTTTTTGATTTTCGATATTTCTTTCAATCTCTATTGCGCAGTCTGCACAGGCATAATTAAAGTTGTAACCATATGAGTTATGTAGGTGAGCTAAACCCTCTGTAAAATCGATTTCAAAATGCTGGTGGATAGGAACCATATCGTGACTAAAATAGTAGTTATTGCAGTTTTCGCATTCTTGGAGTTTTTCTGAGAATGTGCAAGCGTAACAGCTATCAAAACCATCATGAATAACAAAAGTTTCTGACAAGCAGTTCGGACAATACAAAACTCCTTCTTCTGGGACTTCTTGCTCTTTAATTCTTTGGAGAGCATTTTTTACTAGAGCTTCTCTAGATTGTTCTATCTCAATAAGCTTTTCATGTGCTTCACTGGGAAGTATATCTTCAATTTGACGGTTAAAGTGAACCCTTTGTATTTTAATAAAGAGCAGGAGGACTTTTAGAAATTGTGCTTGTGCATGATCAATCGAAAGCTCAAAGTCAGAGTGAGTAATATTATTTCTTAACTTTATAGCAGAGTTCATTCCATCTATTTCATGTTTGGTTAAAACTATATTACCTATATTAGGGTCTACTAATCTTTGAATAGCTTTTGTAATACTGACTGTATTTTTAGGTGCGTCGATATTTTCATAGATTAAGACAGGATGGATGTTTTTTAGCATGACTTTAAGAGTTAGCTCTAAGGATTGAACTAAGCTCAAGATAGCAAATTGCCAGTGACGTACATCGTTTTCTGCACCAATCGCCTTCTCGATTGCTTCAATAAAAAATGAGTGACTATTCTCGAAAAGGTCTAATTTAATTGACTTAGTGTTCATCAGAAATCTCATGAAATAAACATGTAGCATTAGAGTAGTACCAATAATAGTGCCATTTCTAACTTTTTAGCGAATTAAGTTTCTATAAAGCTGTATATCTTTTGCTCATGATAAAACAGTTTTGCAGTTCGTCCCATGTGAAATACAAAAAAGGCCTCCGAAGAGGCCTTTAAAAGAATGGTAAGGTTTACGATTACCGCTGTTTCGTTTCAAATTCTGGATGAATCCAAACAGGTGCGTTTAGGCTCGGCAAGGCTGGTTTACCCAGTATCATGTCAGCGGCTTTTTCCGCCACCATGATGGTCGGTGCATTCAAATTACCGTTGGTTATGGTCGGGAAGATAGACGAATCCACCACCCGTAGATTGTGCAAACCGCGCACTTGGCACTGTTCGTTCAACACGGCCATGGGGTCCTTATCGTCGCCCATCTTACAAGTACAAGATGGATGATAGGCGCTTTCTACATTTTCTTTTACCCATTGGTCGATCTCTGCATCGCTCTGGATATTCATGCCCGGTTGGATTTCATCACCACGGTATTCGTCTAGCGCGGACTGTTGCAATACTTCACGGGTTAGGCGGATGGTATCGCGCCAGTCCTGCTTGTCTTGTTCCGTCGTAATGTAGTTAAACAAGATTCGCGGCTTAGCACTGGGATCGGAAGATTCAATCCAAATTTTACCGCGACTTTCTGGCTTGTTCGGCCCAACATGCACTTGGAAACCATGGCCTTTCACGGCGGCTTGTCCATCGTAGCGCATGGCGGCTGGCAAGAAGTGATACTGAATGTTGGGGGATTTCAGGCCAGCGCGCGAGCGAATAAAACCACAAGATTCAAAGTGGTTAGTCGCACCCAATCCGGTTTTAAATAACATCCAACGGGTACCTATCAAGCCTTTGCTGATCAAGCCAAGTTTGCTGTTTAGCGTCACGGGCTGTTTGCAATAGTATTGGAAGTAGACTTCCAAGTGGTCTTGTAGGTTTTCACCCACGCCCGGTAATTCATGAACCACAGGCACGCCGGCTTTTTCGAGCACATCTTTTGGACCCACTCCAGACAGCTGCAACAACTGTGGCGAACCAACGGAGCCAGCCGATAAAATGACTTCTTTGCTGGCGGTGGCTTGTTGGGTTTGACCGTTTTTACTGAATTCAATGCCCGTGGCGGTTTTGCCATCGGCCTTTCCATTTGCAAAGAGGACTTTATGGCTTAACACACCGGTTTTAAGCGTTAGGTTCGGGCGCTTCATTGCACGACGTAAGTAGGCGTTAGACGTAGAAGCTCGCACGCCATCTTTGACCGTCATGTGCATGGGGCCAAAACCTTCTTGGTGGAAGCCATTGTAATCTTCCGTTTTGCCATAACCGGCTTGTTCACCCGCGTCAATAAAGGCTTGGTAAAGTGGGTTGTAGGTCATGTCGTTGCCGTTATTGGTCGACAGTGGGCCTTCGCCACCACGATAGGTATCTGCTCCACCTTTCCATGTTTCGGCTTTTTTGAAATAGGGTAAACAGGTTTGGTAATTCCAACCTTTGGCACCATTTTCTTCCCATTGGTCGAAATCACAGGCGTGGCCACGAACATACACCATGCCATTAATAGACGAAGAACCGCCCAATACTTTGCCTCGTGGACAATGCATTTCACGGCCATCAAGACCGGGTTCTTTTTCCGTATGAAACTGCCAAGCGTATTTGTCGGTATTCATTGGGTAAGATAAAGCGGTGGGCATCTGGATAAAGATGCTTTTATCTGAGCCACCCATTTCCAGCAACAGCACTTTGTGTTCGCCACTTTCGGTTAGTCGATCGGCTAGCACGCAGCCAGCAGAGCCAGCGCCGACAATGATGTAATCGTACGTTTCGTTTGCCATGACTTCTCCTGTTTACTCTGTGTTTCGCTTAGTAAGGGCTTTCAATGTCGTTCAGATCAACAAACACACTTTTGTTTTGTGTGTAGTGGTACAGAGTCTCAATGCCGTTTTCACGACCGATACCAGATTGTTTGTAGCCGCCTACTGGCATTTCTGCGGGTGAAGCGCCCCATGAGTTGATCCAGCAAATACCGGCCTGCAATTGATTGATAACACGATGAGCGCGAGCGAAGTCTTTGGTGAATACGCCAGCCGCCAAGCCAAGCTTGGTATCGTTAGCGCGGGCAACCACTTCGTCTTCATCTGTGAAGCTGAGTACGGACATGACAGGACCAAAGATTTCATCACGTACTTGTGGCATGTCGTCTGTGCAATCGGTAAAGACCGTTGGTGCCACAAATGCGCCTTTGTCTAAGCCGTTATCCGTTACTTGGTAACCGCCACATAGCAGGGTGGCACCCGCGTCTTTCGCCGCTTGAATATAACCCAGTACTTTTTGCATGTGATCTTTAGAGATCAGCGCGCCAACTTGTGTGTCCATGTCCATTGGGTCTCCAATGATCATAGCTTCAGTGCGTTCTTTTAGTTCTTTGGTAAACGCGTCTAGCATGTCCGCATGAACGAATACGCGAGTACCGTTGGTGCAGACTTCCCCTTGGGTGTAGAAGTTAGCCAACATGGCAGCAGAAACGGCTTGATCCACTGGCATATCAGGGAAGATGATCATAGGGGATTTGCCACCTAGTTCCATGGTTACCTGTTTCAACGACTGTGAAGAGGCGGCCATGACTTTTTTACCTGTGCCGACTTCGCCAGTAAAGGAGACCTTGTCGATGTCTGGGTGGTTGGTAATCAATTGGCCTGTCCGCGCATCACCCTGAATGACGTTAAAAACACCATCAGGCAAACCTGCTTCAGTGAAGATCTCCGCCAATTTTAAGGCGGTTAATGGTGTTTCTTCTGACGGTTTGAAAATCATTGCATTGCCCGCGGCGAGTGCAGGGCCTGATTTCCACATGGCGATTTGAATCGGGTAGTTCCATGCACCAATACCAGCACAAATACCGAGAGGCTCGCGGCGTGTGTAGAAGAAGTTGCCATTGCCAAGGTCTTGATAATCGCCTTGGATTTTATCGGTTAGCCCTGCGTAGTACTCGATCACATCGGCACCAGTTTGGATATCAACCACAATGGCTTCTTGAAGGGGCTTGCCGGTATCCAGTACTTCTAGGCGAGCAAGCTCTTCGTTTCTTTCTCGTAAAAGATCGGCAGCTTTTTTCAAGATGCGGCCACGCTCAACGGGACTCATTGCCGCCCATACTTTTTGGCCTTGTTTAGCCGATTCAACAGCAGCATCAAGTTCAGCTTGTCCTGCGTGTTCGATTGTCGCAATTACTTCGCCATTGGCTGGGTTAATTGTTTCAAAATGTTCACCGCTGGTGGATGCTTGGTAGCGGCCATGAATGTATTGCTGCTGTTGTGCCATCTTGTACCTCTTTTCGGTTGGGGCCGTGTCCATTAATAGGGCACTGACGTCTTGTTTTTTATTAAATGCGCATTTAATAAAAAACAATTGTACAGATTTTGACTGTCAATTGCAGCTTGAATCCATGAATTCGTATTTTTGGAACAAAAAATGACGTTATCTTGAAAAGAGTTGAATGGTTGCAAAAAGGAAAATAGAGAGCAGAAGAGTACGCGAAGCAGGAGGCTAAGAGAGGTTAGCGTCTCTGTTTAAGGTTTTAAAAGAGACGCATATCGGTGAACGTTAATGGATCAAAATATTATCAAATACTAATGACGCCATTAGTGTCGTAGCTGATTGGGCTTGGGACATAGGCGTCCGCCATGTCGTCGTTTAGCCACTCTTTCCCATCTAAAACATAACGAAACTGATAAGAGGTTTCGATATTTAGGTTAAGAGTCGAGGCAAAAACACCAGACTTTTGTTTTTTCATTGGATTAGCTGTGCTGTCCCAGTTATTAAAATCGCCTACCACAGCAACAGTTTTGGCATCGCCAATGACCTCAGCCGGTAAGGCGAATTTTACTTTGCATTCGGGTTTGGTTTTTAAGTAGGTTTTTTCGATCATTTCCAGCTCCGTAGTCTATTGATAGACAAATGTGTAAGGCTACCGCAAAAGCCCGAGGTAGTTGTTGAACTCAGCTAGTAAAAAGCTTTTTAAATCGGTCCGTTAAAAAAGATACAAGCAAAGCCTACGCCATATTTTCTAACTCATTAATTTTCAGACGAAAAGCCCGTCGCACTAGAATTTGGAGCGGATTTTTAGAACCATTTTAGTGTCGAAGGCCATACTGAATGCGCTATTTCTGGGCTTATTCTGTTGGTAGAAATGCAAGATGTAAATTCACATTTTAAACCTTCTTGTGTTCTATACTGAAGTTACACCAACAAAAATAACGAGGTGTTTTATGGATCTTCAAATGGTCGTTCTTATTGTATTAAGTGTGTTGCTGGTCATTAAGATTGTTTATCTGGTTGTCTTTAAACGCTCCGAACAGCGAGAGGACGACCACTACCCCCATAAACATCATAAGCATCACTATCATGGGCATCATCATGATTCCTGATAATTGACTAGGCGTGAGAGCCATCATTGTGGCCTCGGTAACGTTTATTTTTCGCTTCTTTGACTGTATTTAGGTCTACTAGGACCAAACCGTCCACACAGTAACCAAAGTCGGCATCGACACCAAAGTCTAAGAAGCGAACCCCTCCCTTCTCACACAACTCACTGTATTGCTTAAATAAAGTTGGCACACTGGCGCCAAAGTGACTGAGTTGTTCTTTTAGTATTTTAAAATCTTCTTCGTAATCATTGCCGCTGAACATAGCTGAAATAATGTCAGAATGTTCCGCGTTAACCTGATAAGGGGTGAAAGAGCGAGCTAAATGTTCGTTGTCAGCAAAATAGAGTTTGTAAAATGAAACAATGAAATCCTTTGCGGCTTGTGGGTAGTTATTACTGAGACTCACTGGGCCGAACATATAACGTATGTCAGGATGTCTGTCTAAGTAAGCACCAATGCCATACCACAAATAATCCAAGCTACGTTTGCCCCAGTATTTAGGCTGGATAAAACTACGGCCCAACTCAATCCCTTGTTCGAAGTAAGGCTCCATATCACAAGAGTATTGGAACAATTCTGAGCTGTAGATACGGTTTGGCGTCTCAGATTTCATATAACGAGCGACTTCGCCAATGCGATAAGCGCCGACAATTTCAAGTTCTTCTTCGTCCCATAGAATCAGGTGACGATAGTACTGATCGAACTTATCCAAATCAGAGCGTTCCCCTGTGCCTTCCCCCACTTTTCGGAAGGCCACTTCCCGTAAACGTCCAATCTCTTTCATAGTGACTGACATGGGATCGTAATCAAACAGATAAATCTGTTTGTTATCCTTGGTGCTGCCAAGGTGCTCAGCGATTTTAAGCTCTTGTTTGATCATCTGTCTGTTTTGTGGATGCTCAACGGTCTTTTCGGTTTTGAGCAGCGGTTTTTTTCCCTTTGCAATTCGGTACAAGTGGCGTTTCACCAGTTTGTTTTTTTCTTTATCACTTAAAGGCAGTTGAGCCAGTTCTTGAATGGGAATGGCTTGGCCTACTTGCATTGGGATTTTACGATTGCGCTGGCGGAACATCTCGTTTGCTAGCTGTATGGTAGACAGTGGGCGATACAAAATCGAGCTAGTGTAAAACAACATGGAGTTACGTCCGCCAATATGAACCGGCAGTAACGGGCTGTTGGTTTTTTGCGCCAGTTTCAAATAGTTTTGATTCCACTTTTGATCTTTGATGCCGCTGGGTGACATACGCGACACTTCACCAGCCGGGAAAATAATCACGGCTTCTTCGTTGTGCAAGCAGCTCATAATGGCTTTTAATTGCTGACGAGCTGTTTTGCCACCAAGGTTATCGACTGGAAGAACCAGCTGTTTTAAACCATCAAACCCCATTAACAAATCATTCGCGACGATTTTTACATCAGGTCGAATCTCACCAATCAAGCGCAGTAATGCTAAGCCATCTAAAGCGCCAAGAGGGTGATTGGCGATGATCATCACACGTCCACTGGCAGGAATGTTTCGTCGATCAACTTGACTGACTTGATAGCTAAAGTTGAAGTGATCCAGCACACGATCAATAAATTCGAAGCCGACACAGCCGTCGTTTTTTTCCAGGAATTGGTTTACTTCACTTTCGTGGAATAAGCGTTTTAACACGCTTAACGTCGGGCGAGTGATAAGAGGGCTTTTGTCGAAAAACTGAGGTGATTTATTGGCAATCATTTGCTCGACTTGAATCACAGTGGTGCTCCGCTCTAATAAGGTTTGGTTATCTTATTAATCAGAGTAGAACGTCAATATGACAGCGTCGTGACGTTTATGTGGCGAAAATATGACCAGTTAATGAGTTGTTTTGTAATTGTTGTTGAAGGGGAGTAGATCTTGAAGCTCGAACAAATATTATTGTTTCAATTAATTAAGCCGGCAAGATTATGGAACCTTACCGGCTTAGTTTGTCAGAGAAAAACTAATTAGTATTTTCTGACCTTGTTAGATATCTTGTAAATAAGGTGTCAGTTCGCTAAGCAAAGTTTGTTGATGTGGCATTAATTCTTGCTGTCCCCATGCTCGAATCTCTTCGCCAACATAGTCTTTTACCGAGCTTGTTTGGCCACTCATTGCTTCTATCAAAGCAAGCGCACAAATGGGAACATAGGTTTCAGAATAACCTCCTTCATGCACCACGACTACCTTGTCTTCGCACAATTTAGCTGCTACTTCCATTATTTTCAGCATCATCTCTCGATAAGCTTCACTGTCTAAAATCATTGGACCAAGAGGGTCTAATGCTGCCGCATCATAACCACAAGCGACCACTATTAGATCTGGCTGGAAACGTTCTAGGGCTGGTATAACCAATTGATCAAGCGTCGCCATGTATGCGCCAATACCGCTGCCAGCAGGGAGCGGGATATTTAAGTTATAACCATGACCTTTACCCGCTCCTCGTTCCGTGTGCGCACCAGAGTCCAAAGGAAAATTATTATCATGGTGAATGGAAATGGTCAGAACTTCATCATTCTCGTAAAAGGCATCTTGCGTCCCATTACCATGGTGCACGTCCCAGTCAATAACCGCTACCTTGGAGACTAAGGATTGGGTTCTAGCAGACTCAATCGCAATCGCAATATTGCCTAGCAAACAAAAGCCACAGCCGCCATCCCGTTTAGCGTGATGGCCCGGAGGGCGAGTTAGTACGTAAGCATTTTTGAGCTCGCCCTTCATAACTTGCTCTACGGCTGATTTTGCAAGCCCTGCTGAAAGCTTAGCAATATCATAGGCGCCCTTTGAATAGGGAGCTCCGTCGCTGATATTACTGGGGGAAGCCGCATCTCCGGGGCCTTGTTCGCTGTCATGAGCCAAGCGTTTGATATACTCGGCACTATGGACATTCAGTATGTCTGCCTCAGTTGCAGGCTCAGCACTTCGACATTCAAGTGTTTTTATAACCCCACTAACTTCTAATAGGTTTCTTATACGTCGTTTTGTCTCAGGGTTTTCAAAAGAAGTAAAAGGTTGAAAATAAAGCCCCATGGCGTCGAACATGCCGCGATTACCTGGGTCATGCCACATACAAAGCTCATCATAAAAGAAACCTGTTTTACGGTTAAACATCTTGAGTGCTCCTAAGCTAAGACAAGAAATAGAATGGTTGAGAAAAAGGCTGCGATTAGTGCATACGGCAATTGGGTAATAGCGTGTTGGAAGGGTTCGCAACCCGCGCCTTTTGCCGTAATAACCGTGGCATCACCAAAGAAACAAGCGTGGCTACCAAAGACTCCGGCGGAAACAAACGCACCAATGGTAAGCGGAATGTTGGCGTCCAATGCCTGTGCCAAAGGAAATATAACAGGGAGAGCAATGGCATAGATTCCCCAAAATGATCCTGTGGCAAATGCCAAAGCAGAAAGAATGATAAAAGTCATAGCCGGCAGCAACGCGGCATTCATGTATGGCGTGACTGATGTGATGATAAATTCGGAGAAGCCCAACTCCGAGTTAAAACGCTGAAGCACAAATGCTGTAATAACAATCAAGACGGGCTGCATCATGGTGTTAAATCCATCGATGGCCGTTTCCGTGATGTGAGAAAGAGAACCTGCTTTTTGCAACCAAAGCAACGCAAATGTGACGATAAATGCGACAACAACTCCATTAAGCGTGTCATTTTCAAAGTAAAGTGTCGCGACCATAAATACAGCAAGGGGTAATAAAAAATTAATGAGTCGTGGTCGAATATGACTTTCGTGAATGGCTTTTTCAACAGGGCGATCCATGGATTGAGCATTCTTTTCCGCGGCCTTCATGGCACCGAGTACGGGGATCCACCCTTTACTAACAAGAGGTACCAGAAGAATGGCAAACCAAGCATAAAACATGTAGGGAATTATACTGAGGTAGCCACTAAATCCTTGTCCTTCAGGGAATACTTGTAGTGACTCAAATAGACCAATAAGAAAGATTGCCCACGTAGAGATTGGCACCAACACACACATTGGAGCGGCTGTCGAGTCAACAACATAGGCAAACATTTCTCGCGAGATACGATATTTGTCTATTAAAGGCTTCATCGTCGAACTTACGGCTAAAGCATTCATATAATCATCGATAAAAATGATCAGCCCCATCACCCAAGATGCGAGTAATGTGCGGGAGCGATTATTAGAGAACCCACTGATGCTTGAACAGAATGCCTTAGCACCGCCTGAAAAATTAATCAGTGCGATCAGCCCGCCAATTAGAAAGCTAATCATCGCAACCCATCCAGTTACGCCGTCACTCAAAACTGCCAAATTAGTGTTAATCATGGTCTGGATAATGGTGTCAGGACTGATTAAAACGACTGCGACAAGACAACCAAAAACCAGTGATTCTATGGAACGGTGAGTACACAAGGCAAAACTGAGTACTGAGACTACAGGCAACAAAGAGAACCATTGGTATTGTTGGTTTTGCACACTGATATGTCCATATAGGGCTAGCACCAAAGCCCCTATAATCAACGTGGCATTAATAATGGTTCTGCTAACGCTTAACTTTCTTGGTTTATAAGACAGTGTCATATCACTTTTCATGTCGGTTCCCTCCGTGATAAATGCCTGTATTGTTCAATAGCGGGGATTGCGTTCGTTGACGATTATTTTTTCGTTGATGGCAAATGAGGGTTGTCATGTTGGTAATGTTCCTTGAGGTTTTAGTTTTAGTTATTGAACACTAATAGTTTCAGTGACGGGCTTTACTTCCTATACCCCTTTTTCATTAGCTGAGGAGGTAGAAGTCAAAAGAAGCTGGGGAGAGTTAGATGTTTACTGTATTCTGAAGAGAATGCATAAGGTGGGTAATGCGTGTGAATAATCAATGGGCTAAAGACTCAGCAGGACTGGTCGAAGCGATTGGTTGTGACGAGTTCGCAACAACGCTCTTAATGGCCTTAAAACATCAGTTTCATTTCGATCAAGCCGTTATCTTTGGCTTTGAGGGTAGTTTGCCTCCCACTGAGCTAATATCTTTAGTACCCAGCCATAAGAAAATATGTGTCGTCGATAATTATGTCAGCGGGTGTTACCAACTGGACCCTTGGTTTCATGCACATATTAATAAGCAACTAGTGGATGGTTTTTATTTTTTACATGAATTTGCCCCAGATAACTTTTATCAAAGTCAGTACTTCTATGAGTATTATCAACGGCTAGAAATTGAAGAAGAGGTGGTGATTGTGATCAATCTTGATGCCTGGCAGCAAATTCAAATTTCGATAGGTTTGCTAAATGCTCAGGTCAATCCCGCGCTCTATAAAATGTTACGCTTCATTTACCCTTTGCTCAGGGCAACAGTCAAACAACATTGGGGAGAAAATCAGCCTTTCTTAAGACAGACCTCAGAGAAAAATCACAAGCTGATTGTGCATGACCATATGTCTCAAGTGTTAAAGCAATTTGGCTGTCACACACTGACAGAAAGAGAACGCGACGTCGCGTTATTGATCATTCGTGGTTATTCCTTGAAGGCCATATCCGAGCTGCTTGGCATTGCATTTGGAACCAGCAAGGTTCATTGTAAAAACTTATACAAGAAACTTGGTATCAACTCTCAGGCGGAGCTATTTGCCATTTTTTTAGATGAAATATTGATAACCAGTACACCTCAATCTGGCGAGAGGGAATCATAAACCTTGACCGGTAAGGTTCGCTCTCATATCAAGCGGATGTCTCTGTCGTAAATGTTATTCCCATTCTACTCCCGTAATGATGAAAAGGTGCGATTGATATAAAACAAAAACCCTCCAATTAGGAGGGTTTTGAAAGTATTTGATTGCTTTTCCGCTAGTTATGAAACGGCAAGGAAAGTGAGTTACTTCATTGTTGGCATGGAAAACTCTGCTCCAGCGCGAAGGCCTGTTGGCCAGCGTGCTGTGATGGTTTTCATGCGTGTATAGAAACGCACACCATCAGGACCATGCATGTGTAATGGTCCAAATAAAGAACGTTTCCAGCCGCCAAAGCTGTGGAAGGCCATTGGGACAGGAATGGGGACGTTTACGCCGACCATGCCGACTTGAACTTCTTCACAGAATTGACGTGCAGTGTCACCATCACGGGTGAAAATCGATGTGCCATTGCCATATTCATGGGCATTAATCATATCTAATGCTTCTTGGTAGCTGTTAGCACGTACCACACATAATACCGGTCCAAAGATTTCTTCGTTATGAATTCTCATACCTTGTTTCACGTTGTCGAATAGGGTGGGTCCAACAAAGTAACCATTTTCGTGGCCTGGGTAGACAAAATCACGACCATCGCGAACCAAAGTCGCGCCTTCTTCGACTCCGATACCAATATACTCTTTGATTTTTGCGCAATGTTCTTTTGAGATGACAGGCCCCATATGGGCTTCATCGGGTAAACCAACACCTGGGCCAACGCGCATTGCGTCAATCTCTGTGTTGAGTTTTTCGATTAAATTATCAGCAACCTCATCACCCACACAGACCGCTACAGAAATCGCCATGCAGCGTTCGCCTGCTGAGCCGTAGGCGGCCCCCATGAGTGAACCAACCACTTGGTTTGGGTCGGCATCTGGCATGACGATCATGTGATTTTTTGCGCCACCAAGTGCTTGCACTCGTTTGCCATGAGCAGACGCGGTGGCGTAAATGTATTCGGCTATGGGTGTTGAACCAACAAAGCTAACGGCTTGCACGCGTTCATCGGTTAGCAGAACATCCACGGCTTCTTTATCGCCATTAACGATATTGAAAACGCCATCAGGAAGGCCAGCTTCAGACAGTAGCTCAGCTAAGCGTAGTGGCACAGAAGGGTCTTTTTCTGATGGTTTCATTACAAATGTATTGCCGCAGGCGATAGCAACAGGGAACATCCACATAGGCACCATAGCCGGGAAGTTAAACGGTGAAATACCGGCACAAACGCCAAGTGGCTGCATCAAAGACATGCTGTCTACCCCACGACCCACGTTTAGGCTGTGCTCGCCTTTTTGTAGGTGTGGAATACCACAGGCAAATTCAACAACCTCTAGGCCGCGAGTTAATTCGCCTTGAGCATCGGAAAATACTTTGCCGTGTTCGCTGGTGATTAGCTCGGCGATTTCGTCAGCGTGTTGTTCTAACAAGGCCTTAAATTTAAACATAACACGAGCGCGGTTAAGTGGTGTGACCTTGCTCCAGGTGTTGAATGCTTCTTGAGCCGATTCAATCGCGGTACGAGTTTCATCTGCACTAGAGAGTGCAACGCTAAGACTTTGAACCCCGGTTGCTGGGTTGTAAACAGGGCCTGTGCGACCACTTTGGCTAGCCACTTGCTGGCCGTTAATGTAGTTACCTAATGTTTTCATGACAATACCTGACATTTGTAAGTGTTTTTGTTGAAGCGAATACCGTCAATAAGTACTCGCTTCATGACTATAAAGTGGGTGATTATTTTTGGATGTCTAACCCAGCTTCGGCGCAGAACGCTTGTAGGTTATTTGCCCCAAGAGTGGCGTAAGTTAACGGGTGTGCAACGGCGGGATCTTGTTCCGCTTCTACCACCAACCAGCCAGAATAGTGACTGGCTCTAAGTTGTTTGAATAAGCTGCCGTAATCGATAAAACCATCGCCAGGCACGGTAAATACACCATTCAACATGGCGTTTAAGAAACTCAAATCGCGATTCTTGGCGTCGTTTAAAATTTCAGGGCGAAGATCCTTGCAGTGCACATGAATAATACGGTCTGCATGCTTTGTCTGAACTTCTAGTGGATTACCGCCTGCAAATGTCATATGGCCAGTATCCAAAAGCAAACCAACAGAAGGCCCCGTGTGTTTCATCAGTAAGTCAACTTCGTGTTGGCTTTCTATGACGGTTCCCATGTGATGGTGGTAAGCAATTTGTACCCCTTCGGAGAGACAGTAATCTGCCACTTGAGTGAGCTTTTTACTCATTTCAGCGATGTCTGCTTCACTTATCGTTGGACGGTGCGACAGAGGGGTTTCTATTTGACCATGGATACAGCCTGTTACTTCGCAGTAAACCATGACTTTTGCACCAAGTGTTTTGAGCAAGTGTAAGTGAGGTTTTATGGCCTCGATTTCTTCTTCTACACTGCGAGTCAAGAGTTCGCCACTGAACCAGCCTGAAACCAAGTCCAAATCGTGGGCCTTTAGGATTGGGCCAAGCACTTCTGGTGTTCGAGGGAATTTCTGACCCAATTCAAAGCCACTAAATCCTGCTTGTTTGCCTTCTGTCAAACAGGTTTCTAGGGAAGTTTCTGCTCCCAATGTTGGCAGGTCGTCGTTGGTCCATGTTAATGGGTTGATGCCGATTCTGACGCTCATGTTATTGTTCTCCGATCGGTAAATTAGGCTGTGACCTTTGCGCGACGACCGTGCTTGCCATTACTGAGTTCTGGCTGCGTTGGTAATGTCGTGCAAAGGTCTCGTTGTATTACAAGTGTTTAAATTGAGCCGCTTTGCGTTGTTCGTATTCTTTTCGAGCGTCGTTGACTTGTTTGCGCTCGGACACTTCAGGCAATGCCACATCCCACCAATTACCGCCTTCCTCTGTGGTTTTAAGAGGGTCGGTATCTAAGGTAATGACATAACTAATAGGGGAGTGTTTAGCGCGCACAAGGGCTTGTTCTAATTCGGCAATGTTAGCGACTTTTTCTGAATTCGCGCCGAGTGCTTTAGCGTGTGCGGCAAAGTCTGTTTTTGGTGCGCCTTCGGGCGCCGTTAAACAATCTTCTAACAAGTTATTAAAGCCAGCGCCTCCGCCTGCTTGTTGTAAGCGGTTGATGCACCCAAAACCACGATTATCGAGAACGACGGCAATGATTTTTTTGCCGAGCATTACTGAGGTAGCAATTTCGGAGTTGAGCATCAGATAAGAGCCATCACCCACCATGACAAACACTTCGGATTCTGGATTCGCCATTTTGGCTCCTAAACCACCAGCCAGTTCGTAGCCCATGCAAGAGTAGCCGTATTCCATGTGGTAGCCACGGCTATAGCGAGTTCGCCATAGCTTTTGTAGTTCTCCTGGCAAACCGCCAGCCGCACACACTACCATGTCTTTTTCACCCGCCGAACGGTTTACGGCTCCAATTACTTCGCCATCGCTTGGTAAATTTGTGCCTTGGTCCGTTGTTACTCTGTCGACAACTTGTTGCCAATTAACGCGTTCTTCTTCGGCTTTTTCGATCCAGCTAGGGTCTATTTTCCAGCCTTGCAGTGCTTTGCTTAGGAGTGGCAGTGTGGCTCTTGCGTCCCCAACCAGTGCTTGGCTTTTATGTTTGATTGCATCAAATGAGGCGACATTTAAGCTGACTATTTTGGCGTTTGAGTTGATGAGGGAGCGTGAGCCTGAAGTGAAATCACCAAGCCGTGTGCCTACCGCAATAATTAAGTCTGCCTCATGACATAGGTTATTGGTTGATGACGCGCCAGTTACACCTACGCTGCCCATGTTTTGCTTATGGTCCCAAGGCAGAGCACCTTTGCCTGCTTGTGTTTCGCCGACCGGTAATTGGAATTGGCTGACAAAGTCATCGAACTCTTTAAGGGCATCAGAATAATGAAGGCCACCACCAGCAATAACGACAGGCTTTTTAGCTTGTCGAATAAGTTTTAGAGCATCGTTTAGTTCATAAAAATCAGGTGTTTGACGACGTAGGCGGTGAATTTTTTCATCGAAGAAATGAATAGGGTAGTCGAACGCCATAGTTTGAACATCTTGTGGTAATCCGAGTGTTGCTGGCCCGCACTCAATGGGGTCGGTCAATACACGCATGGCTTGCGGTAAGGCTGTGAGCAATTGTTCAGGTCGAGTAATGCGGTCAAAGAATCGGCTGACTGGGCGGAAGCAATCATTGGACGTGATGGTCATATCTTGAAAGCTTTCAACTTGCTGTAATACTGGGTCAGGCATACGAGTGGCAAATGTATCACCAGGAAGAAACAAGACCGGAATGCGATTCACGTGTGCCACCGCCGCGGCCGTGACCATGTTAACGGCACCTGGACCGGCTGAAGCAGTACAAGCCATCATTTGTTGGCGATTTTTGGTTTTTGCGTAAGCAATAGCGGCGTGTGCCATGCTTTGTTCGTTGTGCGCACGATAAGTGGGAAATTGTTCTTTGACCTGATAAAGCGCTTCGCCGAGTCCCGCGACGTTGCCATGGCCAAAAATTCCCCAGACACCTGCAAACATAGGCTGGATGCCGTTATCGGTTTCTATTTTTTGTGCCATCAAGAAGCGGACGACGGCTTGGGCCATGGTGAGTTTTATTGTTGTCATGCTATTTTCCTTTTAAGCCTGTTTCTGTTGTAGCTGAGTGTTGTGGCGTTCTTTCCAGTAGGATACTAACTCCAAATAGTTAGCGACGATGGCGTCGATAAGTTGTTGATCACTCATGCGATTTCCCAGCCATTCTCGGCTTGGCTCACTAAAAATGGAGCGTCCAACGGCAAAGCCTTTGCAGATATCGAATCCAGCACTGTTGGCAAAACCTTCTTTGAGCTCATTCATTGGTGCATCCAATCCTAGCATTACGACACCACGACAGTGTTTATCATGATGATGGATAATGTCGCTAATCGCTTGCCAGTTTGCTTTCGACTGCGGAGGCAGTTTCCACCAATCGGGGCGCACATCTAGATGATAGAATCGCTTGATTGAGTTAGTGAATAGACTATCGTCAAAGTCTTTGTCTCGCGGTGGAATAATTTCCAGTAACAGTTCATGCCCTGAAGAGCAGCATGCTTTATAGAGCTCTATAATTTGGCGCTCTTGAGTGGTACGCATTTCAATATCATCTTGGGAATGATAAAAAACTAGGCATTTTACAATGTGTTCTTTAGGCCAATTTTTGAGCCGTGAGCCCACGCTGCGTCCGCCTTCCAATTCAATGGGGCGAGAGCTTGGCAGTTCGACAGGCCGACCAATCCAAAGACCGCGCCCCGTAACCGCATTAAGTGCATCTTGACCGTAAGTGTCGTCAATGAGGACACCGTATTGACTGCCGCCTAACTCGCGAGCCCCTATGTCTAATGCATCAACTAATAGGCGTTTGAGTTTTTTAATACGTGAAGGATCTGCCCCTTCTTCACGAGCCATATCAAAGAGTTGTTTACGATGATCAAAGGCAAAAATACATAGATCTTGCCAGTCATATGGCAATCTTTCCGTGGTGACTCTGTGTAGATGGTTCAATTCTCGGTCTAAATCTGGACGTTTAATGTCGGCAGCGCGTGCAATGTAATTGTCCAGTTCTTCGGCACTCGGAATTGCCGGTGCACAACCATGACGAGATACGACAAGCGCACCACAAGCATTGGCATAAGCACAAGACTGCTCTGCTGACTCACCTCGAATCCAGCCGCGTAAGAAACCACTCATGAAGGCATCGCCGGCACCAAGTACATTGAGTACATCGACTTGAACACCAACATGCAGCTCAAATTCATCCATAGAATTAGGAATCTCACCTTCAAGTACCGTACAGCCTTGAGAACCAAGCTTAAGTACAATAGTTGCCTTGCTTAGCTCGCGGATTTTTTTCAAGGCTTCAATTGTGTCTGTGCTTCCACCTGCAATATGAATTTCTTCTTCGGTACCAACAATTAGGTCAAAATCAGCCAAAATACTTTGTAAATGGGCAGAGACTTTTTCATTCGAAATGAAGCGTGTTTCACCGTCTCCTGGATTTGTTAATCCCCACAGGACAGGACGATAGTCGATGTCTAAAGCGCACTTTGTGCCCGCTTTCTTGGCATAGGCGATGGCCTGTTTACTGGTTTCATAGGTGTTTTCTGTCGAGAAGTGAGTGCCGGTAATAACGAGAGCTTTGGCCGAGCCAATAAAGTCAGCGTCAAAGTCTTCTTTACTCACAGCCATGTCGGCACAATCATTACGGTAGAAGATTAATGGAAAAGTGTCTTGGTCTTTGATGCCTAAAATTACTAACGCGGTTAAGCGTTCTGGGTCCGTGATAACGTGGCTGGTATCGACACCAGCACGAGCCAATTCCTCTTTCACGAAACGCCCCATGTGCTCATTGCCAACGCGAGTTAACATTGCGCTTTTTAAGCCAAGGCGGGCCGTTCCAAATGCCATATTTCCAGAAGACCCACCGAGATATTTTGCAAAACTACTAACGTCTTCTAAACGGCTGCCTATTTGTTCTGAATACATATCGACTGCTGCGCGTCCAAGACAAATAAGATCTAACGTTTTATCTTTGAGCATGGTTCTTCATCTCCCATATCAGCCGAAATGACAACAAGGTGAGTTAGTACTTTGTCGAAAAGGAAGTGGCTGTTTTTTTATTGTTTAATATATTTGAGATGATAATAGAATATATATTCCATACATTCAATCTATTGGAATGAAAATTTCTTTGGCGTTTTTTTTCTAGCATTATGCCGTTACAAAATGCCGCTTTATGGGACGTTACTCAGTGATTAACGATAGATAGACTTTGTTTTGGATAGAAGTGAGTGTGTGTACAGGGGAAAAGTACTTGGTAACAACATGGCTATTGTTACCTGTTTTTATATCGAACGTGGCTTAGTAGCGAGAGGCGTCGCGCCTTATTTAGAGGAATCTTGCTCTTGGATTTGCTCTTCATCAAACTTATAGAAAAAGTTCCATAGGCAATAAAAAGTAATGCCCGCCGCCATTACTGCCCATAATGTCTCCCCTGATCGCCATTCGAGCAATGTCCAGCCCACACAGAAAATCGTGGCGGCAACGCGGCGCCATTTAGGACGAAAAAATTTGCGGTCTGCTTCGTTCAAAGTAAATATCCTGTTTTTATGGTTTTTCTTGAATAAGAGCCTTTATCTAGTGATTTTGCTACTAGACATGTTAGTAATCACTAAGTTAGAATTTTTATTCCAAAATTGCAATAACTACTTCTCTCTTGATGAACTCACCGGTTTGATTATGCCACTGTGTTTTATGTTTTTGGAGAGGACTTTGAGTATAGAGAACATCTCATGGCAGACGTCGCTCCAGAATCATTAACTGATTTAAAAGAAACAATTAAACAGGATTATTCGAAGTTAAGTAAACGGCTTCGGCAAGTGGCTGAATTTGTATTAGACGCGCCTAGTGAAGTGGCGTTTGGGACTGTAGCCGTTTTGTCAAAAGATGCTGGTGTACATCCTTCTACTTGGGTGCGTTTTGCAAATGCGTTTGGCTTTAGTGGTTTTAGCGAAATGCAGAAATTGTTCCAACAAAATTTGATGGAAGAAGCACCGAGTTATCAAGATCGGATTCGCATGGCAAGAGACGCATTTGGTGATGAAAGCAATGAACAATCGCCTTCTCAACTGTTAACTCGTTTTACACATGCTAATGCTGTTGCGCTCGGACATTTGGGGGAAACCACATCGGCCGAAGACTTAGATAGGGCAATACAAATCTTGTCTCAAGCACATGCCGCTCATATTGTTGGTGTTAGGCGGGCATTTGTCGTAGCGAGTTATTTTGCTTATGCGTTACGTCATATTGATCGAAAAGCGTATTTGATTGATGGTGTTGGAGGGATGTACAAGGAACAAGCGAGTGCTTTAAGTGAAAACGATGCATTGATCGCCGTAAGTTTTCATCCTTACGCACAAGAAACACAAGCTGTCGCGAAAGCGGCCGCAGAAAAAAATGTGCCACTTATTGTGATTACAGATAATCAAATAAGTCCGCTAGCTTCAATTGCTTCGGTCTGCTTTGTGGTTAAGGAAGCCGAAATACAATCTTTTCGCTCTTTGTCTTCGTCGCTTTGCTTAGCACAATCTTTGTCGATTGGTTTGGCTCATGCTTTAGAAAAGAGCGCTAGATAAGCTTGAATTCTCTATGCTTGTGTACTTTGAGAATTCATTTTCTAACGCGTTTCTAGTCTTCTGTCAGACAATTTGGAAAGACCTATTGGGCTTTCGTTTTGCTATTTCCAAGGGAAATGTGACGTGATCCTGTTAGCTGAGATTGTCCACTAACTCCTGAATCGATTTTATCTATGTGTCCACCGCGAGCTAGAAACTCTTGCATCTGCTTTTCAATGGATTCCGAAGTTTCCGTAGCAGCCGGCTGTTTCTTCTTAGTTGCCATGATAAATAGTCCTTGTTTGTAGTTTGAACAAGGACTATACCAGATTTTCACAAAATTTGCTTGTTGTTGGCTAACGTCTGCAATCGTGTGCTCATCTTCGATTCAGAAGATAGGCACAGACTGCTGCCATTACCCCGAATAAGGGTGGTATCGGCGAAGGATAGGATTCAATAAACGTGTCAACCATCCGGTAAATTCAATCGGTGCATCTAGCACGGTTAAACAGATGCATTCCGCGTCTTTGGTCACAATCGGTTTGTGTTTGTGACTGGCATCGCGGTTGATAAAATCCCCTTGACGATAAACACCACTTTCGTCAGAAAAAGCCCCTTCTAATACAAGGGTAATTTCATCCCCAGTATGAGTGTGAGTTGGCATATGAGCGCCTGCTTTTACTCTGGTTAGAGCAATTTGTGCACCACCTTCTTCGTTGT
The DNA here is from genome assembly GCF_018336975.1 of Marinomonas sp. CT5. NCBI lineage: Bacteria > Pseudomonadati > Pseudomonadota > Gammaproteobacteria > Oceanospirillales > Oceanospirillaceae > Marinomonas > Marinomonas sp. CT5. Next base: position 4,168,381 of record NZ_CP025572.1, on the reverse strand, counting down.
ACAAGGTGGCGATTTTAAATGAGGGAGAGAGGCGCATCCAATTTAAATCGTCGTAGTTCTTTTTAATAAACTGACGAAGACTTCTTGGAACGGTGTAATTATCCCACTCCAAAGTGGCAGACTCTTCTTCTTTCTCCTGACTCTTGGGTTCCTGCTCGATTTGGGTATTTAGCTTTTGGAAAAAGCTGTCTTTTAAATCGCTTAGCTGACGACTGTCTGTTTTCGTCTGCTCGAACAGGTGTGAACCAAGCATTTCCAGTTTGCGAATTTGCTGTTGGCATTCATGGCAACGCTCTAGATGTGTAGAAACACATAAAGAGTGCGCTAATGGCAACGAACCGGCCGCGTAGTCGGTCAGGATTTCAATCGATGGATGGTAGTGAATCATCGATACTACCTCTTAACGTAAATAGTGAGTTTGTGCAAAGCAAGACGGACTCGGGACTTAATGGTTCCGAGAGGGAGCGATAGCTCCTCCGCTGCTTCTTTGTGGGTTTTGCCTTCTAAATAGACTTTGGCCAAAACCTGTTTTTGATCCGCAGGCAATTTATCTAAGCCTTGCTGAATCCGTTCTTGATCTCTTTTTTGTTGCGCATCTTTAAATGGGTCGGCATTTTCATCAACCACATTTTGCCAGAGGTACTCTGGGTCAATGTCTGATTGATGGCGACTGTTCTTACGCAAATAATCAATACGTGCGTTTCTGGCTAGGGTAAAAACCCAAGTATTGAGAGACGCCGACTCGGGTTTATAAGTGTGCGCTTTATTCCAAATACGAATCATGACTTCTTGAGCAATGTCATCGGCCATTAAATTGGCGCCAGGCTGTGCCGCAAGACAGAAAGCTCTTACCTTTGGAACATAGTGATCGAACAAGCGCACAAGCGCCTCTTGGTCTCTTTTTTCCGCAATGGCAAAAATGTCTGCTAAGCGTTTTTCATCTGGTTCTGTTTGTATTGCGCGTTCCATTCATTGCTCCAAAAGGAAAGCTTGCATGTGATTATCAACTATACGCGGTGATTAGAAGGATGGATCACATTCTTTATTTTAAACAGTAAAAAATAATTAGGAGGGCAAAAAAATATTGTGCTTGCGTCAAGCTTTAAAAAAAAGAGTGATCCATTATTGTGTTGTGTGCGTTTAATTGAGGGAAGTGAAGCGAATTGGCTTTGATTAATTATTCATATCAAGATGACTAAGGTAAGTGATGGACATGGCGGACTCTCAGATGGATCCCAATTCTTTGCTAATAGAGCGTTTTAAAGCGTTTTATCTTGATGTAAAGCACCCTAAGCTCGACAAAATAGATGAAATATATACCGAAGATGTGCTCTTCAAAGACCCTGTCCATGAATTGCGTGGTAAGGAAAATTTGCACGCCTATTTGTCTGAGATGTGCGAAAACGTTCAAACAGGGCGTTTTGAATACCTAGATCAAGTCGTTTCGGAAGATACCGCATACATAAAATGGAACATGCATTTTAAACATCCCAAATTAGGTAATAAGACCATTACCGTGCGCGGTATCAGTCAGGTGCAATTTAACGACCTTATCTATTTTCATGAAGATGTATATGACTTGGGCCAATTACTCTATGAGCATGTCCCTTTATTGGGGATAGCGGTGAAAGGTTTAAAGAAACGTCTAGCGAAATAAGGAGGCTGTAATGGAAGAGGCAAAAGATAAGAAGGTTGTTTGGATAACAGGCGCAACCTCTGGCATAGGGCTTGCCTTGACTAAGCGCTATTTGAACGATGGTTGGCGAGTACTGGCAAGTGCGAGAAAACCTGGAGAGCTTGAGCCTTTGTTAGGCTCTTCTGATCATTTAACGTTTGTGCCTTTTGATATGACGGATGACAGCCAAATAGTCTCTGTTCAGGAGGTTCTTAGTTCGCATTCTGCTCATTTAGATTGTGCCATTTTAAACGCGGGCACTTGTGAATATTTGGATATTAACGAGCCTGATTGGAAAATGATGGACCGCGTTATGTCGATCAACTTTTTTGGTTTGGTGAACTGTGTCGATGTGTGTTTGCCCTTGCTAAAAAAAGCGTCACAGCCTCATTTGGTCGGTGTCAGTTCACAAGCTGTGCAAGCGGCTTTTCCTCAAAATGAAGCCTATGGTGCCAGTAAAGCCGCCATTCGGTATTTTTTGTCTTCTTTGCGTGTAGACGTGAAGCAATTCAATATTGATGTGAGCTGTTTGTTGCCGGGTTTTGTGGATACGCCTTTGACGCAAAAGAACGATTTTTCTATGCCTTTTTTAATGTCAGCGGAAGAGGCGGCAAAACGTATGTATGACGCTTTAAAATCTCGTCCTTACGAATACGCTTTTCCAAAACGTTTAAGCGCGGCTTTGTGGATCGGTCGACACTTGCCGAAATTATGGTTGTCCAAGTTAGCGCCAAAGACATAAAGAGAAGAATGAAATATAAACATCAGCTTGGCTGGTCATAATAAACATGTTTTAAGGGGACAATGAGTGAAAATTGCCATTATTGGATCAGGGATTTCCGGATTAACCAGCGCGTATCTTCTACAGCAACAACATGATGTCTCCGTATTTGAGTCGGCTGAGCGCATTGGTGGTCATACAGCGACCGTGCAAGTAGAAGAAGGCGGAAATACTCGGGCAATTGATACCGGCTTTATTGTCTTCAATGATTGGACCTACCCAAACTTTATTCGCTTAATGGATGAGCTGGGCGTGACATCGAAAGCCACAGAAATGAGTTTTAGTGTCAGCTGTCAGCGTACCGGGTTGGAGTACGGTGGTAATAACCTTAATACCTTGTTTGCTCAGCGCCGGAACCTACTAAATTTTTCTTTTATTGGTATGTTGAAAGACATTTTACGATTCAACAAAGAGGCCATCCAAGACCTTGAAGGCGGCCAACTAAAAGAAGGCGTGACGCTGGGGGAATATCTAAAAGAAAAGGGTTACGGCAGCCGTTTTGCGAGTCATTATTTGATCCCCATGGGCAGTGCAATTTGGTCATCTACCTTAGATGAAATGATGGACTTTCCCTTGGTGTTTTTTGTTCGTTTCTTTAAAAACCACGGATTGTTAAGCGTGAATGATCGCCCACAATGGCGTGTCATCGAAGGGGGATCATCGGCCTACTTACAGCCTTTGGTGGCTAAGTTTGAAGATCGTATTCAATTGGGTGCTGATATTGCCAAGGTCCAACGCGCTGAAAATGAGGTAATTATTCATTTTGGCGATGGCTCTACACAGACTTTTGATCAAGTTGTCTTTGCCTGTCACAGTGATGAAGCCTTGGCTTTGTTGGCTGATCCTTCTGCACAAGAGCAGGCTATCTTGGGGGCGATTCCGTATCGCAACAATGACGTCGTACTTCACACAGATACACGACTTTTGCCTAAGAAAAAGCTGGCATGGTCGAGCTGGAATTACCATTTAGGTACGGACAGCACCAAGCCTGCGACGCTTAGCTATAACATGAATATTCTGCAGCACTTTTCCAGTGATACAACCTATGTGGTGACCTTGAATCAAACGGACATGATCGCCGAAGACAAAATTGTTGGACGTTTTCAGTATTCCCATCCTACTTTTACGTTAGAGGGTATTAAGGCTCAGGATAGATGGGCTGAGATTAATGGCGTCAATAAGACTTGGTTCTGTGGTGCTTACTGGCGAAATGGTTTCCATGAAGACGGCTGTTGGAGTGGTGTGCGTGTTGCTAATGGACTTGGTGTTTCATGGTAGATTTTGTTCCTAAACACAGTGCGATTTATCAGGGAATAGTGCGGCATCGTCGTTTTACGCCGCGCTCCCATGCATTCCGCTATCGTGTTTTTATGATGTACTTCGACCTAGACGAGTTGGACGAGGTGTTGGCCATGAGTTCTTGGTGGTCCATGAAGAGCTGGTCTCTTGCTCGTTTCGCGCGAAAGGATTATTTCGGGGAAAATGCCCTGCCTATCAAGCAAGCGGTGTTGTCGGAAGTGAATACGCGTCTGGGGCTGAATCTTTCAGGGCCCGTTCGTATGCTGACCAATTGCCGTTATTTCGGCTTCATTATTAATCCTATCACTATCTATTACTGCTTTGATGAAGAGGAGCAACTGCAAGCCATGTTGCTCGAAGTGACCAACACGCCTTGGAACGAAAAAATTCCTTATGTTTTAAAGTGTGATCCAAGTAATCAAACGCAGCGTATTAAATTTAACAAAGAGATGCATGTATCGCCTTTTCATCCAATGGAACACTTTTATGATTGGCGTAGCAATGTTCCGCACCAAAAGTTAGCGGTACACATGCAGAACAAAGAATTAAAAGGTGAACAATGTGTATTTGATGCCACTTTATCGCTAAATCGCATGGCTCTAACGTCAAGCTCAATGGCTAGGGTGTTGTTTACTTACCCTGTGATGACAATGAAAGTGGCGTTTGGGATTTATTGGCAAGCACTTAAGCTTTGGATGAAAAAGGTACCTTTTTATTCGCATCCGAATTCATCGTCAGTTACTACTAAATCTAAATAATAAGTTAAGTATAAAACGCATTAGGAGAGTAACCAGTATGAACTCCGTCAGTATGGATAACCAAAAAGTGAGAAAAAATCGTACAACAACATGGTTTGATAATCTTGCCCGTAAAATGGTGTTTACCATGTTAGGAAAATTGGAAGTGGGTCACCTAACTCTAGAAGAAAATGGTGAAGTTTATTCTTTTGGTGAAGCGAAAGAAGACACTCAATACATTGCTCATATTCATGTTCATGATATTCATGCTTATCGTGATGTTTTTCAAAACAGCAGTATCGGTGCTGGCGAAGCCTACATGAAGGGCTGGTGGTCGTCTTCCGACGTGGTGGCGGTGATTCGTTTGATGGTCGCTAACTTGAACTTGATCAACAAAATGGACGCGAAGCGCCCAATCTGGAGCCGTATTGGTGCCAAGATTATTCACAAGTTAAATGCCAATACCAAGAAAGGTTCTAAAGATAACATCTCAGCCCATTATGATTTGGGGAACGATTTCTTCTCCTTGTTTTTGGATCCGACCATGATGTATTCGTCGGCCGTTTATCCTCAGGTTGATGCGTCTTTAGAAGAAGCATCGGTGAATAAGTTAGATCGCATCTGTCAAAAGCTACAACTCAATAAAGACGATCACTTGCTAGAAATTGGCACGGGCTGGGGTGGTATGGCGATTCATGCCGCGAAGCATTACGGTTGCCAAGTAACGACGACCACCATCTCGAAAGAGCAATACGAGTTTGCTAAAGCGCGAGTAGAGGCGGAAGGTTTACAAGATAGAATCACTCTATTGCTGGAAGATTATCGAGACTTACAAGGTCAATATGACAAGCTAGTATCGATTGAGATGATCGAAGCGGTCGGTCACGAATATTACGACAGTTATTTTTCCAAGTGCAGTGCGCTTTTGAAGCCTCATGGGGTAATGGTGATTCAAGCGATTACCATTGCGGATCAGCGATACGATTATGCGCGCAGCTCGGTAGACTTTATTCAGCGCTATATTTTCCCTGGCGGTTGCCTTCCTTCCAATCAGGTTATTGCCCATAAAATTGCGTCTAAGACGGACATGCAAATCGTCGGTTTAGAAGACATCACAGAGCATTATGCCAAGACACTTGCGGACTGGCGTACACGTTTTCATGCGGCTCGCCGAGAAGTCGCCGAGATGGGCTTTGATGATGTGTTTTGTCGCATGTGGGACTTTTACCTCGCTTATTGTGAAGGTGGCTTCAAAGAACGTGCGATCAGTACTGGACAATTTATTTTTGCCAAGCCTGATCACCGTTTATCTATCGTGCAAGGGTAAGAGGGTGAATGGCATGAAATCTTTGATGAATGCCATTTTGTTTCAAACCGTATGGTTTGTCTGTTTGTTGGCTGGCAGCGTATGGGCGCTGGTCGCCACGGCTTTGTATTTGTTTTTGCATGATCGCTACTTTATGGCTTCACGGCGTGAGTGGCGATTACTGCTGTTTTTTTTTCTGCTTGGCGTTGTGATTGATGGCGCCATGTTTCAATTTGGTATTTTTACCGCCAATCAAAGTGAAATAGGTGAGTTAAATTTGCCACCTGTTTGGCTACTTTGTCTTTGGGTAAGTGTGGGGACTTTGTTTGCCCACAGTTTAACTTTTCTACGCTCACGTTATGTATTTGCGGCTTTACTCGGTGCAATAGGGCCTACCATGAGTTACTTCGCTGGAGCAAATTTGGCCGGTATTACACTAGCGACTCCCATTATGTTGAGCCTGTTTATTGTTGCTCTTGTTTGGTCAATGGTATTGCCGTTAGGCGTATGGCTTTGTGAAAAATGGGCATTATTTCCAACAGAAGGAGACAGAAGGTGATGAAAGGTATGGTTCATGAACTATTTCCAAAGCGATATTTTATGGTGGCTGTGCTGGCATTTTTATTTAGTTCTTCCAGTATGGCAGAAGAGGGTTTTTCTAAGCTAGTTGGCAGTGCGTATAGTGTGGAAACGGGCACTCTGTTATACCGAGAAACTCATCAAAAAGTGAGTGAAGATATTTATAAAGTTGAATACTCAGAGCCAGATGGGCAGATTTTTGCGAATAAAACCTTAGATTTTTCTAAGTCTCGAATCACACCCAGTTTCTCACAAGTGAATGAGCGCAATGGCGAAAAAATAAGTGTCACCCAGTCAGGCGACTTACTAAAAATAAGTTATCAAGAAAACAATACGGCTAAGGTTGAAAAAGATTCCGTTAAATTAGTGGCTGGTATGGTCGTCGATGCGGGTTTTGATGCCTTTGTAAAACAGTACTGGAATACCTTGATCACTGGGAAGGAGATGGACATTGAGTACTTAGTGCCAAGCAGGCAAACAACGTATAGCTTTCGTGTCAGTCAAATAACATGTGTTGATGGCACAAAAGAGGGAGCGATGTGTTTTGCCCTTAAGCCTGTTTCTTGGTTTGTCCGGTTGGCGCTAGATCCCATTGTCGTAGCATACGATCCAGCAGATAAAAGGTTATTGAGATTTACAGGGCGAGCAAACATTTGTGATGAGCAAGGCAAATATCAAACTGTCGACATTCAATATCATTATATGTAGTTGTTTTTATAGGTTCTTAAAGGAGTGGGTATGAATCATTTACGGCGAGCGATTTTAGCGAAGGTTTCTATTATTTTATGTTTGTTTTTCATGACGGCTTGTTCTACACCAGAAGTCTCTTTGTATTCTAAAAATGAGCCTAAGTTCGAGTTACAAACGTTTTTTTCGGGCCCTTTAACCGCTCATGGTATTTTGAAAAATCGCAGTGGTGAAGTGATTCGCTATTTCAACGCCACCCTTGAAGGTAGTTGGGAGAATGGGGTTGGTACTCTTGAAGAAGAGTTTTTATTTGACGACGGTGAGGTCCAAAAACGCACTTGGGTGATGACGCCTGACGCTAATGGTCAGTATACAGCAACAGCCAATGATGTGATTGGAGAAGGTGTGGTGAAAACATCGGGCAATGCCTTGTTTATGAAGTATGTCTTACAGGTTCCCTATGATGGTGATTTGATTGAAGTTAATGTAGATGATCGAATGTATATGGTTGATGAGGGGATTGTGATGAACGAATCCATCATGACGAAATTTGGTTTTGAAGTGGGTTACTTGTCCATTGTGATTAAAAAAACACTTGAGTAATAGGATAAAGTAGCCATTATCCTGACTATTTGGATAGGAAAAGATAGTGTTAAAGGTACATTATTACTTTGCTTGATATAGGATAAGGTTAACGCGATTTCTTTTCTATTATTTAAAAAAGACTGCCTTTTGGCGGTCTTTTTTATTGGTACATTTGAATATCTATGTAATTATCAACATATAGTATTCGATATTTTTGCACAAAGTGCTTTTTAGAACTGAGAATAAACACATAAGGAGGTAGACTTAGTGTTTAAAAATATCACTGAAATAGTTCCTTCGAGAAAAAGAGTGATCTTTTTTTATAGCCTCCTTTCGTTGTTTGTTATCCTCACTATTTTTGCTATCTGCTTATATTTCTCTTTATTGCAGGATTTAGATAATCGTACTGTGGCTGCGAAACAGGCTTTGTCTAAGCAAATGGATGGGATTTTTACTGAATTAAAACAGGTTGTAGATGAAAGCAGTTTGTCTTGTGAAAAGCCTGATTTAAAGCGTTTACGACGCGTTACTTTTTACTCCCCAACCTTGAAAGAAATTGGTTTATTCAATTCTGATTTTATTGTTTATTGTTCGAGCCTAGGTCCCGCTAATATCAAGATATATGATTCGATAGTCGGTCGAATTAAAGACAGTGTGGACCGAAAGACGGTATCTTTAGTGAGTTCTAATACACTAGGGGAATCGACCTTTTTTGCCTTTTATCAACGGCCTGATGGTCTTGGCGTGAATGGACTCGCACCACCGGAAAGTATCGCAGTGAGTGTCGATCAAGTTCTATTGCCTGATTATTTTTATCAGTTGACGATTGGAAAGAAAATATTTTCTTCCAATAGAGATGGCATCGATTCCAAAGTACTTGCTAAACACCAAGAGACTTTAAGTCATTGGGCAATGACGTTGGTTGTCTTCCTACCTTCTAGTTTGTATTGGCGTCACCTATGGTCACTTTTGCCTTTTATTTTAGTGAGTTGGGTATTCTTGTTTGTTGTCTTTTATATTAGTCATTTAGTACTGATTTATTACCGACGTTCTTTACGACACTGCATTAAACGAGCAATTAAGAATAATGCTATGGATGTACATTTCCAGCCCATTGTTTCATTAAAAGAGGGTGGCGCTCATGAAATGGAAGCGCTCATCCGGTGGCGATCATTTCGCCATGGACAGGTGTCGCCACTGGTCATTGTGGATATGGCAGACCGTCTTGGCTTGATTGATGAGCTGACGTGGATGGTGATTCGCAAAGTTGGGGATTTTTACCGAGAGTATCCAGAACAACTCAGGGATATTAAAATTTCCGTGAATGTGGATAGGCATAGTCTGCTGAAAGAATGTTTTGCGCCGCACTTATCTTGTATTTTAGATGAGTATCCTGAGTTAAAAGGTCGACTTAACCTCGAAGTGACAGAAACGAGTGTGCTAGATTCTGTTGAACTGCCTTTAATGGTGAGTCGCTTTGAACACATTAAAAGTTTGGGAATTGGGTTGTCGGTTGATGATTTTGGTACTGGTTATGCGGGGTTAGACTTCCTTCGTCGTTTCCCATATGACACATTGAAGCTGGATCAAATTTTTATTGCTAGCTTGAGGGATGATCAGTTTACTCGGCAGATACTCACCTCAGTCACAAAACTAGCAAAAGAGTTGAATATGGAGTTGGTGGCTGAAGGGGTTGAGCGAGAAGATCAATTAAGTGCGGTTCGAGAGCTAGGTGTTGATAGAGTGCAAGGTTACTATTTCTGCCGCCCTCTACCGAAAGAACAAGTTATCGCTTGGCTTGAAGAACGACTTACCTTTTAAAAAAACGACTCAAAATACGAGATTGTATTATTGCCTTGCTTCTCTTACTCTCTACCGCTTAATTTCTAAGTTCAAGGTTTTATCGTATGGCAACTCTGGTTTTTCGGCTGAAATATGTTCCTGATGAAGAAGCGGATGAGATCCGTCAGTTATTGGCCGATCATGATATTGCCTTTTATGAAACCTCCGCTGGTCGTTGGCAGATTTCAATGGCAGGTCTGTGGGTGAAGGATAAAGAGCAAGCCATCAAAGCACGGGAATTGATTCGAGAAGATCAAATGGCCCGCGCCCAAACCATGCGTCCTATCTCTTTCGGTCAGTGGGTATTAGGTTATTTACAACACGCCCGCCAAAACCCATCCGAAGCTTTTTTTACTCTGATTGCCGTGCTGCTAATTTTAGGCATTTCCATTATTCCCTTTACTTTGTGGTTGTGACCGCCGCCGATCCCCTTGATGATTAACTTAAGCCGTTTTACTTGCTGATTTTGTTAATAATTCGGCTTTACGTTGTACTCTTGCACTAATCAATTGCACATTAATCGCACTGACAATGACGATGAACATACCAAACAAACTGAGTAAGTCAGCATGAGATGAACTGATGCTGCCAGTCCACCATCCCAGTGCCACGCAAAGTTCGGTTAATAGGAAAGCCATGACAGGGGCTAATGCAACAGATGCACTGACTTGTACGGTTTGCCAATAACGCATGGCTTGAGCAAATGCACCATATGCGACCAGTGTATTAAGGCAGCAGAATGCTGCTACCCATATGTCGTCAGGAGACATAGTGAGTAGTTCGCTTGGCGATGAAAATGGCAACATAACAAACAAGGCATAAACATAAATTGCCAGCAAAATATTGGTCGGTGCTAGATGTTTGAATAGGGATTTTTGGAGTAACGCATACAGAGACCAAGCAGCAGCGGACAATTGAATAATAGCAAAACCAACCCACAATGATCCTTGACCATCTTGCCCAATAACAGGGTGAAAGAAGACCAACATGCCTAGGCCAATTCCCACAAAACAAAGCCATTGTTGCCAGTTAATGCGTTCTTTTAAAAAGAATAATCCACCTAAAGCGAGGAAAAGCGGTGCGATTTGAAAACTTAATTGTGCAGAACCGGGTAATAAAAAGTCGAGGCTCCATGCGAAACTGGTGTAATTAACAATTAAAAAGCTGCCAGCGGCAAAAAGACGCAACCAATCATTTTTCGTTAATGATTTAAACTCGCCCAGTTTTCCACGTTGCCATTGCCATAATCCTAAAATGATGCCAGCGACAGAGAAGCGTAACCATGTGAGCGTGATTGGGTCGGAAAAGTGGCCAGAGAGCTTTAATGCAATCGGTAGCATTCCCCAAAACATGACAGTAATAGAGCTAAAAAAGAGGCCATATAGAAAAGTCTGTTTTGCAGTTGGCATTAAATCAACCTTGTTAAAGCGGGGTGAATAAGTGTTGTGATAATGACTTTCCCTCTGAATTAAATCCAATGCATAATGGTTCTAATTATTATGCGTAAAACGAGATTTGGTCATGATTCCTAATTCGTTACAACACTTGGATCTAAAGTCTTTAACAGGGCTTTTGTTCTTATTGGAAGAGCGTCATGTTGGTCGGGCTGCGGAGCGCCTTTATTTGAGTCAATCGGCCATGAGTCGGCTGCTTAATCGATTACGTGATGCGTTTGATGACCCTTTATTCATTCGTACTTCGAAAGGCATGGTGCCAACATCAAAAGCATTGACCCTAGAAGCGCCATTAAAGCAGATGTTAGAGCAAATGGCCGGACTGGAATCCCTTCCAGATTTTCAACCACAAAGTAGTAACCGAGTTTTTCGATTACAAACGACTCATTACCAAGCGCAAGCTTATGTGCCAGCTATAGCTGAACGTTTTTACCAAGAAGCACCTTTTGCCTCATTAGAAACGACGACCATTACGGAAACCAGTTTAGTGAGTCAGGCAGAACACTCAGTTGATGTCGTGCTATGCAGTGAGTACATTGAAATTCCTAACACATATCGCAAAGTGCTGTTGGGACATGAGAAATTTCGTTGCATCATGTCGAACAATCATCCCCTTGCGAAGCAAGATAAGATTAGCCTAGATGAGTATTTAAGCTTTTCCCATGTATTGGTAAGTATGGGGGGAACACGCCGTGTAGTGAGTGATCTTGTTTTAGCCGATAGAGCCCATGAGCGGCGTTTTGCCTTTCGTACACCGTATTTCTTATCTGCTCTGGAAACCGTAGGGCGTACGTCTTTGCTTATCAGCACAAGCGGTCTATTAGCCGAGCGATTCTGCGAACAATTTAATCTTACTATGAAGCCGTTACCCGTTGAGTTTCCTGATTCCAAATACTTTTTAAGTTGGCCTAAAAGTATTGAACGAGACCCTGCTGTAGAATGGTTTAGAAAACTGACGGAAGACGTGGTGAAAAGCTTAATTCCTTATCCTGAGTTTTGACTATTGAAGAGCGTAACACTCGGCACATTTAGTCCCTGTAGAGGAATTCGGTTATACTCGCATTTTGGTTTAAAACAATGGCATCCCTGTGGTCTTAAAAAGCAAGAATACGAAAAGCAAACGCACTAATAAGCTAGAGCTTCATCCTCGTAACCCGCATCGTGCGCGTTATGACTTTGCTTTATTGGCGGATTCTTGTCCTGAACTCTCTCGTTTTATCCAGTTGAATCAATACGGCAATGAATCGGTAGACTTTGCTAATCCCGAGGCGGTGAAAACCTTGAACCGCGCCTTACTGAGTCATTTTTATGGAGTGGCTTTTTGGGATATTCCACCAGGCTATCTTTGCCCGCCCATTCCGGGTCGAGCAGACTACATTCATTACCTTGCCGATCTATTAGCCGCCAGTAATAAAGGCGTTATTCCACGTGGTAAAGGTATTAAAGTGTTGGATGTGGGTGTGGGAGCAAACTGTGTGTATCCGATCATTGGTCATCAAGAATATGGTTGGCAGTTTGTTGGATCAGATGTGAACCCTGTTGCCGTGGCAACCTGTGACACCATAGTGAAATCCAATGCCTGTTTAAAAGGTGCCATTACGGCACGATTGCAGACTCAACCAGCAAAGCTGTTTGATGGGGTCTGGAAGGAAAAAGACCGTTTCGATTTGACCTTATGTAACCCGCCTTTCCATACCAGTGAGTCGGCGATGATCGATGAGTCTCAGCGTAAGTGGCGTGGTGTAAAAGATAACACCGCCAAAAATGATAAACCTGTGCTGAATTTTGGTGGCAAGGCTGCAGAATTATGGTGTGATGGTGGTGAGGCTGGCTTTATTTCGCGTATGGTAAAAGAAAGTGTGCAGTATGCAGATCGTTGTTTTTGGTTTACATCGTTAGTGGCTCGACAAAGCAATTTAGAGGCTATCTATCGCGCACTCAAAGCCGTCGGCGCTCGGCAAGTAAAAACCATTGAAATGGCGCAAGGTCAGAAGATTAGTCGATTTGTCGCATGGAGTTTTCTTGGTGATGATCAAATTGACTATTGGCAAGATAATTACTGGCAACATTAGAAAGCGTGTTAGATGTGGCATAAAAATGGGATAACCCCTATTATTCTTGACCATGAGTGGTTTTTTGGAATTTAAGCTAAGCAGCCTAGGTGATTAGCATTAAAGAGGTTTTAAAGTGTTAAAGAGCTTTCAAGCACGACTCATTATGTTTGTCTTAGTGCTGCTTGCGTTGGTTCAGTTAGGAACCGCGTTGGCGGTGTTATCTTCTTTAAAAGAAGATAACTACAAGCAGGGAGTTCATTCCATTGATGTCTCACGTAATGTTTTTGATTTATTTTTAGAGTCACGTGCCGAGCAGCTCACCAAAGGGGTTGAAATTCTGACCTCTGACTTTGGTTTTAAGCAAGCGGTTGCGACCAGAGAAACCGGCACAATTAAATCTGTTCTACAAAATCATGGCGCACGAATTAACGCCGACATCTCTCTTATAGTCTCTCCTAGAGGCGAACTTATTACCGCTACCCAAGATCTAAACATCAACACCACGATTGCAGACCTAGTTTTTGCTGCGCGTCGTTCTGGTGGTTCGTCAATTAGCACCATGATTGCGTTTGATAATCGCGCCTATCAGTTGGTATTGGTGCCAATTAGAGTGCCTAATGTGGTGGCATGGGTCGGCATGGCGTTTTTGCTAGATCGAGCTTTGGCGGAACAAATCAAAAATGTCACTGGTTTGGACATCAGTTTTGTTTATGAATCGTCTGATGACCATCTTATTGCGGGTGGGTCAACCTTGCCTGAGCATGAAAAGGATGTCCTTTTAAAAGACATTGGCAGTATTGAAAGTATTCTTACCACTCCCGCTTTTTCCAACGATGAAAAATACTTATCGCTTGGTGTTGACTTGGGCATGCCAAATCAATGGGGGATTATCCATTTACCTTATGGTCCATGGTTGCAGAGTTACAACAATACCCGCAACCAATTGATTTTGATTTTCACAGGGGCCTTGTCGTTAGCCTTGTTATTTGGTTTTGCTCTTGCTCGTAATATGACTAAGCCAATAGGGCGTCTGGTGGATTATGCCAAAGAGATTGGACTTGGTGGCAAGAAGGATAAGGTACATGCACCGGATGTCGGCGGCGAGTTTGGTGTTTTGTCTCATACCATGAAGACGATGCAAGATTCTATTATTAGCAGGGAAGAAGAGCTAACCTATCGCGCTTCTCATGATCAACTTACCGGTTTATTCAATCAGAGTGCTGTAGAGCATTATTTAAGCGATACCTTACCCAAAGAACAGGGTGGATTAGTGTTAGTTAATATCCGCCATTTTAAAGATATTAATAATATGTTGGGTTTTGATGTGGGGAACGCATTGCTTTCGAAAGTGGCTGAACGTCTGCAACAATGGGGACACGATGCCAACATGTTAGCTAGATTGAATGCGGATAAGTTTTTACTGATTTTTGATCGCTCCATTACTCAGCAAGATTGTAATGATTTAAAAAGCTGTTTTGCTGATGAGTTTGAAGTAGAGAAAGGCTCTAGCATTCGTCTTGATATCAGCATTGCTGTCCTTCCGTTTGAACATGCTTCTGCTAGCGTTAATAGCGCGATGCGACGTTTGGATATTGTGACCGATGAAGCCAGAGAAGCCAGCGATTTATATGTTTTCTATAAAGTGGGTCAGGATGAAAACCACCGCCGTCAGTTGACCATTATCCGTGACTTGCCTGCGGCCTTGAAGGGCGGACAGCTGTTTGTTGTTTATCAACCTAAAGTGGGTTTAGCTGGCGATGATTGCCATGAAGCAGAAGCTTTAATTCGCTGGATTCATCCAGAACTTGGCTTTTTGCCGCCGGATGAGTTTATTTCGTTATTAGAACACGCAGGTAGTATTCAGCAGTTAACCAAGTGGGTGTTGAATACTGTGTTATCTCAATTGAGTAAATGGTGGGAACAAGGTCAAGAAATACGTGTCGCGGTAAACTTATCAGCCCATGATCTGTTAGATGAGCAGTTGCCATTTATTGTATCTGAAGCCCTGTTGGCGAACCGTTTACCGACACGCGCGCTGGCGTTAGAGGTAACAGAAAGTGCGGTGATGAAGGATAGAGCGAAAGTCATCCGTGTATTAAAAGCATTGCAAGAGATGGGGGTTCATCTTGCTATTGATGATTTTGGCACGGGACAATCTTCATTGGCTTATTTACGCGAGTTGCCTGTCAATGAGGTGAAGATAGACCGAGCTTTCATTCAGTATATCGATACCAATAAAGGTGATGAATTTATTACTAAGGCCACCATAGAGCTATCCCATAGCTTAGGTTTTCAGGTCACTGCCGAAGGAGCCGAAAATGCCGAGGGCACAGCGCTTTTAAGGCATTATCATTGTGATAAAATACAAGGCTACTTCTTTTCTAAACCCTTGGTTGCAGAAGAGTTTTTTCAATGGCGTGAGGAGTTCCATTCACGTTAAACCATAATCAATCTTACACGCTGTTATTGTGAGGTTTATTCCAATATGTTGCTTTTGATACGGATGGCATTGCTATTATTGTTGGTTGTAGGTGTAACACTTCTGGGGATTGTGTTTTGCTTGCTTACCTTGTGGTCAAAGAACCGCGTGTATTATCTGGGGCGTGTGTTTGCCCAAGTAGGCCCTTTGTTTGGCTTATCGGTTGAAGGGCGTGTCGCTGAATCTGCGAAGAATATACCTCAAGCGGTTTATGTGGCGAACCATCAAAATAATTTCGATTTGTTCACCCTCGCGGTGGTTGTCCCGAAAGGCGTGGTGACCGTAGGAAAAACTAGCCTGCGATGGATTCCTTTCTTTGGGGCGTTGTATTGGGCCAGTGGTAACTTCTTAATTAATCGAGAAAACCGCAAGCAGGCCATTGCCACCATTGACCAAATTGTCTCCAAAATGAAAAAAACCGGCTTATCTATTTGGATGTTTCCAGAAGGAACCCGAAGCCGTGGGCGTGGTTTGTTGCCCTTTAAACGAGGCGCATTCCATGCTGCTGTTCAAGCTGGGGTGCCCGTGGTGCCTGTGGTTTGCAGCAGCACACATGGTCAAATAAGCCTGAACCGTTGGAATAATGGTAAAGTGATCGTTGAAATGCTGCCGCCCATAGACACAGCAGGGCTGCACGAGACAGATGTGATAAAGCTGCTCAAGTCCTGTGAACAACAAATGCACGAAACACAGCAGCGCCTAGATCAAGAGCTGTTAAATCAAAACAAAGCGTCTTAACTTTTATTTGAGCTAAGCGCTTTTTCTAACACACTCTGCAATGCCAATTTGCTTGGATGGGAATCAGACAAGGTCTGGTTTTCCCATTCTGGATGTTGCTGAGCTTGTTTCCAATAGGGTTTTATCTGATCAATCAGTTCATCGTCCTGCGCTTGATTTGCTAGCTCGTAGGCTTGCTGAGATGCGTGACCTCGTTGGTGCAAATGGTGAATCGCTGTTAAGCCACGAAGGCACAACAGCGTCAAAGTGGCTTTATCAAGACACAGATAATAACGCTTGGTGAGTTTGCTTTTTAGGGTGTCCTTGTAGCGTTGTCCCGTTTTCCATGTGGCACCTAAAATAGCGCCAATGGTCGTAGCCGTGCCTAATGTTAATCCCGCAGACATGACATCAATGCCCGCCCCAATCGCCGCCCCCGTTAAGGCGCTGGTACTGGTTTCAACGCCCCATTCTTTTAGCGTCTCTGCATCAAAAATGTCTTGCTGCCAACGGTCATTCTTAATGGCGAGGGGAGTGGCTTTTAAGTCTTCCGCTTGGAACTCATAAAGTCGCAGCAAGTTTTTAATGTAGTGACTTTCTAGAACGCGTATTTTGTCTTCGAAAACGGAGGATTCCTCAGGTTTTGGCGGGTAGCTTGAGCATTCAAGACGAGTGCTGGCGGCTTTTAGTATCAATTCAGCTAATTGGTTAGCCGCCATGGTCTGGCGTAGTTGCGCCGCTTCTTCTCGGGACTCAATAAGGTGTTTGATGGCGTCATATTGTTCTGGCATCAGGCTCTGAATGCTCTGGTATAAACGCTTTTCGTCTTCGAAATAAAAGGCCACCGTGTCGTATTTGATGACGGCGTGCAAATGGCGCTCAGCCAGAACATGACGCCATGCCTCTAAATGCGCGCTGGGTGAGGCGCTGAAATTCAAAATAGGAATGATGGGTTTATTTGCACTGGCCAGTAACGCCAGCTCATCTAAATATTTACCCAGAGGGGCTTGGCGAATGTCTATCACGTATAAAATGATATCGGCTTTTGTGAGTTGCTTAAGTATCTTCGCCTCTTGTTCAAACTCATCTTGGGCAAAGTGGCTTTCACAAAATGGCTGTAGCCAGTCTGCGCCTTGATAAGCGCGGAATGCCTCTGAATGGCGAATGTCCCAAAGGCCGATTGAATCTTCAAACCCAGGTGTGTCGGTTAACGTGATAATGGCTTCTTGGCCAATATTGATCTTCACGCTTTCTACATGACGAGTGGTTCCCGCTCTATCACTGACTTCGCCAAAGTCTTGTTTGCGCAACAGGGTGCGGATCAAAGAGGTTTTGCCTGTGTTTGCGTGGCCAACGACCAAGAGAGATATCGACACGGCTTAGTCCTTCTGCTTGAGTTGGGTAGAGTAAATATGGGCTTCTTTGGCTAGACGTTGCCAGTCTTCGGCGAATTTAGCTTGGCCTTGCTCTGCAATCACCATGGTTAAAACCGAG
Source organism: Marinomonas sp. CT5 (assembly GCF_018336975.1). Classification (NCBI taxonomy): domain Bacteria; kingdom Pseudomonadati; phylum Pseudomonadota; class Gammaproteobacteria; order Oceanospirillales; family Oceanospirillaceae; genus Marinomonas; species Marinomonas sp. CT5. The sequence continues at coordinate 4,150,692 of NZ_CP025572.1, read as the reverse complement.
TACATCTTGCTGGCTTGGGTGAAAAATCGTCGTGTGCCACGATCTGGACTTTGTTCTGCATTGACCAAAATATACATGGGCTCGTCATTCGCCGACGCGAGAAACCGATCTTGTTCCTCGCGACTATTTAATAAGGAAACTGAGCGCGTGGCGTGTAGGTAATCCGGTCGCGCCTGGCTCCATTCAAACAAGGCCCAATGTTGCGAAAAAGCACCCTCTGCCAGTGTGTTGCTATGTGTGTCATTTGCAGGAGCCGACGAACCAGAGCGATGATGATCGGCATCTAAGATATGTCGGCTTTGCTTTTCTTGTTGGCGGTAACGATTCTGAATGATTTTCTCTTGTGTACTGAGTGGCTGAGCCGCTCTTTTAAGGTGATATATAGCCACACAGACGATGGTTAACATTGCCCTTGGTAAGACGCCATAAAGGAAAATACTCGCGAGCAAGAAATTTGCCCAGTGTTGTCGAGTGGAAGCGGTCTGAGAAACAAGATCGACACGACTAGCCAGAATATCGACTTGGTTGGGAAGGGCAATACCCAACCATTGTGGAATCGCGCTGAGTGTTTGTGTTAGTTGAACAAAGGCGTCGTCGCTTAATAATGTGGTTTCCCAAGCAAAGTTGACTTGGTTGGTTAGTAACAGCAGTAGCGTCATGACCCAACCAGCGAATAAATAACACCCCCAAGCCCCATGAGAAATACTGCTGACCAGCCATTTATTGGCATGGTTAGGGCACTGCCAATGCAAATAAGCTGTACTCACTTCCGTATTGATATGTAAGTGCTTACCTACTTTCTTATTAAGGAAAATCAATAGGCTGAGCAAGAAACCTTGATGATTGTTGGACTGCCTCATGGTTGCCAACATGGTGACACACCAGACGATAAAGTTCAGCGCATGGAACCCCAATAAAATAATGAACAGCCAGAAAATATTGACCTGATTGGATTGGCTGGTGGCAAAGGCAGGCGGCACTGCCATAAAACCCAACAACAAAGAAACCAGCAGCAAGCCTAAAATGGCACGATTAAAATAGCGTTTTAGTTGCGTAAACTGCGCAAGATAGCTTTTGGGTTGTGGTGAGCGGTCTAGCTCATTAAGTGCTGTCGGTAAGTCGCTCGCATGAGTTGGCAGTCGAAACTCGGTATGAGCTTCTAACCAAGCTGCTAGAGAAAGTTTTGCGCTGTGAGTCGGGAAAGGCATGTTATCGCGTTACTCTTTTTTATGTGCTGTAAAGTGTAATGTTAGGAACAAAGAAAGTCTTTTTTTATTGGTTTTGTTTTATTAAATGCTGTTGAGAAACACTTCAATGACAGGATGAGTTTTACCTGTTTTCACATTTTTATTTAAAACTATCCTTGTCAATCAATTACTTAATTTTGTTTTCTGTCATTGCGCAACATCAAGGTGAGCGTGTTTATAAGTTATTTAGTTCTGTATATATGTAGGTAATTGTTAAGCCTTATTGATTCATGGTACAGGCTCGCCCTACTATGCTCTGACAGGCCGTAGACACGGCACTTTTGTTTGGAGATAAAATTATGCGTTTGAATTCCATTAGGGTAAAAAGTTCTTTGCCTGTTCTTGTGATGAGTATCACTTTTGTTGTTGCCTTGGTTTCAATGGGATACATAATTAATCAATTAAATATCGCATTGCATGCTCAAGCTGATGCATATGGTAAAGCTTCTGCCGTTATTCTGAATGCTGATAGAGACCTTTATCAAGCAAAACTTGCCGAACAACGTATTGTGGCAAATGTTGGCAATGTTCAAGAGGAAGAGAAAGATCGATTAGAGAATGCGCAACAAGTTAAGGATCGTTTTAACCTGTTTCGTGAGTTTTTGTCTGATGAGCCAGAAATCTATAAGCCGTTTGGTGGTTTTGATAAAGCTTTTACTACTTGGCTTAATGCTTCCAATGCCTTTGTTGTATTAGATAAAGAGGCTCCTACTTTTGCGGCTGCAGAGAAAAAAGCCAACGCCGAATTTGGTGCCCTTCGAGGTATTCTTGATCAAGCTGGCGAAGCCATTAATAGCCATGCTAGTGCCGCGAAAAAGAGTGTTATTGAAAAAGAAGAAGAGTTGCAACAGCTCGCTATTATTGTTGTGTTAATTGGTTTAATTATTGCCTCTTGGTTTAGTTACAAAACGCCTAAAACCCTTACTAACCAAGTCCGTTATTTAGGAATGCGTATTCGCGAAATATCAGAAGGTGATGGTGACTTAACTCAGCGCATCGAGTTTTCTACTAAGGATGAACTTGGGGACTTGGCCGATGAGTTTAACGGATTTGTTGATCGTCTAAGAGGCATTATCAGTAACATTCATAAACAATCCAGTGCGTTAGGGAACATGACTGGCCAGCTAAATAATGCGGCTTCGAAAACGTCTGATATTACAGCAGCTTTAGCCAATGCGTCAGCTTCTATTGTTAGTGCTGGCCATGAAATGGATATGTCCAATCAGCAAATGGCAACAGTAGCGCAAGATACAGCAGATGAAGCCAAAAACTCTAACAGCTTGACACAAAGTGGCATGTCGGCGGTAAATAAATCTCAACATGCCATTTCTGAATTAGTATCTGATATCGAGCTTGCGTTGGGACGTTCTGGTGAATTACAGAAGAGTTCAGAAAATATTGCTTCCGTTTTAGAAGTTATTCGTAACATCGCTGAGCAAACAAATTTGTTAGCATTGAACGCAGCAATCGAAGCGGCACGTGCTGGCGAGCAAGGGCGTGGTTTCGCTGTGGTGGCAGATGAGGTTCGTACCTTAGCAACACGCACCCAAGACAGTACCAATGAAATTGAAGCCATGATTGAGCAGCTTAAAGTGAACGTGGCAGAGTCGTCTAAAGCGATTCAAAATAGCCGTGATAATGCCGAATCTACTGTGAGTAACTTTGGTGAAGTAACCAGTATTTTTAATAGTTTGCAGGAATCTTTCGCAAAAGTTCAGGACATGGCGGCTCATACTGCCCAAGCGACACAGGAGCAGTCGATCGTTTCTAATGATATCAACCGCAACATGGTCTCTTTGAAGGATCAAACGGATTCTGTTCAGTCTGTATCTGATTTAATTCAGCAGCAATCAGAAGACATCACTAAGCTGTACAAAGTGTTGGATCAACAAGTGGGCAGTTTTAAAGTGTAAGTTCGATATAGGTCTATTATCTAAACCGCTTATTGAGAGATAAGCGGTTTTTTCGTTTATAACTTTTGTTTAGGTCTACAATATCCTTTTTAAAGGTAATGGCGCAGCGGTTTTAACGGAGCGAATTGCAAAATGACTTTGAATGTCTTTCACATGAGGCAAGGACTGAAGGGTTTTAAGAATACGCTCATAATCTTGTAGGTCCATTGCCACCACTTCGAGGCGATAATCGGCAATCCCCGAGACAAGGTGTGCGCTGATGATGTCTTCCATTGCCAAAATCGCATTTTCAAACACAATATGTTTGTCATCGGCATGGCTTTTTAAACGCACCTCTACGAATACCGTCATGGAAAAGCCCGCTTTTTGGCGATCAATGCGAGCGTGATAGCCCTCGATCACCCCTGCCTCTTCTAAATGCTTCACACGGCGTAAACAAGGTGAAGGCGACAAATGAATTTCTTCTGCTAAAGCCACGTTAGTGAGACGTCCATCGGACTGTAAGTGAGTAAGAATATCTAGGTCTGTTTTATCCATATTGGCACACTTGGTAATTTAAAAAGAATATATGAGTGTTCTATGCCAAAAAGTAGCCTTTATTGAGGGTAAATAGCAAGGACATGCTCGCGAATGAGAGCAGATAATAATGTTATCGATTTTCTTGCGAGGTAGGTATGTCCCAAACCGCTACACAGCACACATCATCCAATCCTGCTCAAGCGCTACCAAAGTACAAACAATACGCCACGGGTTGGGGCTTTCGTCTTGGCTTAATTGCGGCGTTTGTGAGCATTCTTATTTGGGCTTCTTGGCTGGTCAGTATGCGTGCTGGCATGACCAATACTTTGACCGCGTTTGATCTGGGGATTTTGCGTTTTTCTCCACCGGCTTTGTTGTTGTTTCCTTTCTTGTGGCGAGCCAGAGCACAGGTCAAAGCCGTATCGCCCCTATTATTAATGGGGATTGTTTGTGGAGCAGGGGTGCCATTTTTTTACCTGAGTGCCACCGGTTTGAAATACGCGCCTGCGTCTCACGCTGGCTTATTGATTCTGGGGGCGTTTCCCTTTTTTGTTACCTTATTAGCCGTGCTCTTTTATCAAGAAAAAGTCAGCCGTGAGCGAAAGCTGGGTTTGAGCTTGGTTTGTATCGGTGTCGTGGTGTTGTTTGTTTTGTCATTATTCACGGCCCCTGTTGATACGTGGAAAGGGGATTTATTGCTGCTGGCGGCCAGTTTTTTCTGGGCCGTTTACACAGTGAGTTTACGCATTGCTGGATTACCGCCCTTGGTCTCTACCGCTTTAATGGGCGGCGTTTCTTTACTCGTTTTATTGCTTCTTTGGGCAACAGGGCTTGCGTCCAGCGGCTTGGCCGAAGCGTCTTGGGATATGTTGGCAGGGCAGATCCTTGTGCAGAGTGTGCTCGTGGGCTTGATGACAGGGTTCTGTTATGGCTACGCTATCCAAAAATTGGGCGCTGAAAACATGGCCGCCATCGGGGCTTTTACCCCAGTTCTCGCCGCGCTCATCGCCATCCCCGTTCTTGGCGAACACCTAGAAGGCTACTCCATCGCTGGACTCCTCTTCGTCAGCGTTGGTGTTGTCATCGCGAGTGGGATCTTGAAGAAGCGGTAGCTTCTAAATGGTCATAAAAAAACCGCTTCCATTTCTGAAAGCGGTTTTCCATTCAATCCAACCAATTCTAGTAAATAGAATTACGCATCAATACGTTTGTATTTGATACGAGTTGGTGTGGCTTCGTTGCCAGTACGTTTTTTGTAGTCGGCTTCGTATTCTGCGTAGTTACCTTCGAAGAAGACGGCTTTAGAATCGCCTTCGTACGCTAGGATGTGTGTCGCGATACGGTCTAGGAACCAACGGTCGTGGGAAATAACAATCGCCGCACCTGGGAAGGCCAGTAGTGCGTCTTCCAGTGCACGTAATGTTTCTACGTCAAGGTCGTTGGTTGGCTCATCCAGTAGCAATACGTTGCCACCTTCTTTAAGCAATTTCGCAAGGTGCAAACGGTTACGCTCACCACCAGACAAATGCTTAACCAATTTTTGTTGATCCGACCCTTTGAAGTTAAAGCGACCAATGTAGGCGCGAGACGGCACTTTGTAGTTGTGCACCGTGATCATGTCTTGGCCATCTGCGATTTCTTCAAAGACGGTTTTGTCGCCATCTAGTTCACGCATTTGGTCAACGTAAGCAAGTTGTACTGTTTCGCCTAATGTGACTGTGCCAGTATCTGGTTGCTCGATGCCTGCGATCATTTTGAATAAGGTCGATTTACCGGCACCGTTACCACCAACAACTCCGACGATTGCGCCTTGTGGCACGACCATGTTGAAGTCTTCAAGTAGCATCTTGTGTTCGAAGCTTTTGCTAACACCTTCGATTTCGATGACTTTGTTACCAAGACGTGGTCCTGGTGGAATGTACAACTCGTTGGTTTCGTTACGATCTTGGAACTCTTGTGAGTTCATTTCTTCGAATCGAGCCAAACGGGCTTTGGATTTAGACTGACGGCCTTTGGCGTTTTGGCGAACCCACTCAAGCTCCGATTTAATGGCTTTTTGGTGAGACGCTTGTTGCTTCGCTTCTTGTTCTAGACGAGCATTTTTTTGCTCCAACCAAGAAGAGTAGTTGCCTTCGTATGGAATACCATGGCCACGGTCCAATTCCAGAATCCAGCCCGCTGCGTTATCTAGGAAGTAACGGTCGTGGGTAATCGCCACAACAGTACCTGGGTAATCTTTTAAGAAGCGCTCTAGCCAAGCAACGGATTCGGCATCCAAATGGTTGGTTGGTTCGTCTAGAAGAATCATGTCTGGTTTGTCTAGCAATAGACGACACAGAGCCACACGACGACGTTCACCACCAGAAAGGTGCTCAACTTTGGCATCCCAGTGTGGAAGGCGAAGTGCGTCAGCGGCGACTTCAAGGGCACGCTCTAAGTTGTGGCCTTCTTTGGCTTCGATCAAGGCTTCAAGTTGGCCTTGTTCTTTTGCTAGGGCATCAAAGTCTGCATCGGGTTCTGCGTATGCGGCATACACGGCATCTAAACGAGCCATGGCTTCAATCACGTCGCTGAAAGCTTCTTCAACAATACCGCGAACGTTTTTTTCTGGATCAAGGTGAGGCTCTTGTTCCAAGTAGCCGATTTTGATGCCCGGCATTGGGCGTGCTTCACCATTATGCTCGGTATCAACACCCGCCATGATGCGTAGTAGAGTCGATTTACCAGAACCGTTAAGACCCAATACACCGATCTTAGCGCCAGGGAAGAATGAAAGAGAAATGTCTTTTAGAATCTCGCGCTTAGGTGGAACAACCTTTCCAACGCGGTTCATGCTGTATACGAATTGAGCCATAAATAGTCAACTTATCCTATGATTAGAAATCTAAGCACGATGAATACATTTACCAATACGTTGTTAAAACTGACGCCTTGGTTTTGCTGGTAACGTCGTGAATACATTTCGTTAAAACGCTCCATGGGCTTGTTAAAAAAACGTCGCCAAGTCGATGGAGAGCCAAATGCAATGAGTGGGCTAAGGATAGCACAGGCAAGGCTATTTCAGAATAATCAAAGCCGCACCGGTTACAACGAAAATAGCCCCAAGCCAAGCGCCAAATGCGGGACGTTGGCCGGTGGTGATCCACAAACCGGGTAAAATTAACACAGGCACAACCGCTGATAGGGTGGTGACAATCCCAACGTTGGCGTTGCCCACACCCCAGACTAAAACGCTCATACCAATCACCATGCCAATGGTGGCAAGGGCTGCAATGCCCATGAAGTCAAAACGTGTGAGCTGAGTAAATGGAATGGCATCGCTAGGCTGTTTGTGTCGATAGTACAAACTGTAAGCCAAAACCAGCGCAAGTGCGCCAGTACCCACACGTAAAGCGGATACCGCAATAGGGTCTGCTCCATCGATTAACGCAGGTTTGCTGAGTAAGGCACCACTGGCTTGACCCAGTGCCGCTCCGAGGGCGAGAAGAATCCCAACGCTTAGCTTACCTTTGGTTTGCTCCCAAGCATGAAGGTTAGTTTTACGACCAAAAAGAATGGCAATAACCACGCCGATTAATACCAAAGCGCAGGCAAAAAGTTGATGGAATGACAGATTTTCTCCTAAAAACAACCAACCTAATAGAATCGACATAGGTGCATTGGTGGCAAAGAGAACCCCTGTGCGTCGAGGGCCAAGACGATGCACTGCTGTGAATAGCATGGTGTCACCGATAAAAATCCCTAACAGACCTGAGATCATGACTATTTCAGTATGCTGCCATAAAGCCGAGTTAAAGCGTTGGCCGATTACGCAAATCGCTAATAGAATTGTACTGGCAATCACAATGCGGAAGGTGTTGAAGCGCATAGTGCCAAAACGTTGGATTAGGTTTGGCGCCATTAAACTTGAAATGGTCCAACATAAGGCCGCAACCAAGCCTGATAATTCTGCGAATGGCATATAAATCCTTATAAAGTCATTCATTTTCTAAATTAGAAGAATGATAAAAGCGCACATCGTCGCTTGGTAGCTATATTATGGCGGGGTTGATATTATTCCACTCATCATGCGATGGCCTAGTGACAGGCATTCTTACACCAAATTAGCGATATTGGAAGCACCATGCGATGCCCTTTTTGTGGAACTCAAGATACTAAAGTTGTGGACTCTCGATTGGTTTCCGAAGGCGCACAAGTTCGTCGCCGTCGTACCTGTATTCATTGCCAAGAGCGCTTTACTACTTTTGAAGTGGCCGAATTACAAATGCCAAAACTGATCAAAAGCGATGGCAGTAGAGAGGTCTTTGATGAAGACAAATTGCGCAACGGCATTATCAAAGCGATTGAAAAGCGTCCCGTTAGTATTGAAGCGGTAGAAACCGCAATCAGTCGAATCAAAGAAAAAATGCAAGCGACTGGCGAACGTGAATTGCCATCTCGCTGGACAGGTGAAGCCGTGATGGATGAGTTACAGCGCCTTGATCAAGTGGCTTATGTGCGTTTTGCCTCTGTATACCGAAGTTTTAAAGACATCAGTGAATTCCGTGAGGCGATTGATCGCCTAGAAAGTCATGCCACGGACCCAGAACCTAAAAAAGAAGACGAAATATGACTGCTTATAACCATGAGCATTGGATGGCAAAAGCTATTCAATTAGCAAAGAAAGGCCGTTACACCACGCATCCTAACCCTCGTGTTGGATGTGTCTTGGTCAAAGATCAGCAAATTATCGGTCAAGGCTTTCATGTTAAAGCTGGAGAAGGGCACGCGGAAGTCAATGCGCTAGCAGACGCAAAACAAGATGCCGTTGGTGCTACGGCGTATGTGACTTTGGAGCCATGCAGTCACCAAGGCAAAACCCCGCCTTGTGCTGACGCCTTGATCAAAGCCGGTGTGGCGCGGGTAGTTTATGGCATGCAGGATCCCAACCCTGAAGTGTCTGGAAATGGTCTGGCCAAAATCAAAAAAGCGGGCATTGAAGTTATTGGTCCTGTGTTAGAAGACGACTGCGAAGCGCTTAATCCTGGTTTTATTAAACGCATGCGTGAAGGCCTTCCTTATGTGCGAGTGAAACTGGCCATGAGTATGGACGGCCGCACGGCGATGGAGTCAGGCGAAAGTCAATGGATCACTGACTCCGCGGCACGTCTTGATGTTCAGCGTTTACGTGCCCAAAGCGATGCGATAGTGACGGGTATTGGTTCGGTTTTGGCGGATAATCCCAGCATGACAGTGCGTATTGATAACGATGATCAAGAAGCCGATCCGAAAAGTGTTCGTCAGCCGATTCGCGTTATTATGGATACGGCCTTGTCGATTCTTCCTGAAGCCAAAATTCTTTATCCAACCAATCAAGCTTGGGTCTTTTCAGTTGAAGACGAAGTGGAAGATGAGCATCTCGACGTACTGGCAAAAAAAGGCGTCACCGTGCGCTTTGCACCTCGTGGTGAAGATGGCCGACTGGATTTGTTGGATGCCATGGAACAGCTTGCCGACGCGGGCATTAATGAAGTCTTGTTAGAAGCAGGCGCGGAACTGGCTGGTGGTTTTTTGGAAGCGGGTTTGATCGACGAAATCGTGGTTTACATGGCGCCAAAACTGTTGGGCTCCAATGCTCGGCCGTTATTCAAATTGCCTTTAGATACAATGAATGAAGCGGTTGATCTAACGCTCAAATCGGTTCGTCAAGTTGGACAAGATGTGCGTTTGGTGTATGTGCCAAAATACCTAGACGAAGATTTTGAAGATGGTTTTGACGACTAGCTAAGGCCTGAGTCATTGCTTTTTCAGGCTTTTTTTGCGGAATTTCTGAAAATTGTTTTTTCTTGCAGATATTTCGCTAACTTTGCCGAGAAACCTAGAATAAATGTTGCTATAATCGCCGCCCAAGACAACCCATATATTCGTACCTTTGGTCGATATGACTCAGACGCTGTCTAAATGCAGTGTTTAATAGCTCTTTAACAACCAAGGGTACTTTCAAACAGACAAAAGCGTCAGCCCACAAGGCGGCGTAGTCTGGACAATTGAGGCAAAAAATGAGCGAAGTGGAAACAACAAACGATCAAACTCCAGCACCAAAACGTAAGGATAAAAAGCCTTCACGTTCGCAATTGCGCAGTGCTTCACGTCGTTTGGCATTACAAGCGGTCTACCAATGGCAGATGAACCAAACTGCGGTTAGTGAGATCGAAACTCAATTCGTGATGAACCAAGATCAAGAAATGGATTCTTGTGACAAAATCTACTTCCGCGAATTACTTCAAGGCGTAACGGCCAGTGCTAAAAAACTGGACGTATTGTTTGAAGAGTTACTAGATCGTCCTTTGAGCGAACTAGACCCTATCGAATTAGCAGTTATGCGTATTGGGGCATTTGAACTGTCACAACGTTTGGATGTGCCATACCGTGTTGCGATCAACGAAAGTGTTGAGTTGGCAAAAGGCTTCGGCGCGACAGAAAGCCATAAATACGTAAATGGTATTATGGACAAATTAGCGCAGCGTGTACGCCGCGAAGAAATCGCTGCTCGACGAGAAGCGAATAAAGAATCAAACAAGTAATAGTACCTATTACGAAAAGATACCTAAGAGCCCCGTTATTACTGGTTAATAACGGGGCTTTTTTATGTCTTTAGATTTGCCTTGGCTGGAGCATAAAAAGAATGCTTTGTTTCGTTATATTGATGGCTGCTTACTTGGGAACCCGTTATCATGCGCGGTATTAAGGTGGCTATGTAAGCTCACCAATAGGTCTAGGATCATAATGAAAAAGAACTTTGTTTTATCTCACCCCAAAAAACCATACCAGCGCCTGATTGAAGAAGCGAAAAACGAAGTTAAGCAATACATTAAAGCCGAGCGCAATAAAGTGTTACCCGAGGGGGCGGATTTTTGGGGATTTAGCTGCAAGTTTGGTCAAACGGCAGATAAAGCAAGAGCGATCCACGAAGGTGATATCAATATGAATATTAGCTCGGCGCAAAGCCAACATTGGAAAACCTTCTACCTAGAAGTGATTCCAACACCTAAAACACGTACTAAGCGAGCAGATGGTTAACGCTGGGTATTAAGACTGAATTTTTCTTAAAAGGGCAGGTTGTATTAGACGATCTGCCCTTTTTGTTTCTGACATCTTGCCGACAATACGGTATCCTCTGTGCCAGTAAATAAGCTTACCTTTATTTACTGGGCGAATGCCTTGGTTGGTTTTTTAATCGAGTTTGAAAGGATCTTTTTTGAAAGAATTCGAGTTGATACAAAACATCTTTCAAGCGTCTGTGATGGCGGGTACGCAAGGGCGTAGCGATCTTTTATTAGGTATTGGCGATGATTGTGCTCAGGTGCAAGTGCCACAAGGTCAGAGTTTGGTGTTTTCTATGGATACCTTGGTCGAAGGGCGGCATTTTCCTTTCGATGCGGACCCGGTAGATATCGGTTATCGCGCGGTGGCCAGCTGTGTGAGTGATTTGGCTGCCATGGGGGCAAAGCCTGCTTTTTTTACCTTGGGTTTAACGATTCCACATTCTGATCCGCAATGGTTGGCTGGTCTAGCACAAGGTATGGCAGAACTGGCGGAACCCATTGGTTTGGCGTTAGTGGGCGGCGATACGACCAAAGGGCCGTTAACCATTACACTGCAAGTGCACGGTTATGTGGAACCCGATATGGCCGTGAAGCGCAGCGGGGCTAAAGTCGGTGATGATATATACGTGACGGGATTACTGGGCGATGCCGCTGCCGCCGTACCTATCGTTACCGGTGAGTTGCAAGTTTCCAGTGAGCGATTTGATTATTTCTACGATCGTTTTTGGCGCCCACAGCCAAGGCTGATCGCTGGGATGGCATTGAAGCGTGTGGTGCATGCCATGATGGATATTTCAGATGGTCTTGCCCAAGATGTCCAACATATACTAAAAGCGTCTGGTGTGGGTGCCCATATCGATGCCAGCCGTCTTCCTATTTCCGCTGAGTTATTGCGATGGCAACCTGAGTCTGCTGTGGCTCTGGCGTTAACTGGCGGTGACGACTACGAGTTATGTTTTGCCGCTCCGAAGGCGCAAGCCGCAGAAATAGCGTTAATTACCCAAACTTTGAGTTTACCTTGCACCAAGGTCGGGGAAATTGTTGCAGAAGGTTTTAGTATCCAAGGTTATGATGGCGAAATAATAGGCTGGCAACATTTTTAGGGGCGACTATTGCGCTCACAAAGTATGTTTAGATTTTAATTTTAAAGGTAATAGTTTCATGGTGAATTCTGCCCCAGCGTCGGTATGGCGTAATCCGATACATTTTTTGGCATTTGGCCTTGGCTCTGGTGCTGCACCAAAAGCGCCCGGAACCTTTGGTACATTGGCGGCTGTACCTTTGTTTATTTGGTTTCTACAAGATTTAACCGCGACAGCGTACTTCATTGTGCTGGTGGTGACTTCGTTACTGGGAGTGTATTTGTGTGGTAAAACCTCCAAAGACATGGGGGTGCATGATCATGCTGGTATCGTTTGGGATGAGTTTGTAGGGTTTTGGATCACCATGTGGCTGGCACCTGCCGGTTGGTTTTATATCGTGCTGGGCTTTGTATTGTTTCGCCTCTTCGATATCTTGAAACCTTGGCCAATCTCTTGGGTTGATAAGAATATTCATGGCGGCTTCGGTATTATGCTGGATGATATTTTGGCGGGTGTGATGTCTTTTATTGTGCTGCAAGCCTTGGTCGCTTTTGTTTTTTAAGTCTTTTTTCTGCTGATTCGTCTGACTATGACAAACTGGTCTAAGTTTGTCATAGTGCATTTCTCACTGGCTTAGGCGCGTTGCGCTTGTGCCATTTCCAATAGCCATTGTTTGAATATTTCTGCATTTGGGTGCAAGTATTTTTGTGCTTGATGGGTCAGAAAAAAGGCTTCTGATGTTTCGACTCTTTGTGTAAAGGGTTCAATTAGGCTGCCTTCTTTCAACATTTCAGATACCAGTGACGTTCGGCCAATCGCGAAGCCTTGTCCCAGTTTTGCCATTTCTAGTGCCGAAATGAGGGTGTCAAACTGGATGCCTAAACCATTGTCTTTGTGTTCAGTGCCGGTTTGATTCAGCCAATAGCCCCAACCTTCTTCATACCCTAATACATGCAACAGTCTATGTTCTGACAGCATGTCGGTGTGTGGTTGCTCTGAGTAACCTTGTATTAAGCTGGGGCTGCAAACAGGAAAGAGTTCGTCCCAAGTCAGTCGCTCGGCTTTCACATCGGACCATATGCCACGGCCATAGCGAATGTTTAAGTCGGTTTCACGTTCTTTTTCTGCTCCGTCTTGCCATATATTGCTGGTAAAGCATATGCGAATGTCTGGATGTTGCTCATAAAAAAGTGGCAACTTTGGGGCAAGCCAAGTGGTAAAAAAGACCAAACTGACGCGGATAGTGACTTGTTTACTGGGTCCTTGACCAAATAACTCATTTGTTACGGCAGATAAGCGATTAATGGATTCATGAATCGCTGGAACATAGGCTAATCCTGCATCGGTTAAGGCTAAACCTCTTGGTAAGCGTTTAAACAATGAAGTGCCCAATTGAGATTCTAGGCTTTTCACTTGTTGGCTAATAGCTGCTTGGGTGAGGTTGAGCTCATTGGCCGCTTGAGTGAAGTTTAGGTGACGGGCTGAAGCTTCAAAGGAGCGAAGCCAGTTGAGTGGGGGTAATCTTTTTTTCATGTTTTCTATCTCAACAAAAGTGCCAACATTGGCTATCTATCTGCCACAATCCGATCTCAAAATGTTTGAAACATTGCCCAGAGTGAGTAGGTTTGTCGGTGGTACAAGTTTTTATATTTATTGAGTGCCAAAATAACTGTTTTTCAAAAAAAAGCTATAGAAAAAAGGAGGTTAACGAGTGTTAACCTCCTTTTTTATTAAACGCTACTGGTTATTTCATGGTTGGCATAGAAAATTCCACACCTTCTCGTACGCCTGCAGAAGGCCAGCGCTGAGTCACGGTTTTACGTTTGGTGTAAAAACGAACGCCATCTGGGCCATAAGCATGTAGGTCACCGAAAAGTGAGCGTTTCCAACCACCAAAACTGTGGTAAGCCACAGGCACTGGCAGTGGAACGTTTATGCCCACCATGCCCACTTGGATGTTATCAGAGAAGTAGCGTGCGGCTTCCCCATCACGAGTGAAGATACACGTGCCGTTACCGTACTCATGAGCATCGATCAGGTCCATGGCTTCTTGCATTGTGTTCACTCGAACAATTTGCAAAACAGGGCCAAAAATCTCTTCTTGGTAGCTAACCATATCAGGACGAACGTTATCGATTAATGTCGCACCAACAAAGAAGCCGTTTTCATAGCCTTTTATTTCGACGTTACGTCCATCTACAACGATTTTCGCACCTTGTTGTTCTGCGCTATTGATGTAACCAAGGACTTTTTCTTGATGAGCTTTGGTGATAACAGGACCAAAATCATTGCTCGCATCAGAGTAAGGGCCCACATTCAGTGATTGCATCGCGGCTTGCATCTTTTCGGCAAGTGCGTCTCCTGCGGCATCGCCAACCGTCACCGCAACAGAAAGCGCCATACAGCGTTCGCCAGAGGAACCAAAGGCCGCGCCAACCAGTTGGTTCACGGCATTGTCCATATCCGCATCAGGCATCACGATGGCGTGGTTTTTTGCGCCACCTAGGGCTTGGCAGCGTTTGCCGTTGGCATTCGCTGTGGTGTAAATGTATTCCGCAATCGGAGTCGAGCCAACGAAACTGACGGCTTTAATGCGGTCATCATTCAACAGTGTATCAACGGCTTCTTTGTCACCGTTCACCACATTCATCACGCCATCTGGAAGGCCTGCTTCTTTTAATAGTTGCGCAATAAACAAGGTGGAGCTTGGGTCACGCTCAGAAGGCTTAAGAATAAAGCAGTTGCCACATACCAAAGCCATTGGGAACATCCATAAAGGCACCATAGCTGGGAAGTTAAATGGTGTGATACCTGCAACAACACCGATAGGCTGAAATTCACTCCATGAGTCGATGTTTGGGCCGACATTTTTACTGTGCTCGCCTTTTAAAAGTTCAGGTGCGCCACACGCGTATTCTACGTTTTCAATACCACGTTGTAGTTCGCCCGCCGCATCATGAGTGATTTTACCATGCTCTTCGCCAATCATTTTACAGATGGTATCAGCGTGTTTTTCTAGCAGGGCTTTGAAGTTAAACATGATACGAGCACGTTTAATCGGTGGTGTATTGCGCCATGCAGGGTAGGCGGCTTGTGCCACCGCAATGGCTTCTTCTACTGTTTTTTTAGAAGCCAAATCGACTTGTTTACTTACCTCACCAGTAGAAGGATTGAATATATCTTGCTGGCGAGTGCCTTCGATGACGATGTTGCCGTTAATTAGCTGTCCAACTGTGTTCATTTTTATTTTTCCTATGATTAACGTTTAACTATTGATGTTTTTATATTGGCTTATTTAGTCCCATAGCTTTTTATAGAGCTCAATCACTTCATCGGCACTGGGAACTCGTGGGTTGTTATTTGGAGAGCCGGACGCTAATGCTTGTTCTGCCATTGTGTTTAAAAGCCCCATGAAGTGGTCTTTTTCAATACCAAACTCTTCTGGAGTGGGGACTTTCAATTCTTCATTAAGTGCTTTTAATTCTTCAATGAGTTTGGCATTTGCACTGTCATCACTGTCTTGATTGGAAGCAATACCCATGGCTCGCGCGCAATCCGCATAACGCTCAGGAGCGGCGGGAATGGAGTACTCTGTTACGGTAGGCAATAACATAGCGTTGGATAAACCATGTGGAACATGAAAAGCGGCACCGATAGGTCGACTCATACCGTGAACTAGGGCAACAGAGGCGTTAGAGAAGGCGACACCCGCGAGGGTAGAACCCAACATCATAGATTCACGTGCCGCTTCATCTGAACCGTTGTGATAGACACGACGCAGGTTTGGTGCAATAAGGCGCATGGCTTCTAATGCTTGTGTGTCACTGTAAAGGCTTGCTTTTTTACTGACGTAAGCTTCCATGGCATGAGTTAACGCATCGATTCCTGTGTCCGCCGTGGTTCTTGCTGGCAGGGACAAGGTTAAGTTGAAATCGACTAATGCCGCTATCGGCATAAAGCCCACACCCATGCAGAGCATTTTTTCGTCAGTTTTTTCATCCGTAATGATGGTGACTTTTGTGACCTCAGAGCCTGTCCCTGCTGTCGTCGGGATCGCAATGATAGGTAGCCCCGATTCGGTAACAACACGAGGGAATTTGTAATCACGCATTTCGCCGCCAAATTTACCCAAAATACTAATGGCTTTTGCGCTGTCTATTGGGCTACCACCGCCTAATGCAATGATACTGTCGTAATCGCCTTGTTGAATTTTCTCAACTCCCGCTTGAATCGACGCGACGGTTGGTTCGGGTAAAGTGTCGTCAAAGATATCAGCCTTGATGCCTTTTTCAGCAAGAACGGCCTGAACTTTATCGGCATAACCCAGTTGCACCATCATCTTATCTGTGATGATGAGTGGGCTACGGCAGTCCAGACTTTCTAGGATTGATGGCGTAGCATGGCTGGCATCTTTGCCGACTTGTAACATGCGTGGAAGAATAATCTGAGTAGACATGTCGTCTCCTAGTGTTAAGTGTTTTAACAAAATTGATTGAGTCTGTGACTAGGTTTTAGCGATTTGAAACGTATTGTTCATCGGTCTCAAATCGCTGTTTTTATCCTACTGGCTAAGTATGTTCAGTAGCTGGTTTGAGTTTTTTGGATGGCTTGTCTTGGAATTCTTCCCTTAGAGATTTCATCAACCCATAAGTCGCCATTATGACGATGAAAGAGAAAGGCAATGCGGCGACAATGGACGCTGTTTGCAAGGCTTTTAATCCACCGGCGTATAGTAGGACGGCTGCCACAGCACCAATAGCCGCGCCCCAAAAGACTCGGAATTTTGCAGGTGGATGCTCATCACCGAAAGACACAATGGTACAAATTACTAGAGTGGCGGAGTCTGCTGACGTTACAAAGTAGGTCACCAACATCACGGTACATAGACTCGAAATAATGATGGTTACAATGTTACCGGCGTTCATACTTTCAATGGTTGTGAACAACGCCATAGTGGTGTCGGCATTTACGGCTTCTGTGATACCACCTGCGCCAAACAATTCAACAAACATCGCGGTGTTACCAAAAATCGAAATCCAGAATGCTGCCAATAATGTTGGAGCAATGAGCACCCCGAAGACGAATTCACGAATGGTACGGCCTTTAGAGATACGTGCGATGAAGATACCGCAGAAAGGCGCCCAAGCAATCCACCAACCCCAGTAGAAAATAGTCCACCAGCTTTGCCATTGACGTTCAGGATCTGGATCAACCCAAAAACCCAATCCAACGACGTTGGTAATATAGTCACCTAGGTTAGTCACAAACGCGCCGAGTACATAAACTGTTGGCCCAAAGACAATAAAGAGTAAAAGGATCACGATCGTTAAGTGCATATTCCACTCACTTAAAATCTTGATACCTTTATTCAAGCCAGTTAAAACGGAACCTGTTGCAATCACAGACAAGATAGCGATGAGGGTTATTTGATTTGCAGTCGAGATCTCGAAACCAAACAAATAAGACAGGCCAGCATTCATCTGCTGTGCCCCCAAGCCTAGTGAGGTTGCAATACCAAATACGGTACCGAATACGGCGAGTAAATCGGCAGCGTGGCCGATTGGACCATAGATTCGATCGCCAAAAATAGGGTGTAAACTAGAGCGAATAGAAAGAGGTAGTCCTTTTCTATAAGAAAAATAAGCTAGGGCCAAACCAATTACGGCAAATAATGCCCAGCCATGAAGTCCCCAATGGAAGATAGCCACTCGCATTGCAACTTGCGCGGCGGCAACTGTGCCAACTTGGGCATCCGTAATAAAAGGGTTGCCTTGGAAGTAATAAATAGGCTCAGCGATACTCCAAAAGAGAATACCAATACCAATCCCCGCACTAAACAGCATTGAAAACCAAGCATAGTTACTGAATTCTGGTCGATCTGAGTCTTTTCCTAAGCGAATATCTCCGTATTTACTGAAGCTAATCCAGACAGCAAAAAAGAGAAAGAAGCTCATCAAACCGATGTAGTACCAATCTAAGTTTGACGAGATGAAGTTATTAGCAGAACTGTAAACTTCGTTTGCAACGGTTGGGTCCAGTACGGTAAACAACACAAATGCAATTACTAGAAGGGCGGAACCAACCGCTAGAATAGGGTGGGTACCGGAAAACAATCCTTTTTTGGGAAGAACATAAGATTTGTCGTTCATCTTCATCGTGTAACCCTCTCTGTGGCGTTATTGCGCTTCGATACCATTAAATTTAATAACGCTTTAATGGGGTGGTCTAAACGGATGAACTTAGAAGTCGTTATATTATTCATATTGCCATTCTCACTATTATTTTTATTTTATAGTTAAGACATTTTCAGCCAGTCTTATTCTTTCTTTATTTCGAAAAACATTGTTATGAATCTTGTTGAAAGAGAGAAGCAATAAAATATCTATCTAAGCCCCTATAAAATTTATAGCTCCATAGTCTTTTCCTTCTTAGTAATAAAAAAAACGACCTCTTAGGGTGATTTTATTTTGCTGGTTCGTTATTTAATTCGCTCCTAATATTCTGCTTTCGAGAAATGGTTAAATTGGATGAACTCAAAAGTTACCAATTATTTCGTCTAATAAAAGCAGCCGGGATTCCGGTATAAAAATAAATAAACCAGTCTATGCCCTCTCTTTATAAAGGGTTGGATCAGGTGAATTAGGATGAAGTAGATATGAATAAACAGAATCAATTACCGCTAGCAGGTGTTCGAGTCGCTGATTTCGGCCAGCAAATTGCGGGTCCTGCTGTTGCTATGGTATTGGCCGATTTAGGCGCTACGGTTGTACACATAGATCCGCCTGGCGGTCCAAGCTGGAAGCATCCTGCCAACGCTATATTGAATCGTAACAAAGCATCTCTTTGTATCGATCTCAAGACTCCATCAGGTTTAGAGCAGGCGTTAGAGTTGATTGATAATGTTGATATTGTGATCGAAAGCTTTCGTCCTGACGTGATGAAAAGATTGGGAATTGATTTCATTAAACTGCGTGAATCTCGTCCTGAATTAATTACACTATCTATGCCTGGTTTTGCGAGCAATGACGAACTGCGCCGTGATTGGAAAGCGACGGAAGCCGTGGTTGCGGCCATGTCTGGCGCCTTTACTGATATGGGCTTTAACCGTGTTTTAATGGGGCTAAATCCAAGCTTCTCGCCTTTGCCATTGGGCTCGTCTTATTCCATTACACTAGCAGCCAGCTCCATTGCGCTTGCCTTGTTTGAAAGAGAAAAAACTGGTCGCGGGGACAATATTGAAGTGCCTATTGCGGCCGCGCTAATGGAAGGTCTGTCATATAATTCCTATTTAGTGGATCAATTACCAGAGCGCTATAAAACGATGCGTGAGCTTGAAATAGAGCATCGTAAGCTTAATCGTATAAAAATGGATCTTAGTTATGAGCAATTACAAGAATATTTAGATCCATTTTACCGAACATACATGTGTGCGGATGGACGTCAGTTTTACTGTGTTTGTCCTTCCCATCGCAATCACGCCAAAAGAGCGTTAAAAGCACTGGGTATTTATGATGAACTGATGGCGGAAGGCTTGCCTGATGTGAAAGATCTACACGTGCCAATTAGTGAATGGGACGGAGAAACTTCGATCGGTGTTTATCCGTTGCCGAAAAAATGGGCAGACATCATTTCAGAGAAGATGAAAAAAGCGTTTCTTCAGAAAACGTCTGCTGAGTGGGGCGTTATCTTTGGTGAAGGGCAGATTCCTGGCGCTCCTCACCGCACGACTCAAGAGTGGGTGAATAGTAAGCATTGTAATGACTCTGGCTTAATCGTAGAGGTGGAAAATACCGAATTCGGTACGATGAAGCAGCCAGGGCCGATTGTTTGGTTCGAAAATGAATCGGAAGCGATGCTACACCCTAAAGCGGAACAAAAGGTGAGCTTTGAAGAGGCTTTAGTACGCTTGAAAGAGGGGGCGAAATTGGAAGATATCTCTCGCCCAACAGGAAAAAACATACTGCCTAAAAGTGGCGCTGGTTGGCTTGATGGGGTGAAAATATTAGATCTAACCAATGTGATAGCAGGCCCTCACTCTACCGCCTTTATGGCTCGTTTTGGTGCTGAGATCACGAAGTTAGACCCTGTGACTCCCTTGTATGATCCTCTAATAGGGATTTTATTTTCCTTCCAAACAGGCGTTGGTAAAAAAAGCGCCTTGGTCAATATTATGACCAAAGAAGGTCGCGAAGTGTTTGATCGTTTGGTGAGGAGTGTGGATATTGTGGTCATTAATGCACCAGACCGACAAATGAAACCTCTAGGGTTGGATCAAGACAGCTTGAGTGCGATCAACCCAGATGTGCTTTTCTGTCGTCTTGACTGCTTTGGTGGGCCACGTCCGGGCAGCAAAACAAACTACATTGGGTATGACGATATTATTCAGGCCAATAGCGGAATAATGAGCCGCTTTGGCAAACCAGAAACGCCAGAAGAACACGCCCATTTAGGTACGCTAGATGTGAACTGTGGTTTTGCCGGCGCGCTAGGTATGGCGATTGCACTGTATCAAAAGCGTAAAACAGGCAAAGTGACTCGAGTAAGAACGTCTCTGTCTGCGGTGACCAATATTGCGCAGATACCGTTTGCCTTTGATTATGAAGGTCGAGGGCCATTTGATGAAGCGTCTGGTCGAGATGTATTGGGGAATCATGCCTTGTCACACTTTTATCAAACGAGTGATGGTTGGGTATTATTAGACTCGCATCAAGATGAGTTGGCGAAGATGGAGGAGATTCAAGGTTTAGGTGGCATTCAAGAAAGCCATGATGTTGGTCGTTTTTTACGTGAAAACCTCATAAATGAATCGTCAGAGTACTGGATCAAAGAATTTGCTATCGCTGATATTGCCTGTGCAGAAACGGTTTCTATTGCGTTTTTACGTCAGCACAACAGTCGAGTAGCAGATCAAGAGGTAGGGATTGACCGAGGGAGTTATGCCTTCTCGATTTTCCCAGACCATCCAAGTGGTCATTGTCTTACGCAGGTAGACCCATACGCTATTCGTCCATTAGAAGCTAAAATTAAAGCTGTGACGCCAACGGAAAAATTTGGTACATCAACGGTAGACGTCTTGCAGGGCTTGGGCTACGAGGAAGATGATATTAATGTGATGCTAGAGAAAAGAATTGCTGCTACTGGATGGGGGAGAGAATTTTTACCAAGTTAAGTGACACAGGAAAGCGGTAACTGAAAAAAGAATCTAATGTAAAGCCCCTTGCTCGTTGAATGATCAGCGTAAGGGGCTTTAATTTTGCTGTTTTTAAATGACTAGGTTGAGATTTGAATAGGTCGCTGCATTTCTATTAATACAATTCTAACGCACAACCGCTTTAGGTTTATTAAGCTCTTCACGCTTTTTCAGTGCTTCATAATAGGGGGCATAAGTCGGACGATCTATATAGTGTCCATCACCAGATGCCGCAAGAAGCACATTATCATGCCATGCAAGTTTGCCATTACAAATCGTGGTTTCAGGAACACCGTGGATGTCCATACCTTCAAAAATGCTGTGTTCGATTTTCGAATGATGTGTTTTGGCAGAAATCGTTTTGCTCGCAGCAGGGTTCCAAATCACCAAATCGGCGTCCGCACCGACGCGAATACAGCCTTTATTTGGGTACATGTTAAATATTTTGGCTGTATTAGTGGAAGTTAAGGCGACGAACTTATTCATGGTGATTTTTCCTTCGTTTACCCCTTTTTCCCAGAGTACCATCATGCGCTCTTCTACCCCCGCTGTGCCATTAGGTATTTGTGCAAAGTTGTCTTTGCCCATGGCCTTTTGTTCGGCGCAAAAAGCGCAATGGTCGGTGGCTGTGGTTTGCAATGCGCCGCCTTGTACGCCTTTCCATAACGCATCTTGATGATGTTTGGGTCTAAATGGAGGGCTCATAACATGGGCTGCTGCAGTGGCCCAATCTGTGTTTTGATAGACACTTTCGTCAACCGTAAGATGACCCGCTAACACTTCACCAAACACAGTTTGGCCGTGATCTTTGGCATAACGAATGGCGTCGACGGCCTCTTCCGTGGAGACATGAACAAGATAAATCGGCGCGCCCAGAGTATTGGCAATGCTAATTGCACGGTTCGCCGCTTCGCCCTCGACAGAAGAGGGGCGAGATAACGGATGCGCTTCCGGTCCCGTCATGCCCTCCGCTATGAGTTTGTTTTGTAAGTGATAAACTAATTCACCATTTTCTGCGTGAACGGTTGGAATGGCGCCGAGCTCTAGGCATTTTGTGAAGCTCGCTACCAGAATATCATCGGTAGCCATGATGGCATTCTTGTAAGCCATAAAGTGTTTGAAGCTGTTCACACCATGATCTTTAACCAGTATTTTCATTTCCTCGGCGACAGAATCATCCCACCAAGTAATAGCGACATGGAAGGTGTAGTTAGAATGGGCTTTTTTCGCCCAGTCGCGCCATTGGTGGTAGGCATCTAATAACGACTGTTGAGGGTTGGGAATCACAAAATCGATAATGGTCGTGGTGCCACCCGCTAGAGCCGCAACAGTACCAGAAGCAAAGTCATCTTTTGCTACGGTTCCCATGAAAGGCAATTGCATGTGAGTATGTGGATCAATGCCGCCGGGCATGATGAGCTTGCCTGTGGCATCGATGGTTTCAACATCTTTAGGAAGTACGCTGATGTCACCGATTTCAATGATTTTATTGTCCTTGCATAGAATGTCTGCTTTAAAGGTTTCTTCGTGGGTGACAATGGTGCCACCTTTGATTAGTAAGGTCATATATCATCCTTTTTGAGAGAATACTTTGCTTGTTTCCAGATGAAGGGAAGCGAACAAAGGCTGATGTATTAAAAATATCGACGATACTCGAAAGCACCGCCGACAAAACAGATTTGGATTAAGACGGCAATGCGTCAGTTTGAGCGGTAGAAGAGGTTTGCATGTTACCCAATACGAAATACACGATGGCCCCCGTGAATGCTCCTGTGAACCAGCCGTAGTCATAGAACCAACCAAGAGCTGGCACATTCAGCGCCACTAAGGTAATCACAACGGGGATAGCAAAAGAGATTAGGCCCGCATTATTAAAAGCAGGATAAAGACTATTCGGTGTATAAAGTGCAACCAAATCTAAATGCTGACGTTTGATTAAAAAATAATCGACAATCATAATGCCGGCAATTGGGCCAAGTAGGCTTGAGTAACCCAATAACCAGTTTGAATACATGCCTTCTACGCTGACATCTGATTCCAATAAGCCTAATTTTTTGAGCAGTTCCCACCCCATTAGCAGAATACCAATGAAGCCAGTTAGCAAAGCACCACGAGTATGATTAATCAGTTTTGGCGCAATGTTTTGGAAATCGTTGGTTGGAGAAACCACGTTGGCTGCCGTATTTGTCGAAAGCGTGGCAATGACGATCAAGATCATCGCAATGGCCACCCAAAATGGACTGTCAATTTTACCAATTAACGAAATAGGGTCCGAAATGGTTTCGCCAACCAATGTAGTCGATGCCGCTGTCAGTACCACACCTAATGCTGCGAAGAAGAACATGGTGACAGGCAGGCCAACGATTTGTCCTATGACCTGATCTTTCTGAGATTTTGCATAACGGCTGAAGTCAGGAATATTCAAGGATAAGGTTGCCCAAAAACCCACCATGGCGGTTAGGCCACCAAGGAAGTAACCCATGAAACCAGCGTCTGCTGGGCGGCTTGCTGGAGTCGTCAGAATTTCGGTAAAAGAGACTTTACCGCCAGCCCAAATCATTAGACCAATGGCAACGATTAATAGTAATGGTGCGGATAAAGTTTCCATCCATTTGATGGATTCTGCGCCGCGAATTACCACGTACATGTTCAGTGCCCAGAAAATAAAGAAGCCAATGACTTCACCAATGCCACCTAAACTAGCCCATCCGTCTGATACAGCGGACAAGAATAGATGAATTGCCAAGCCTCCAAACATGGTTTGAATACCAAACCAACCACAGGCAACGAGAGCACGGATTAAACACGGAATGTTTGATCCAATCATGCCGAATGAGGAGCGTAATAGGACAGGGAAAGGAATACCGAATTTAGTACCGGGGTACGCATTCAGTGTTAATGGAACCAGCAAGATAATATTAGCAACAAGAATGGTAAATAGTGCTTCCATCACCGACAAACCAAAGTAGGCCGTCAACACGCCACCTAGCGTATAAGTCGGTACACAAATTGACATACCGACCCATAACGCGGCGATATTCCATTTGCTCCAAGTGCGGTCTTGAACTTTGGTTGGCGCTAAATCGTCGTTATATGCTGAACTTTGTTGCAGGTCGCTATCAACCTCCAACTCATAGAACTCACCTTGTTTAACAGACTTGCTGGTCATGTTGCCACCTCTTCTATTTTCAATTATTTATCGGTTTCATTCACGGATTGTGTGTTTTCTACATTTAGTCATCATGAGTTATTGATGTTCTTTCGCGATGCGCTCACTGGCCTCTAGCATGGCGTGCAGTAGCACATTGGCTCCGGCGGCACATTCTTCTGGTGAGCTGTATTCCGCTTCGTTATGGCTGATACCATTCAAACAAGGTGTAAAGATCATTCCGGTTGGTACAAGATCTGCCATATAACAGGCGTCATGCCCTGCACCTGCATAAATATCCATATGGCTATAACCGAGTTTTTCTGTAGCGGCTTTCACGTCGTCGGAAGCATTAAACTCAACTGGGGCGAAATACCAAAAAGGATCGAGATTGACTTCTACGCCGTGTTCTTCGGCAATTTTTTCACAGAAGGACACCAGCTCTTCGTGCATAGTAAGCAGTACATCGGGTTTCGGATTACGAAGATCGGCGCTGAATTTCACATTGCCTGGGATGGTATTGCGGGAGTTTGGCCAAACTTGCATAAAGCCTACTGTACCTAAGCCATTTTCATGGCGAAGCGCAATGGCATTCATTTCTGTGACAATGGCTGACGCCGCTAACATGGCGTCTTTGCGCAGATGCATTGGGGTGGTGCCAGAGTGAGAAGGACGACCAACGACTTCTACGTTGTACCAGCGAATACCTTGACCGAGTCGTACTATGCCAATGGCTTTTTCTTCATCTTCAAGAATCGGGCCTTGCTCAATATGTGCTTCGAAAAAGGCCCCCATGTGTCGACTACCAAGTTCCATTTCACCTAAGTAGCCGATGCGTTCTAATTCGTCGCCGAGACGAATACCATTCACATCGGTTTTGTTTAGTTCCGTTTCTAGGTCGAAGCGACCCACATAGGTTCCAGAACCTTGCATTGCAGGTTGAAAACGTGAGCCTTCTTCGTTGGTCCAAACGGAAAATTCCATGGCTGTTGGTGTTTGGATGTTGTTTTCATGCAGTGTTCGCAATACTTCAACACCTGAAAGAACGCCAAAAACACCATCGAATTTGCCGCCAGTAGGTTGAGTATCAAGATGGCTTCCTGTACCGACAGCAGGTAAATCATTATTTATGCCAGCGCGACGAGCAAAGATGTTGCCGATTTTATCGACTTCAACGGTACAGTCGCAGGCTTCACACCAAGCAACAAAAAGGTCGCGGGCTTGTTTATCCAAATCTGTTCCTGCTAAGCGGTTACAACCGCCTTTTTCAGTACCGCCAATGTCGCCCATCTCCATCAATGTGTCCCAAAGGCGCTGCTGGTTGATACGAAGGTCTTGCATAGCTTGCTCCTACTTCTGCTTTCAATACCTTTACCAAAAGGTAAAAAACGTCGATAAAAAAACACCGACAACTTGTCTTTCTGGTCAGCAATAAGTAGGCCAAGTCTTAATCAAGTTTATTGAGAAAGACTCGTTAGAGTCACTGAGCTGTGCTATTTTAAAACCTGAAAAAAAAGATAATGTTTAATAAAAACAGCGTCTTATAAGATTGAAAAAAAGAATGATTTTTTATTTAGGGCGGATTGAATTTTGATTGAAAAAAAAGCGAAACGCACAAAACAATCAATTAATAGAGAAGAGTTGGAGTCACGTATATTGCGTTCTGCTGAAGTGTTGTTTGCCGAAAAAGGTTACAGCGGTTCATCGATGGAAGCGATTGCCATGACGGCAAATATTTCTAAGCAAAATTTGATTTATTACTTTCCAAACAAAGAGTTACTGTATAAACGTGTGTTAAAAGAGATGCTTGATATCTGGATAGAAAAGCTGTCTTTTCTTGAAACTCAGGGTGAAACACCTGAGGCCGTTATTCGTCGTTATGTTCATGAGAAAATGCAACTTTCCCGTATGTATCCGAATGGTTCTAAGGTCTTCGCTCATGAAATTATTAGCGGTGCGCCTGTCTTAAAAGAATACCTGATTAGTCATTTAAAACCCCAGTTCGAGCGTGATGTTATATTGGTTAAGTCTTGGATAAATAAAGGATTAGTGGATGAAATAGATCCTGAACATTTGTTTTTCACTATTTGGGCGGCAACACAAACTTACGCGGATTTTTCGGTTCAAATGGAAGTGCTATTAGGAAAACATCGTTTGGATGAAGAAGATTTTGAACGAGCCGAATTAGCCGTGACTGACTTTGTTGTGCGCGCTCTTGGTGCCAAAAAAAATAATTAAAAATAATTTTATAAATTTTCTCCTCAGTGATTTCAATAAAAGGCGTTTTTTTAGCAGGATTAAAATGTGCAAAAAAACGCCAATTTTCATTGCCTTAACCTTTTGGTTAACTTTTTACTTAACTAAACTTTAGAGCGCTAGCCCTTTATCGGTGCGCGTTTTGCACTAATAAAAACAATTTACTCCTCACAAAATGATTGCTATTAATTTTTATACCAAATGGTAAAAAAGTTAATTTTACCTTGTTCAATTACTAACGTGTGGAGTGAATATGATCTCTGATAATGAAGCCATATCTTATGAGTTTGCCACTGGGCCAGACTTGTTCTCACTCTGCCAAGCCGCAGCGGAAACGCGTGATAACGCTTGGGGTAAACAGCTCACTTATTCGAAAAAGATTTTTATTCCTTTGACCAATATGTGCCGTGATTCTTGTGGTTACTGCACCTTTGTGCAATCGCCGGACTCCATTCACGCAAACTACATGACGCCAGAGCAAGTATTAAAAACGGCACGTGAAGGCGCCGTATTAGAATGTAAAGAAGCACTGTTTAGTTTAGGCGAACGTCCAGAAGAACGTCATCAGAAAGCCCGCGACATGTTGGCTCATTTAGGTTATGTCAGCACTCTGGATTATCTGCATGATCAGTGTGAAAGTGTGCTGGCTCACACCCCCTTATTACCGCATGTAAACGCGGGGGCTTTATCTTTTGATGAATTAAAACGCCTAAAATCCGTCGCAGCTAGCATGGGAATGATGCTAGAAAATGTGTCAAATACGTTACTTAAAAAAGGCCAAGCTCACTACGCTTGTCCAGATAAAACGCCGAAACGTCGACTCGATACCATTGAACAAGCTGGCCGCCTTGATATTGCCTTTACCACAGGAATCTTGATTGGTATCGGTGAAAGCTGGGCGGATCGAATTCGCAGTCTTATCGCTATTCGTGAGCGGCACCTTACCTATGGTCATATTCAAGAAGTCATCATTCAGAACTTTCGCGCGAAAGCTGGCACCGCCATGGCTAACTATCAAGAGCCTGATTTAGACGATATGAAACGCACTATCGCCATTGCCCGTTTGATCTTGCCAGTTGATATCAGCATACAAGCACCACCGAATTTGGAAGTGGAATACGGCAGTTATATTGGCGCTGGTATTAACGATTGGGGGGGGATTTCGCCCCTAACCAAAGATTTTATTAACCCAGAACGAGCGTGGCCGCAGATTAGTAGCGTGGCGCAAGCTTGTGAAGGTCTGGGTTATTCGTTGGCTGAACGTTTGACTATTTATGAGCGATTCCAACATCAAGAGCACAAATATCTAACACCTAATTTAACACAACGAGTTGCGTCGCTGGCTAGCCGTGCTGCTCAAGTGAGTGGAGGAGTGATCGTATGAACCTATTTCCTTTAACAGCAAATAATGCTCAGGTGAGCGAATCGATTCGAACCATTTTGGCTAAGTCCTTATTGGGAGAAGAGCTGAGTGTCGAAGACGCTTGTGTGCTATTTGCCACACAAGGCGCCGAAGCCCAAGCTGTGTTAGACACCGCCGATAAAGTACGCGAAAAGCGTGTTGGCAATGTTGGCACTTTTGTGATTACACGTAATATCAACTTTACCAATGTGTGTTACATGGGCTGTCGATTTTGTAACTTCGCCAAAGAGAAAAGTGATAAAGAAGCGGAGTTTTTAACCGTCGAGCAAGTCGCTGATCGAGCAGAGGAAGCTTGGAATCGTGGTGCAACAGAGGTTTGTATTCAAGGTGGATTGCATCCTGACATAGGTGCGGATTATTACCGAAACCTCATCATGGCTGTAAAAAAACGTGTGCCCGAGATTCATATCCACGCGTTCTCTCCTTTTGAAATTTGGTATGGCTGCAAAAAAGGTCGTCTTGAACCTGAAGCTTTTTTGAGTGAGTTAAAAGACCTAGGTTTAGGTTCAATGCCGGGCACCGCAGCCGAGATTTTAGACACCGAAGTTCGCAAACAACTGACTAAAAATAAGCTCACCACAGAAGAGTGGGTGCGCATTATCAAAGCGGCCCACTCGGTTGGAGTACCGACAACCTCTACCATTATGTACGGTCATGTGGATCAGCCTATTCATTGGGCAAATCACCTTAAATTATTGCGCGATATTCAAAAAGAAACCGGTGGGTTTACTGAATTTGTCCCGTTAGGTTTTATCCACTATGAGACTCGTTTGTATAACGACAATCCTGATAAGGTTCGACCCGGCCCGACCCAAGCTGAACATTTTAAAATGCACGCCATTGCTCGTCTGATGCTGCAAGGTCATATCGATAACATTCAGGCTTCATGGGTGAAAATGGGACCGGATGTAGCCGCTAAAATGTTGCGCTCAGGAGCCAACGATTTGGGGGGCACTTTGATGAATGAAAGCATTTCCCGTGCGGCAGGAGCGACTCACGGTCAGGAGGTTTTTCCAGAAGACATGGTCGCCAACATTCAAGCGGCGGGCTTGCAAGCGGTGCAGCGTAGTACCAAATATGACCTAGTCAGAGCCTATTCCGAAGCAGAACATAAGGTCAGCACGCCTTTATTGAATCGCATAGCGATTCAAGGAGTAGCGTAATGACAGGTTTAAATATCACATTGCTAGCGGGCGGCGTGGGTGGTGCGAAAGCCGCCGAAGGCTTGGCGAAAAGTCAGTACGCTAACTCGACGAAGATCATTGGCAATATTGCCGATGATGATGAATTTCATGGTCTTTGGGTGTCACCAGATATCGATACGCTGATTTATTCTTTGGGCGATCAAATAGATCGTCAACAAGGTTGGGGGCGCAAGAACGAAACGCACCAAGTGCTGACAGAGTTGAAAGCATTAGGGCAAGACACTTGGATGACCTTGGGAGATTTGGATTTAGCCACGCATATTTACCGTACGAATTTAAAACACCAAGGCGTCAGCGCCAGTGAGATTACTCAACTCTTGGCGAAGCGTCATGGTGTCAGTGTGCCTATTTTGTTGCCGACCAACGATGTAGTGCAAACCCGAGTGAAGACACCCCAAGGCTGGTTGTCTTTCCAAGAATTCTTTGTGCGCGAGCATTGTCAGTCCGACGTGCTAGATATTGAATATCAAGGTATCGCAAACGCCAAGCCGACTCCTGAAGCCTTAGAGCAAATTGCTAACAGCGATCTGATTATCATCGCGCCGAGCAATCCTATCGTCAGTATTGGTGCCATTCTCGCGGTGCCAGAAATTCAGCAAGCGGTGGAAAAAAGCGGCGCTTATGTGATTGCCATTTCGCCCTTAATTGGTGGCAGAACGGTAAAAGGCCCTGCGGATAAAATGCTTGAAAGTGCAGGGAAAAGCATTGATTCAACGGGAATCTATGATTGTTATCGCTCTTTTTTGCATGGAATGGTGATTGATGATGTTGATCAGCAAGACTCGGCATGGTTGCAAGAGCAAGGTTTGGATGTGCTGATGACGCCCACGTTGATGAAAACGCCTGAGGAAAAAACTGCCTTGCTCACTCAAGTGGTTGAGTTCGCCTTGTCTTATAAAAAGCAGAGGGCGGCCTAATGACACAGTACTCAGCACAATATTCGCCAAACGTTTATCAATTAATCGATAAGCTTTGCGTGGTGATTCCAATGAAATCCCCTAAGCGTTCTAAACAAAGGTTAGTGGGGAGTTTGTCGAATGCTGCCCGCGAAAGTTTGTCGCTGACATTGTTTGAAAACACCTTGGCGTTTTTTCAGCAACATTTCCCCATGTTAGATGTGCTGGTGGTAAGCGAATCCCTTGAGGTACTTTCTCTTGCCCAGTCTTATAAAGCTAATACTTTGTTCGATGATGGCGAAAAGGGGCTAAATGGTGCGCTGGATTTTGCCTGTGATTGGGTAAAAAAATCTGGATACCAGAGTCAACTTATCATCCCTAGTGATATTGCGGCGTTGGATCCAGAGGAAATCCTCACCTTGATGGAGGCGGCTCATGATGCCTCTGTGGTGATGGCCGTTGCCAAGGATGGTGGTACAAATGCCTTACTCACTTCGCCACCCGATGCGATTACGTTTGAATATGGTCAAGATTCCGCATCCGTTCATAGAGCAGATGCGATCAATAATCGACTGATTTGCCGTAGTTTACATCTGGCTAATCTCGCCTTAGATATTGATCAAAGTGAAGATCTAGAAACCGCTGTAACTCGTCAACCTGAACGCTTTAACGCGTGGCGTGACTCAGGTTCCTCATTGATGAAAAAAGCCTTCATTAAGGAGCGTCATTATGCCTGACTCTATGAGTATGTTTCGTGTGATGGGCTTGCCGAATTTTCAACAGGGAGACGATTTAGCGCAAATTATTATTGATACCTTAAGCGCACAAAATCAAACCTTAACCGCTGGCGATATTTTAGTGATTGCCCATAAAGTGGTGTCTAAAAGCGAAGGGGCTTGTGCGTATTTAGAAGAGATTACGCCCAGTGAGGAAGCGGTCGAACTGGCAAGAACGGTTAATAAAGATCCGCGAAAAGTGGAAGTCATTCTTTCTCAATCCAATCGTATTGTTCGTGCGATGAAGCGGCCAGATCAAGAAGAGGGCGTGTTAATTGCCGAGCATAAAAATGGCTACATCTGTGCGAATGCGGCAGTGGATGAGTCCAATGCCGACCATCCCGGTCAACTGATTTTATTACCCGAAGACCCAGACAAAAGCGCCCGACATCTTTGCCAAAGATTAGAAGCGCATTTTGGCTGCGATTTGGGTGTAGTGATCAGCGATACCTTTGGTCGTCCTTGGCGATTGGGCCAAACCAATGTGGCTATTGGTTTGGCAAATGTGCCGGGGATGATGCATATGTTGGGTGAAGAAGACGCCTTTGGAAGACCTTTAAGTGTGACCGCGCCAGCTTTTGCGGATGAATTAGCGGCGGCGTCAGGCTTATTGATGGAGAAAAGCGCTAAATCTCCAGTGATTGTGTTTCGTGGCCTCTGTTGGCCAAAAACCGACAGTTCAAGTCGAGACCTTATTCGAGCTCACAGTGAAGATCTCTTTAGATGACAAATCGATAACCGAATAAATGAAAAGATGGTGAATAAACGATGAATAACTCTACAAATAAAGTCGCCATTATTGGCGGAACCGGCCCGCAAGGGAAAGGCTTGGCGTTACGTCTTGCGCAAGCGGGCGTGAGTGTGGTGTTGGGCTCTCGAGATCCAGTGAAAGCAGAAGATACCGCTAAAGAATTAGTGGCTTTGTTAGCGGACAAAAATTGTCAGGCCGACATTAGTGGCTTATCGATGGAAGACGCGGCTAAGGCGGCCAGTGAACTGGTGATCTTGTCTGTTCCTTACAGCGGCCACGATACCACTTTAAAAGCATTAACCCCTTTATTAACCGGTAAGGTGTTGGTGGATATCGTTGTGCCGCTGGCGCCTGGCAACCCTAAAGCCGTAGTGATGCCGGAAGCCGGCTCGGTAACAGAATCGGCTCAGTTGTTATTGGGTGAGGAGATCCCTGTTGTTGGCGCATTACATAATGTATCAGCGGTGACATTGAACGATTTATCTCGTGGCATCAACTGCGACATTTTAGTGTGTGGTAATGACCTTGAGGCGAAGAAAAAAGTGATGGCGTTAATCGAAAAAATGGGAACCAAAGCTTATAACGCAGGACTTGCGGAAAGCGCCCGTTGTATCGAAGCCTTAACGCCAATTTTGATTCGTTTGAATATTTCGAAAGAGGTGCCTTTTTCGCACGCGGGAGTTCGTATCTGCCCACCAGATGGACACTAGTTTATAGCGGCTGTGCTCATCAATACTTGGTTAAACACGGTTTCAAATTTTTAAAAATATTAAAAAGCATAATCACAAGAGGAACACATTATGGAATTTGGCATTACGTTTAAAGGCTTCGTCAGCCCAGATCGCGCACGAAATCTTGTTCGTCAGGCGGAGGAAGCGGGTTTTACTTACTGTTGGTTTTACGATTCTCATATACTTTGGCGTGAATCATTCGTGGCCATGGCCATGTGTATGGAACACACCAAGAATATGCGATTCGGTCCATGCGTGACCAACCCAAATATTCGTGACTGGTCTTTGTCTGCCAGCTTGTATGCGAGCTTGGCACATCAAAGTAATGGACGTTTTGACATTGGACTAGGTCGTGGTGACTCCTCTATGCGAGTTATGGGAAAAAAACCAGCGACTTTGGCGCGACTTGCTGAATTCACCACCAAGGTAAAAGCCATGGTGCGTGGCGAAGAAGTGGAATATGGCGAATGTCCTGAGCCCGTAAAATTGCCTTGGGCGACGGGCTATGAATTGCCGGTTTGGATTGGTGCTTATGGCCCGAAAGCTTTAGCTACTGCTGGGGAAGTCGGTGATGGTTTAATTTTGCAAATCGGTGATCCAGACTTGGTGAAATGGTTTAAAGATCAATCCATTGCCGCAGGTGAAGCGGCGGGTCGTGATATGTCTAATTTTAAGGTTCAAGCTGCGGCGCCTGCTTACTTTGGAGATATGGATTATTGTATTGAGCATACCAAATGGTTCCCTGCCATGGTGGGGAATCATGTGGCCGATATCGTAGAAAAATACGGCAGCGACTCTGGTTTAGTGCCAAAAAGTTTAACGGATTACATCGAAAAACGCCGTGGTTATGATTATTCGAAACATGGTCAAAGCGACAACCCATTCTTGGACTTTATCACTGAAGATATTGTTAAAAGCTTCTGTGTATTGGGGACACCGGAAGAGCACATTGCCAAGATCAAAGATCTAGAAGCGGCGGGAACCACGCAATTCAACATCTACCTAGACAGCGGCGATGAAGAAGAAATTATCGCCAAATATGGCAGAGAGATTATCCCTGTGTTTAATGGCTAAGTCTTTGTCTCTGTTCCTTCCCCTTTTGTCTTCCAAGGGGAAGGCTAGGATGGGATGGGGTTATTTCTTATTACTCGAACTGCGTTGATTCCCACCGACCGAATAACATTCCTCCTCGAAACTACCGCCTCCCTCGTCGAAATGTTATTCGCTCATGACTTCGGATTATTCTTGCATCCATGTAAAGTATTCAAAAGCCAACTTCGCGTTGGCTTTTTTACGTGAAATTCAGGCGTGTTTTACATTGTAATAAAGCAGAAGCGTACCTTAGTATCTATTAACTCTTAAAAGGATATATAAATAATGAGTACTAATGCTTGGTTTGCAGCCATTATTATCTGGTTGTTTGCGTTTGGTTTTACCAATAATGGTTTTATCGCTGTATTGCTCTCACTATTAACGATAGGAGTACCTTTGATCAGGGGGTCAATAAAACGAACTAGATATAAGACTGAGGATTTTGACGATGAAAGGTTAAAAGTGATTGAAAAAAACATGAAAGAGCCGAAAGGGATTGCAATAACCGATTATGAAGAGCGTATTCGAAGAAATTTATTAGTTACTGCTTTTTTTACTCTAGCGTTTGTATGCTTAGACCTACAGATCAGCCAAGGGGATTCTGGTTCTTTTTTCGGGATAAAAATATCCAACCTGACAACAGACAAAATTTATATATTACTTATTTTTATAATTAGTTATGAATTCCTTCATTATTTGTGGAATTTGAAAGTCAGCTTTATACATTGGCGAATTCGTTTGACAGGTATAACTCATTCGGAACGAAGAGGCGGTAGTGGAGCAACATTTGGCACTATAAAGAGTTCTCCGCTTGATTATTCGGGTAAAGATGAGAACTCTAGTCTATATGTATGGATGTTTGAAAATCTACAAACTTCTCAGGATCTAGGTACAAGTCTAAAAGCAACGGCTGAAACATTGGAGAAAACATTAGAAGAAATAGAAAACAGTGACAAAATTACTAGTAACAATACTCATCTTCAACAATTAAAAGATAATACTCAAACTCTTTCTAGTGACACTGCAAAGCTCATTGAGTTAGTTGAAAATGTGCGTATTGATGGATCTTTGCTACGTTTTGATCAATGGTTTCGATTGTTGATCGTAAGCCAAAATATACGATGGTTATTCTTAGATGTTATTCTTCCAATTTCAGTAGGACTACTAGCTATTACTTCCCTAATAGTAGCCCTCAATGATGTGACTGTGGCGGTAGGAGCCAGTCTCTAGTCAATGATGATCATTGCGTCTTAGATGCGCTTCAAAGGCGCGTATCATCAGCGATAAGCTGAGTGTAAGTACAAGGTACATGAAAGCGACGACGTTGTAGGTTTCGAAGAATTGGAAGGTGGAGGAGCTGAATACTTTGCCAAGTTGGGTAATGTCTTGTACACCTAATACTGAGACGAGTGCGGAGTCTTTGATCATGGCGACGAGGTCGTTGCCAAGGGGCGGTAAGATTTTGCGCATGGCTTGGGGCAGGGTGATAAGGCGGAAGCGGTGCCAGTTGGATAAGCCTAATGCTTTTGCGGCTTCTATTTGTCCTTTGCCTACTTCTTGAATACCGGCGCGGAAGACCTCGGCAATAAAAGCGCTGTAGCTGATGGCTAGGGCGATAATAGCGCGCCACAGTAGGGAAAAATCTCTTGTGCGGGCTTTTTCTATCCAGCCCGCTTCGATCGGCATTTGTAATGCCCAGTTGTAGAGTTTTACCATTTCCGGTGCGCCGACAAAGGCGATGTAGAACAGTAGAACGAGCACTGGAATACCGCGGAAGATTTCTACATAAAAACGGGCGAATTCGCGAAGAAGGCGATAACGCGAAAATCCAGCCAGTGCGATTAATAACCCAAGTAAGCTGGCTAATATGAATGCCGTGAAGGTGACGCCGATGGTGGTCAGCAATCCTGCACTTAAGGCCCCCGCGATACGTTGGTAACTTTCATCAGCCACCATGTTCCATAATAGAACCAGAGCGATAATGATGATGGTGACAAGCCACCAAGGTGTGCGTTCTACGGTTTTTTTAAAGGGCATAATCTATTCGTAGCAGGACCACTCCTTGGTCGTCTTTAATAAAAAACGGACAGTCTCAAAAAGTAGACAATCCGTTACTGTGGGTGAGTTTCTATTTTACTGGGCTTTGGTTTACTGGTTATAGTCAAAAAACCATTTTTTATTTAATGCTTCTAAGGTGCCATCATCTTTCATACTTTTTATTGCCGCGTTGATTGGCGCTAAAAGATCTGATCCTGGCGTTAGTATGAAGCCAAAATCTTCTGAGCCCAATGGACCGCCGACTATTTTAAATGCCCCAGGATTGGCGCCAATATAACCGCGAGCGGACGCCGCATCCATTAATACGCTATCCACATCGCCAGATTTTAATGCTTGAACGGAAGCGCCAAAGGTTTCCAATAAGGTAATGCGAGGGTTATCTTCGTTACCATCTAATACATCGTATACGGCGACATAAAAGTTTGTTGTTCCGGCTTGGGCGCCAAATTGTAAATCTGGATTGGCCGCAAAAGATTTAGCATCATCAAAACGATCTTCATCGGCGCGAACCAGCATGAACTGTTGAGACGTCATATAAGGAATGGTGAAGTCGATTTGCTCAGCACGTTCTTTATTGATCGTGATGCCATCCATACCAACATCGTACTGGCCTTGTTTAACGGCTTGGATCATGGTGTCCCAGCTGCTTAAGTGCCACTCGATTTTGGCATTTAAGCGTTTGCCAATTTCGTTCATGGCATCGTATTCCCAACCAATACCTTGGCCTGTGGCTGGGTCGACAAAGTTAAGTGGCGTGTAGGCGTTTTCGGTGACAGCCAAAATTGTACGACCTTTAAGGTCAGGTAAGCTGTCTGCAAAGCTGAAGCTGCTAATCGAAACCGCAGCGATAACCATCAAACGAGATAACAAAGACACCATTTTTTCATACCTTTAGGAGTTTGTTGAAAGTTGGTTGCGATTATACATAGGAAAGAATGTATAGACTATGCAATCTTCTGGCCAGCAAGTGGCATGTCACCTCGTAAACGAGTATATTTGTGGCCGAGTATT
The DNA here is from genome assembly GCF_018336975.1 of Marinomonas sp. CT5. NCBI lineage: Bacteria > Pseudomonadati > Pseudomonadota > Gammaproteobacteria > Oceanospirillales > Oceanospirillaceae > Marinomonas > Marinomonas sp. CT5. The sequence goes on along the minus strand of NZ_CP025572.1, from coordinate 4,114,309 downwards.
CAAATGATTGAATGCGAGCAAATACCCAGTTTTATACTGTCACGAAAGGTTATTATGTCCCGCGAATTACCACCTCAACAGGCTTTTCAGACACATTGCTTAGCGCAAATGGGGGTAGTGTCTTGGTTATCATCTACGGATACGGTTTCTGGTACGGTTTTTATGCCGCCTCAACCTTGGCCAATTGATGCGGTTGCGCAGCAAAGTGTTCCTGCTGATTCGTTCGATTCTTATTCGACTGGTTTTCGATCTGCAGAACCTGCAGCGGTTCCGGCACCTAAATTATCGCCAGAAGAAAAAGATCCCTTGGTTCATAACCTTCGTGAACAGTTAAATGCAGGCCCCGAAATTATTGTCGAAGATTTACAGCCTATTGAAGAGTTGGCTGTTGATATTGTGGTTGAGCCTGATCCTGCACTCAATACTCAAATTACGCGATTGAATATCCACGCTTACTCATTATCTAATAAGTTGTTGATTCTAAGTGATGTACCACAGGCGTTTTCTCAAGCGGAAGAGATTGAGCGATTGGCTTTAAAAATGGGACAGGCGCTTTTAAAACACCCTATTGATGAGTGGCAAAGTAGTGCGTTTTCATGGCCAGGACCATTGCGCAATCCGTATTTTTTAAACCGTACAGACTGGTTGTTTGGTGCACTAGAAAGCTATGTGGGGCGCTTGGTAAAAGAGTTTGTAGACACGCCGATGTTGGTGTTGGCTGGGGCTCAAATTACTCAACTGGTGGCGGATTTACCAATAGACAGTCCAATGAAACAATATCCTACGGCCTGTATCGTAAGTTTGTCTGAGTTATATCGCATTCCAGAACTGCGCAAAGAGGCGTGGCAGGTGATGCAGTCGAGCTTTTTTCGTTAATCCTTCTGCCTTTATATGAGGCTCTCGTTTATATGATTCCTTCTCTTTCTATTCGTCTGGCTAATGAGTCAGATTTACTTTTTCTTATTCAACTTGATGCTTTATCTAACCCTTATCCATGGGGTGAAGGTTTGCTCGAAGAAGCCTTACAGACACGTCAAAATTGGGTCGTTGAATTGGGTGATGCCACGCAAAAATCCATAGTGGGTTGGTTAACGGCATCGGTGGTGCTTGATCAATCCGAATTAGAATTAATTGTGATTGATTCTTCTGTGCGTAGACAGGGGCTAGCCAGACAGTTGATGATAGCTTGGTTGAATGCTTCAAAGCAGCAAGGTGTGAATGAGTTATTGCTGGAAGTACGAGAATCTAATGTTGGGGCGATTGCCTTGTATGAATCCTTAGGGTTTACGCAGGTCGGTTGTCGTAAAAACTATTATCAAACAGAGCAGGGTTTTGAAGCCGCGTGTCTGTTTACGTTAAGTATTCTCTAAAAAGTGAATCTGACAGAAATGAGATCTAACTTATTTAAAGGAGACCAAATTATGAGCAAGGTATTAGTGACTGTTGCTAATGGTAGTGAAGACATTGAAGCGATTACTATTATTGATGTGTTACGACGTGGCGGTTTGGATGTCACTGTAGCGAGTGTGCATGATGCTAAACAAGTTGAGTTTGCCCATGGCTCTAAATTTGAAGCCGATGCCTTGTTGGTTGATGTGGCGGATCAACAATTTGAAGCCATTGTACTTCCTGGTGGTATGCCAGGTGCGGAACATTTGCGTGATTGTGAATTGTTGGTTGATATGCTGGAGAAGCATGATATCCAAGATGCGTTATTAGCGGCTATTTGTGCGTCTCCCGCGGTGGTGTTTGGTACCCATGGTTTTGTGGTAGACAAGCAAGCAACTTGTTATCCAGGCTTTGAAGATGGTTTGACGGGAGCGGAGTTTATCGCCAATGAGCCTGTGGTAATGGATGGCAATATTTTAACCAGTAAAGGCCCAGCTACGGCCATGGTGTTTGCTTTGACCGTTTTAGGAAATTTAAAAGGCTATGAGGCCGCGCAGAATGTGGCAGATGGTTTGTTGTGTTGATGGGATAAAGTGTTAATTATATTCCTGACTAATAAGTCAAGAAAAATTGCATGTAAATCCAGTATTTTTGCTTGTTTTCGCGGCAATTCGGTGGACGCTAAAGGCGTATAAGAGTAGAATTAGGCAGATTTTTTGAACGCGAGATTCATTGGCTATCGATCAATGAATGAACGGCAAAAACGCAATTTCTTAAAAGCGAGATGGGCCGCCGGTTTATCTCGCTTTTTTGCAACCTGATAGTCTCTAAATGGGAGGTTCCTTTGGCAACATCAGCGATTCTGGCTCTGGAAGACGGCACGATTTTTAAAGGGGTGTCGATCGGAGCAGATGGCTCCTCAACAGCCGAGGTAGTGTTCAATACCTCGATGACTGGTTATCAAGAAATTCTTACTGATCCTTCCTATGCTCGACAAATGGTCACTCTGACCTATCCCCACATCGGGAATACAGGCGTTAACTCTGAAGATGAAGAATCTAATAATGTTTGGTGTGAAGGCTTGATCATTCGCGATCTTCCTTTGGTGGCTAGCAGCTGGCGCTCAGAAGAATCTCTAGATTCTTACTTGAAACGCAAAGGTGTTGTTGGTATTGCCGACATTGATACACGTAAATTGACGCGTATTCTTCGCGAAAAAGGCGCGCAAGCGGGTTGCATCATGGCAGGTGAGAATCTGGATGAAGCGGCGGCTGTTGCCGCAGCGAAAGCGTTTCCTGGCTTGAAAGGCATGGATTTAGCGAAAGAAGTGACTGTCGAAAAGGCTTATGAGTGGACGGAGTCTACTTGGGACCTTGTGAAAGGTCATACGACGCCAGAATCTTCTGATTTCCATGTGGTTGCTTATGACTATGGTGTGAAACGTAATATTTTACGTATGTTGGTCGAGCGTGGTTGCCGTTTGACTGTTGTACCTGCAAAAACGCCTGCAAGTGACGTATTGGCGCTGAATCCAGATGGTGTGTTCCTATCTAATGGACCTGGTGACCCAGAGCCATGTGATTACGCAATTCAAGCCATTAAAGAAATTCTAGAAACCGAGATTCCAGTGTTTGGTATCTGTCTTGGTCATCAGCTTTTGGCTTTGGCTTCTGGCGCGAAAACGAAAAAAATGAAGTTTGGTCACCACGGTGCAAACCATCCGGTACAAGCAATTGAAAAAGGCACAGTAATGATCACCAGCCAAAACCACGGTTTTGCGGTGGATGAAGATACTTTGCCAGCTAACCTTGTGATGACTCACAAATCTTTGTTCGATGGCTCTTTGCAAGGCATCGCTCGTACTGATAAGAGTGCATTCAGCTTCCAAGGTCACCCTGAAGCGAGCCCAGGTCCACATGATGTGGCGCCTTTGTTCGATCAGTTCATTGAAAACATCAAAGCCACTAAAGCCTAAAAGTAGGAGCGGAGCGAAATATTATGCCAAAACGTACTGACATAAAAAGCGTCTTAATTTTAGGTGCAGGCCCTATTGTTATCGGTCAGGCTTGTGAGTTTGACTATTCTGGTGCGCAAGCGTGTAAAGCGCTTCGTGAAGAAGGTTTTCGCGTTATTCTAGTGAACTCCAACCCAGCCACCATCATGACAGATCCTGTTATGGCCGATGCGACTTACATCGAGCCAATTGAATGGAAAACGGTTAAGAAAATCATCGAGAAAGAACGTCCAGATGCGGTTCTGCCTACTATGGGTGGTCAAACCGCATTGAACTGTGCGTTGGATCTTGAGCGCCATGGTGTATTGGAAAAATACAATGTGGAAATGATCGGTGCGACCGCTGACGCAATTGATAAAGCGGAAGACCGTCATCGTTTCGACGAGGCGATGAAAGCGATTGGTCTTGAGTGTCCTCGTGCAGGCATTGCACACAATATGGAAGAAGCTCTGAAAGTACAAAGTGAAGTCGGCTTCCCTTGTATCATTCGTCCTTCTTTCACCATGGGCGGCACCGGTGGTGGTATCGCCTACAACATGGAAGAGTTTGACGAAATCTGTACTCGTGGTTTGGACTTGTCGCCAACCAACGAATTGCTAATCGATGAATCTTTGATCGGTTGGAAAGAGTACGAGATGGAAGTTGTCCGCGACAAAAAAGACAACTGTATCATTGTTTGTGCGATTGAAAACTTCGACGCAATGGGTGTTCACACTGGTGACTCCATTACTGTTGCGCCTGCGCAAACTCTGACTGACAAAGAATATCAAATCATGCGTAACGCTTCTTTAGCGGTATTGCGTGAGATCGGTGTAGAGACTGGTGGTTCCAACGTACAGTTTGGTATGGACCCTAAAACTGGCCGTCTTGTGGTGATCGAGATGAACCCTCGTGTATCTCGTTCTTCTGCTTTAGCATCGAAAGCAACGGGCTTCCCTATTGCAAAAATCGCGGCGAAATTGGCCATCGGTTACACGCTAGATGAGTTGCAAAACGATATTACTGGTGGTCAAACGCCAGCGAGTTTCGAGCCGGCAATCGACTATGTTGTGACTAAAATTCCTCGCTTCACTTTCGAGAAGTTCCCTACGGCTAACGATCGTCTAACGACCCAGATGAAATCTGTGGGTGAAGTCATGGCGATTGGTCGTACTTTCCAAGAGTCTTTGCAAAAAGCATTGCGTGGCCTAGAAACAGGTTCTGATGGCTTTAACCCTCAGTTAGATTTCTCTGAAGAGAACAGCAAAGAAAAACTGGCTTACGAACTTCAATCCCCAGGTGCTGATCGCATTTGGTACATTGGTGATGCGTTCCGTTCTGGTATGACGGTTGATGAAGTATACGCAGCAACGGGTGTTGATCACTGGTTCTTGGTGCAAATCGAAGATTTGATCAAAGAAGAGTTAGCGTTGGCAGACAAAGGTCTGGTCGACATGACGTATGACGTGATTCGTCGCCTGAAACGCAAAGGTTTCTCTGATGCGCGTCTTGCTAACCTGTTGAATGTGACAGAAAAATCGTTGCGCGAACGTCGTTATTTGATGAATGTGCATCCAGTCTACAAACGTGTGGATACTTGTGCGGCTGAATTTGCGACTAACACGGCATACATGTATTCAACATACGAAGAAGAATGTGAAGCCGCACCAACAGATCGTGAGAAAGTGATCATCCTTGGTGGTGGTCCAAACCGTATCGGTCAAGGTATCGAATTCGACTACTGTTGTGTTCATGCCGCGCTAGGTCTACGTGAAGACGGTTACGAAACCATCATGGTTAACTGTAACCCTGAAACGGTATCGACTGACTACGACACTTCTGATCGTTTGTACTTCGAGCCAGTAACCCTTGAAGACGTTCTAGAGATCGTTCGCAAAGAGAAGCCAAAAGGTGTGATCGTGCAGTTTGGTGGTCAAACACCACTGAAAATTGCTCGTGCACTACAAAACGAAGGCGTACCAATCATTGGTACAACGCCTGAGTCTATTGACCGTGCAGAAGACCGTGAGCGCTTCCAGAGCATGATTCAGCGTTTGGGTTACAAACAGCCACACAATGCAACGGTTCGCAGTATTGAGCAAGCCGCAGCGAAAGCGGCTGACATCGGTTATCCGCTTGTTGTTCGTCCATCTTATGTATTAGGTGGCCGTGCGATGGAAATCGTGTACAACGAGAAAGAATTGATGCGTTACATGACAAGTGCTGTGAAAGTGTCTAACGACAGCCCAGTATTGCTTGATCACTTCTTGAATGCGGCGATTGAGATTGATATCGACTGTATCAGTGATGGTCATCAAGTGGTAATCGGCGGCATCATGCAGCACATCGAACAAGCGGGTGTTCACTCTGGTGACTCTGCATGTTCATTGCCACCATACTCTTTATCAAAAGAAGTGCAGGACGACATTCGTGAGATGATCAAAAACATGGCGCTAGAACTTGGCGTTGTCGGTTTGATGAACACTCAGCTTGCGGTTCAGGATGGCGAAATTTATGTGATCGAGGTGAACCCTCGTGCATCACGTACTGTGCCTTTCGTTTCTAAGTGTATTGGTCGTTCTTTGGCGCAAGTTGCCGCTTTGGTAATGGCAGGTAAAACGCTTGAAGAACTTGGTTTCACGAAAGAGATTATCCCTTCTTACTACAGTGTGAAAGAAGCGGTTTTCCCATTCAATAAGTTCCAGGGTGTCGATCCGATTCTTGGGCCTGAAATGAAATCCACAGGTGAAGTAATGGGCGTAGGTGATACCTTCGCAGAAGCATTCGGTAAAGCGGTTCTTGGTGGTGGTACGGAATTGCCAACATCTGGCTGTGCATTTATCAGTGTCCGTGACATGGATAAAGAGGGTGCGGTTGACGTTGCTCGCCGTCTGGCGGAGCTGGGCTTTGATCTTGTGGGTACGGAAGGCACAGCGAAGTATTTAACAGAGCGTGGTGTTGATGTTCGTAAAGTGAACAAGGTGAATGAAGGTCGTCCACATATTGTTGATATGATGAAGAATGGCGAAATTGATTACATCATCAATACGACATCTGGTACGCAAGCGATTGCCGATTCTTCTGTTATTCGTCGTACAGCATTACAGCGCAAGGTTTGTTACACTACAACATTGGCTGGTGCTGAAGCGACGAGTATGGCGATTAGCCTAACAGGTGAAACGAAAGTTAGAAGACTGCAAGATTTGCACTTGGGGAAATAATGAAAAAAGTACCAATGACAGTAGAAGGTGAAGCTCGTCTTAGAGAAGAGTTGAGTCACTTGAAGACTGTCGTCCGTCCTCGCGTGATTGCGGATATCGCAACGGCGCGTGAGCATGGCGACTTAAAAGAAAATGCTGAGTATCATGCTGCTCGTGAAGAGCAAGGATTTACTGAAGGTCGTATCAAAGAGATCGAAGGTAAATTGGCTGACTCGCAAGTGATTGATGTGAAAGCTTTGCCAGCATCCGGTAAGGTGATTTTTGGAACGACAGTAACTTTGTTTAATGTTGATACTGAAGATACAGTCACTTATAAGATTGTGGGTGACGATGAGGCAGAGGTAAAAGAGAAAAAAATTTCTTATGCTTCGCCTATTGCAAAAGCTATTATAGGGAAAGAAGAAGGCGACGAAGTTGTCGTTAAAATCCCGAGCGGTGAAGCTACATACGAAGTTGAGAAAGTAGAATACATTTAATGTATTAGACCTTTTTCTAAAAAGCCACGATGTGAAAGCATCGTGGCTTTTTTTATGCTCGAAATATATGGCGTACTCGATTTGCTCTTCTAGAGCTTGAAAAAGTTATTTTGACTTTACGTGTTTTGTTAAACTTATTATCAATTACTGTAACTATTAGTTAATGAAAGGCTAATGGTTTTAAAAAGAGGAATTTTATTCTCTTAAAATATAACAATAATAACAAATAGAGCATGCATTAGACGTGGTCGAATCGACGGATTGATATTATGAAAAACTATTCTTTGCGTAAGAAAATTCTCATATTTTGGTTATGGATAAAGAGACATTGTTTTCTCCAGTTCGTAGTTTTTTATCTGTAATTAGTTGGCTTGTTCTGTAATAAAAAAATGGTGGAAGGCTGCCTTTTGTTTTGAAAAGTAATGAATGGTTAAGGCTGCAGGGATTTGTTTGCGATATGGCTTTTTGTCTATTAGGTTCAATTAAAGATTCTTAATTTAGATTTGAATTTTTGACCTTTGACTCATTTAGCGCATTTTTTTAAGGAGAAAAACGTGAATAAATTAACAAGCATAATTGGGTGTAGTTTATTAGCCGCCCTAATCGTGTTGCCTCAGGTGGCTAAGGCTGAATATCCTCAAGCACCAGTGACATTTGTTGTACCTTTTCCTCCGGGGGATTTGGAAGATGTATTAACTAAAATTATTGCAGAGGAAATGACGAAAGAGACTGGTCATTCTGCGACAGTAAAAAACATCGCGGGGAATAGTGGTATCGTTGGGGGAGTAGAAGTATGGAACGCACCTGCTGATGGTTCGGTGATTGGATCTTTTGTAAATGATTTGGTCACAATGAACGTGCTGACAAAGAGTGTTCCATGGGATGAAAATGGATTTGAGCCTTTAGGTATCTTTTTAGATTACCCTTTTGTTATCGCTGTGAGTTCGAAAGCGCCTTACAATACGTTGAAGGAACTTGCGACGTATTCGCAGTCTAACAGCGTGACTTTAGGGCATTTCGGTCGTCAAGCTTTACCAACAGCCATGACTTTTCAAGCCGCCGATCGTCTTGGTATTAAGTTTTCTTCAGACTCCGGGTTTGATGCAACAGATTGTTCAATTTTAGAAAGTGGTCAGGTTGATGTGATCAACACGACTACACAGCTGGTGATGGATTGTTTGCAATCTGGTGATATTAAAATTCTTGCCAGCTTCACTTCCTCTCGAATTAGTTTGTCGCCTAATAGTCAAACAATGGATGAAGCTGCAGGTATTCCGATATCTATTTGGAATGGTCTGTTTGTTCGTGCGGGCACTCCAGATGAAGTGAAGCAGCGTATTACTGAGATTGCTAAAAAAGCCCTTCGCTCGGATGAGGTGAAGAAAATTGCCAATGAAACCGGAGCAGGTATTTATTGGCAAGATGCTGGAAGTGCCAAAATGCGTATCCAAGAAGAGCTTTTCCTATCGCAACAATTACTTAAGTACTTGCAATAATAAAACGGTGGATGTACGGATTGCGCCTAATATAAGCGACCCCATATTAGCCTGTCTTAATGATAAAAAGCGCAATCCTATGGATTACGCTTTTTTATTTTCGTTGAGGTAATTCAATAGAGTAAATCATTGTAAGTAAGAATGTATATTATTAACATGAAGTACATTTAATGTACTTTAAAGAGATACTGTTATGGCGAGCCGAATTTTACTGTCCCATTCTAATAATCCTCACTTTAACCTTGCTGTGGAAGATTGTATTTTCCGCTCTATGCCAGCCGATCAGCGTGTATTATTTCTATGGAGAAACGCTGATACTGTGGTTATTGGTCGCTTTCAGAACCCTTGGAAGGAATGCAATATCAGTAGGATGGAGCAAGATAAAATTCATCTTGCTCGTCGTCAAAGTGGAGGTGGTGCTGTCTTTCATGATTTAGGAAATACTAACTTCACCTTTATGGCTGGCAAACCCGAATACAATAAAGAAGTATCTACTAAGATTGTGTTAAATGGTTTGAAAAAATTAGGTATTGAAGGTTACGCGAATGGCCGCAATGACTTTGTTGTGGGGGAAGGGGATGAAATGCGCAAATTCTCTGGTTCAGCCTACAAAGAAACTAAAGAACGCGGTTTTCATCATGGCACTTTATTGTTGCATGCAGATTTGAATCGTCTAGCCAATTATCTCAATCCCGACCCCAAAAAGCTGCAATCGAAGGGCATCACGTCTGTTCGGTCTCGGGTGACTAATTTGAATAACTTGTATCCGACTATTGATCATCAACTAGTGTGTGATGCCATTATAGAGTCATTTTGTGAATACTTTGGCGAAGTGCCCGTTATCGAAGAAATCTCTCCAGATGCCTTGCCTGATTTGCCTGGTTTTGTTGAAAAATTTGAACAGCAGCAAAGTTGGGATTGGAACTTTGGTAAATCCCCACAATTTACTTACACACTCGATGAGCGTTTTAAATGGGGGGGCGTTGAGGTTCATCTTGATCTGCAAAACGCGAAAATTACCGCAGCGCAGACTTTCACCGATAGCTTGTTTCCTGACCCCATTGCACAACTCGCGACAAGCTTGATTGGTGTCAGTTATCGTCCAGACGCCATTGCTGCGTGTGTCGACTCGCTAATTAGCCGTTATCCGGATCATAAGGCAGACTTAGAAGAGATGAAGGATTGGTTGGTTAAGGCGGTTGTCTAGTTAAACCCTAGTTATTTTTATGATTAGGAAAACTTGAACGTCTCATTAATAATATTGCCAAGATAAAGTCCATTTCTGTTCTTTATCTTGTGCGGTTCTTTTACCAAATACCCTACACCATTATCGTCCCACATCCAGTTCCCTTTTTCTGTGGTATCAATTTGAAAAATGTATTCAGGATAAGTGTCATGCTCATTTTATGGCGACCAAGATATTCCGGATTGAATCAATGTAGGTTAGCCACCAAACTTAAAGCCATTTATATTCTCGAATATATCGTGATAATCATCATCAATCTTCTCCGTACATTCAAGCGCAATCTTTTCCCAGTAGAGATAGTCTTCTTCAATTGCTTCATCCATGATGGATTTTCTTTGCCATAGATGGCTTCAAACATTGGAAGCATTATAGGGGATTTAAACTTTGTTCCTGCTGGATATTGTACCGTCCTGATTTAAGCATAAATGCTAAAATTTTATTCATTAAGGCTTTATTTTCAGAATGTAAGGTTGCACCAGCAAATTCATCAAACTCTTCACGAAGACGAAAAATACCTGCTTTGGTATGAATATCATCCGTATATTCAGCGGGGCCGAATGATTGATGAACTCTTAGGCAGTCGACAATATCTAGTGGCTTTAATATTTCGAGTAATTCCGACGAATTAAACCCTTGGTCGCCATCAATCCAAAAATAAAAGCCACCATCCTTTGTTGCTATTTTTATTACTTTGATTTTCATGGGTACTCAATATTTGATTCAGTTGTTGGGCCAGTGTTCGTTGAGCCGTTAAGGTCAGTGATTTAACGGCTCTTACCTTTTAGGCTGATTAACACTCTTCACTTAAAGTTCTTAGAACCTTATTTTGAAACTGAAACACCTCAAACATGCCTAATACTTGCAGAGCAGGAAGTGTCTCTTTAATCGCCTCGAAGAGTTTTGCTTTTTCTTCCTCTGTGGTATTGGGATCTTGCCAGAGTTTAGCATTTTGTAAAAATGCGGCTACTGTTCCTTTGCGAATGTGAATGCCGTCAAGATTTGCTTGGTTAACATCTTCGGGCAAAATGTCTTCGGGTTTGATAATGGATGTCATGAGTAGGCCTCTTAAACTAATAAATGAGTGCTCAGTATAGTGCGGGGATTTTGGCTATACTCCATTAATTGAGACAACTAATACTGAGAAATTGCCAAAGTGAAAACATCTTTACTGCTTGTGGATATTATTGATCAATCTGATGCTGACTTAATTTTGTCGGTGGAATTAGTTGAAAATCAGATAAGAGAAACAGAGTTGCATCAACATGCATTTGGCCAGTTGGTTGGTAGTTTAGAAGGACTTTTGTCAGTGCAAACCGAATTCGGTTGGTGGGTTGTTCCCGCCACCCATACTGTGTGGGTTCCACCAAATACATTGCATGGCGCGAAATCCCATGGCCATTTTAAAGGTTGGAGTGTTTACCTTGACCCAAAAAGAAGCCAGTTACTTAATGGCTCCCCAAAAACTTTTCAAACAACACCACTACTAAAAGAACTTGTGCATCGAGCAGCCAGTTGGTCAGACGATACGTCTCAAGCCGTGAAAAACCGTTTATCCGAAGTACTGTTTGATGAAATCGTGAACTTGCCAGAAACTTTGTTTGGTTTGGTGCAGCCTGAATTACCATCTCTTAAAAAGATGACTGATGGGCTACTATCGAACCTTGCTGATAATCGAAGTTTAGAGGAATGGGCGAGAACGATAGGTTTGTCTTCGAGAACCCTAGCACGACGTTTTAACGAGCAAACAGGGCTGGGTTTTTCTGAATGGCGGCAGCGAGCAAGGGTGTTGAGCGCTATCGAAATGTTGGCCGACAACATCCCCGTCACCAATATTGCGTTCACCTTGGGCTATGAAAATGTCAGCGCCTTTATTGCCATGTTTCGTCGTGTGATGGGAGTAACACCGGGGCAATATATTCAGTTCAATATCGATTAATTCATTGCTTGAGCTGAAAGCGTATCAACTTGCTGATAAAGGATATTCAGCTTGAGCCATTATGAATGGATTGGTAAACCTGAACCTTTAAGGCATGGCCTTGCTGGTTATTGGTCTCGTCGCATCAATGATGAACACCGAATTGTTTATAAATATCAAGACGATTTCATCTTGATAGCGCAGCTACGATATCACTATTAAGTTTTTGTTTTTGTCATGTTTATCGTTCTAGCTACTCGTTCGATTAGCCCAGTAGTTAGGTCTTTGGTGGCTAGAGGCAATAGCCACGACCAGTAACAAGTCGCCTTTAATTTGATAAATAATTGAATATGGGAATCGGTTAAGTAAGCACTTATGCGTGACTGAGCTGGCTTTTTGCCAAGCAGCTGGGTGTAATTTAATTCGTTCTATCGGCGACTCTAGTTCAGCAATGAATCTCAACCCTAGGCCTTTATAAATACCATCATAGTATTTGAAGGCATCATCGAGTTCCCTTTCGGCGATGTCTAAAAAATTCTACGTTCATTTATATTTACTTAACACTTCAGACAAGGGCTTGGAGGTTAGCTGTTTTTTTTCATACGCTTCAATGCGAGCATCTGCCTCTCGTGCCCAAATAGCGTTTAGCTCAGCATTCGGTGCGTCTAAGCTTTCAAGAAGCTTTTCGACAAGCTCTACCCGTTCGCTCGTTGAGAGTGATAACGCATCTTCAACGATGTTTCTGTTTATTTGAGTCATTGTATATCCTCCTCGATTGAGTAAAAGAATAGCACTGAAAAGAGGAGAGTTGTATCTACCTTGATGCTGAGGAAAAAGGGTTGAACTGAATGTTGAATTTATTCTGCTCAAGAGTTTTCATATGTAAAGTCGAATAAATCGCGTAATTCGCTTAACATTGATAAAAATACATTGGCATCATCAGAAGCTCTAAAGTCATCGTAATTCGATGATCTCGGAGACTTTGTTGAGAAAAATGCATGTATCGCTTGGTGGGTGGTGGCAGGAATGAGATATATGGATTGAGGCTTTGATATTTACAGATTTTTCCCAGGAAAAGAGTGGTTGTAGTTTAATTATTTGCTAGTTTTATTCTGGTAAAGCCAATTAATTTTAGCAAGCTCGTTATCAATTGTTGAATGACAAAGCTGTTGTGACCCATGTTGAAACCATGAGAAATTTGCGCGAAACCTATGAAGTTGAGATATTTTTTTCTTAATACTTTCTTCAAGTGGTGTGGATGTCCATGGGTTTTCAAAAAAAATAATGCCGTCTTTGGTCAGCAAGATTGCACCATGTAACTGACTGCGTAGCCTAAATAAACCTTCTTTCTGCTGCTTGTAGAAACCAGAGTTAAAGTCAGAGTATTTAAGTATCGTTCTCTCTGGAGAAAATGTACTCACATTTAGTTTTCCATAGAATGCATGCCAAATACCAAAATTACCAGTATAAGCAGTACCTGCATGTAGGATTGTTTTTAGTGGCTGTGTATCATCACAACCTACATTAAACCCATGAGTTAAATCTAACCACAGTAGGTTTGTAGATTCAGGCTTACTCTGATCATTTTCACGTTTATGATTTATTATACGATCAATTATTTTATTTGCTGGGTAGCTTTTAGCTCCTTGAGTTTGTCCAGTTAGCGGCCGAGAGAAGGCAATAACAACATCTCTACCTTTTTGGGATTCTTGTTGTTCCCTCACAGCAGTTATATTTTGCTCTGAAGTTTGAGGACAATATACTTCCGCATAACCAGAATTAAAGAGTTTAAAATCAGGTGTTTTAGATTTTTTAGCTTCAGGTAAAGGTTCTAATTCATTGAAAACCTCTGAGAGAAGTCCGCCTGCTATTACTTCGGCAGCAACTTTTGAATTCAGATGAATAGTGTTTTTCAAGTAAGGTAATCTTGATAGCTCTTCGAGGTTATTTTTTAGCCATGGTATGTGTTTGCCGCGATTAATCAATGTCTCAGCAGCAACAGAAATGTTAAGTAAATTCGAATAATTATCAGCTAAAACTCCTTTTCCATTGTTTTCTGACATCATATGTCCAAGATAGCTATCAGCTAAGATTGATATATGATTTTCATTCAAAAAAGTATCCAAATAATGGTAACCAAATTCACTTAATTTCATAATTGCTCATTTTTGGTAATATGCATGGCTTTTAATATTTGTCATATGGGTTTTTATGTATCGATACTAAAACGCTTTTTCTATTTACGCTAGATATCTATTTAGAAAGCCAAGCGGCGTTTCGATGAGGTAGGCGATAGTTTCGAGAGAGAAACGCCGCTTGGCTTGGTGTCATGCACAAAAGTTTGTGTCGGGTAGATGATCGGGCTGAGGCCGCGACTTACAATAATAGGCTCTTTAGATAGGGAAGGGGCAAAAACAAAAACACCAGCCGAGGCTGGTGTTTTTAGTAGCGCTGTACAATACAAGAAGCTAAATGGTTAAGATTGAGCTTTCTTGAACGCTTTGATCAGTGCTTGGGTTGAAGCATCTAAGGTGCTGTTGTCGCTGTCGCTCACAAGGCGGTTGTAGATGTCGGTGCCCAGTACTTTGCCGAGTTCCACGCCCCATTGGTCGAATGAGTTGATGCCCCAAATCGTGCCTTGTACAAAAGTACGGTGCTCGTAGAGGGCGATCAAGGCACCAACGGTGGCTGGTGTCATTTTATCGGTCAGTAGGGTGTTACTTGGGCGATTGCCTTTGATCACTTTGTGAGGAGCAATCGCTTCCACTTGATCTGTACTAGCGCCTGCATCACGAAGTTCTTGTTTCGCTTGTTCTAGTGTTTTACCAACCATTAAGGCTTGCGACTGGCTTAAGCAGTTAGCAAACAATTGTGTGTGGTGTTCGCCAATTGGGTTGTGAGATGCCAATGGAGCGATAAAGTCCACAGGTACAAGGCGTGTACCTTGATGCAGTAGTTGGTGATAAGCGTGTTGGCCGTTCGTGCCCGCGCCACCCCAAATGATAGGGCCGGTATCGGTTTCTACACCATCGCCATTCAATAGGTTGGCTTTACCGTTACTTTCCATATCCAGCTGCTGGATGTGAGCAGGCATAGCACGTAAGTAATGGTCGTAAGGAATCAAAGCGTGTGTTTGAGCGTTGTGGAAGTTGATGTACCACACGCCAAGAGCGCCCATGATAACCGGTAAGTTTTCTTCAAATGGCGCTGTGCGGAAATGCTCGTCCATTTGGTGAGCACCGTCTAGCAGGGCGTAGAAGTTGTCCATGCCAACGGCAATCGCAACGGGCAAACCAATTGCAGACCACAGTGAGTAGCGTCCGCCAACCCAATCCCACATTGGGAAAATGTTTTCTTCCGCCATGCCGAACTCGACAGCTTTTTTGACATTGGAGCTAACGGCTGCAAAGTGTTTGCTGATATCACTTTGTGTGCCACCATTGTTTAGGAACCAGTCTCGCGCGGCGTTAGCATTCGATAAGGTTTCTAGCGTGCCGAATGTCTTTGAGGAAATCACAAAAACGGTGGTTTCTGGGTTCACTTGTTTTAATTTGCCAGTGATGTCTGAGCCATCGATGTTCGCGACAAAATGAACCTTGATATCGTCTTTTTTGTAAGGAGTGAGCGCTTCAGCAACGACTTTAGGCCCGAGGTAAGAGCCACCGATACCGATTGAGATGACATCAGTAATGCGTTTGCCTGTGTAGCCTTTCCATTCGCCGCTATGAAGTTGCGCAACAAACGCTTCCATTTGCTTCAGTGTGGCACGTACTTCGGCCAAGACGTTCACGCCATCCACCATTAAGGTTTCTTGTGCTTGGCTAGCACGAAGAGCAATGTGCAACACAGAACGATCTTCCGTGTTGTTAATGTGGTCGCCACTGAACATGCCTTTGATTGCGCTTTCAAGACCGGCTTCTTTTGCTAGGTCAGTAAGCAGTGAAAGCGTTTCGTCATTGGCTCGGTTTTTTGCGTAATCTAATGTCCAGCCAGCGGCTTGTGTCGTGTATTTCTCGGCACGGTTTGGGTCTGCGTCAAACAAGGACTTGATGCTAACAGATGCGATGGTTTGTTTGTGCTCTGTTAACTTCTTCCAAGCGGTTAATTCTGTGGGTGAACCCATTACAATCTCCCTAGAAATCAAAGTTTTATAGCTCTACACGCAGGTTATCGATCAAGCGTGCACTGCCTAAGTGTGCCGCAGCCAAAATGACTAGGCGTTTCTCTTCCTCTGACGGTGTTTGTAAATTGTCTTGTGCGCGTATTTCGAAATAATCACGACGGAAACCAGCCGCTTCAAGCTTCTGTTGAGCTTGTTCGCGAATGTCCTCGTGACTCGCACTGTTTGCTAGGAGCGCCTCTTTCGCCCATAGCAGGGTTTGATACATTGCAGGTGCAATGCGTCTTTCTTCTTCTGTTAGGTAGCCATTACGAGAACTCATCGCGAGTCCGTCGTCATTGCGTGCGGTATCAATGCCAATAACGCGAACGTTAGAGCTGAGATCGCGTACCATGTCTTCAATAACTTTAAGTTGTTGAAAGTCCTTGTTGCCAAATATGGCACAGTCTGGCTGAACAATGTTAAACAATTTTGTCACGACTGTGGCAACACCCACAAAATGTCCAGGGCGTGAAGCACCACAAAGAATATCGGACAGTCCCATGACTTCAATTTGTGTTTGGCTACGCTTGCCATCAGGGTACATTTCCAACGCATCAGGGGCGAATAGGTAATGGCAGCCGTTGGCTTCTAAGACTTTTTTGTCTTCTTCTAGTGTTTTTGGGTAGCGTTCTAAATCTTCGTTAGCCGAGAATTGCATCGGGTTAACAAAAATAGAGGATACAACGACATCGCCTTCTTCGCTTGCGCGACGAATTAATGACATATGGCCGTCGTGTAAGTTGCCCATTGTTGGTACAAAAATAATGCTTTTGTCTTGTAGGCGCTCAATTTTTAGCGCAGCACGAAGTTCGGCAATTGTATGGAAAGTTTTCATTATTTGAATCCGTGCTCAGGTCCTGGGAATGTCATGTCTTTAACTTCTTTCACATAAGCTTCAAAGGCTTCTGTTACATTCCGACCATCGGTTAAAAAGTTTTTAACGAATTTAGGAGTGTGGCCAAGGTTTATGCCAAGCATATCGTGCATGACCAGCACTTGGCCGTCGGTATGGTGTCCTGCACCAATACCAATAGTGGGTACAGGAACCGCATCGGTTAAGGTCTTGCCAAGCTCTGTGGGGATGCATTCATATAAAAGAATGTCAGCGCCCGCCGCCACCAAGTCTAACGACTCTTGTAGTAATAGGTCGGCGGCATCTTGGCTTTTGCCTTGTACTTTATAGCCACCAAATTTATGCACAGATTGCGGTGTGAGACCTAAATGCGCACACACCGGAATGCCACGTTGGCTGAGCAGTTTTATTGTGTCTGCTAACCAGCTGCCGCCTTCAAGCTTGACCATATTAGCGCCAGCTTGCATAAGCTTTGCCGCGTTGTCTAGCGCTTGCTCAGGTTTGCTGTAACTCATAAAAGACATATCAGCTAGGATGAAGGCGTTGGTGTTGCCTCGTTTTACTGCTGCAGTGTGATAGCACATATCTTCGATGGTAACGGGTAATGTACTGTCTTGGCCTTGTACGACCATGCCAAGAGAATCCCCAACCAATATTGTTTCTACGCCCGCAACATTCATGACATTGGTAAAAGAGGCGTCATAGCTTGTTAAGCAGGTGATTTTCTCTTTATCCGCTTTCATTTTTTTCAGTGTGGATAGAGTAACTGGCTTGGTGAGTTTTCTTTGTGAGTTATCTGAATACATAATTTATTCTTCTTTGATAAAGACCAAATCGCTGGTATCAAGTTGTTGAAGCTGCTCAGTAACGGTGTTTCCATTCGCCAAAACTCGGTCAGGAGCAAGGTCGCTAAGCGGCTTGATGACAAACCCTCGTTCTAGCATGAACGAATGTGGAACGGTGAGTCGTGGTGTCTGTATTGTCTCTTGTCCATACAATAACAGATCTAAGTCTAGGGTGCGCGGCCCCCAATGCCGTTCTCTGACTCGACGTTGCGAATGTTCAATGCTTTGCAATAAGTCGAGTAATTCAATAGGAGAGAGGTGGGTATCAAACTCGGCAACCGCATTAATATAGTCTGGTTGATCCTGTGGACCAACAGGTTTGCTGCCATAAATAGAAGAAACACGAAGATTTTTTAGATCGTCGTGTTTCTTTAAGGTTTCAATGGCGCGATCGATTTGCGCCATTGGATTTTCAAGATTGCTGCCGA
Source organism: Marinomonas sp. CT5 (assembly GCF_018336975.1). NCBI lineage: Bacteria > Pseudomonadati > Pseudomonadota > Gammaproteobacteria > Oceanospirillales > Oceanospirillaceae > Marinomonas > Marinomonas sp. CT5. The sequence goes on along the minus strand of NZ_CP025572.1, from coordinate 4,096,285 downwards.
GGCCAATATAAGCGTGTATCAAAACGCACCCTCTTATTCGTTATAAGTTTCGCTTTGTGACGTGGTTTTAGTCGTATTGCTTTTTCTACGGCGACGTGGACGGCGCTTTTTAGGGCCGTCTTTGTCTTTAACGAATGAATCTATACTTTTGATCAATTCTCTTTGTTGGCTTTCGGTGCCATGCTGGAATTTCTCCCACCAATCACCCAAGCCATCCAAATTGGTACCGCTGAGTTCACGAATCAGTAAAAAGTCGAAACCTGCGCGGAAACGAGGATGTTCCAGCAATAAGAAAGCGCGCTTACCGTAGCGTTTAGGTAAACGGAATTGCATATCCCATATTTCGCGCATCGGTGTTGAAAAGCGGCGTGGAATGGCTGTTGAGGCAACTTGGTTGTCTAACACCATATTGGCAGCTTGGTGCAATGCTGGTGTGACTGGCATGCCCTGCGCTTGGAATTCTTCGTGTCGCAGAGCCACGCTAGGCCATAGTAGAACCGCGTATAAGAAATATGGTGCCGTTGTTTTACCGCTCTGGATGCGGCTATCTGTATTTCTTAGACCTTGAAGGATAAAAGCTTCAGGGTCTATGTCATCACGCTTCCAGCCACTTTGAAGTAGTGCTTCTGTATCTGGAAACAGGTAACGGAACAGGCCGTATTGGCGAAGTAAGTGGAAGGTATCAATACCATTGCCACTACCGAGAAGTTTAAGCACTTCTTCGAATAATCGAGCTGGTGGTATGTGGTCCAAAAGATGAGCCATTTCTTTGATTGGCGCAGCGGTTTCGGCTTCTATTTCGAATCCTAACTTACCAGCAAAGCGAATAGCGCGCAGCATACGCACAGGATCTTCCTGATAGCGTTGGCGTGCATCGCCAATGATGCGAATTTGTTTGTTTTCAATGTCTTTTAGGCCGCCGCAGTAATCATGGATACTGAAGTCCTGAACATTGTAATACAAGGCATTAAAAGTGAAGTCGCGACGCTCAGCGTCTTCCTCAATGCTGCCGTAAACATTGTCTCTTAAAACAATGCCGTGGGCAGATCGGGCCGAGTCTTTGCCTTTTAGTGATGTGTTCTTTGTATCGTCTTCATTGTCTTCTTGGGCTGTTCCGGCTCTAAAGGTCGAAACTTCAATAATTTCTCGGCCAAATGTGACATGGACTAATTTGAATCGGCGGCCTATGAGTCTTGAGTTTGAAAATATGTTGTGGACTTCTTCTGGTGTGGCATTGGTTACCACGTCAAAGTCTTTTGGCTCAATACCGATTAAGTGATCTCGTATACAGCCGCCAACAAGAAAAGCGTCGTAGCCTGCTTTGTTGAGGCGATATAGTACTTTGACGGCATTTGGACTTAAATCTTGTCGAGATAAGCTGTGATCGCTGCGTGGAATGATAATTGGGTAAGTCTGAGCCTTTGACGAGGCAAGCAGAGAGGTAGCTTTACGTACCAGAGATTTTAATCCTGTAAGCATTAGACAACAAATTTAAAAGTTAACGAAAAATAGCATTCTACACGTGAAAGCACAGATTTACACTGATAATGGTGTTGTTCGAGTAAAATGGGTAAGTCTATAAAGAAGAGGATATTAAAGCGATTGAACATTTACTAATCAGTAAATAAAATAATCGCTTTGGATACATGAAGATACTAGTTCCGAAAACAAAGTGGGTGCTGCTTCTGCAGTTCTACTCAGGTTTTATTTTTATTTTTGCATTGTTTTCATTGCCCTAAGGCTTGTATATCTAAAAAAATCAATTATCCAAAGCGATTTTCCATCCATGACCTCAAATTTTTATTTTTATTTGAAGAGGTCACGGTGTTCTTAGATTTTATTTTTATTTTTAAGAACCTACATACGACGATTAACTTATTTTTATTCTTGGTCAATCTTCTTATCGTTGTGATCTATATAAGGCATTTGTTGTGCCAAAAATAATAAAGTGCTGATTTTGTTGGTTTTTACGATTTATTTGTACACTTTTTTTACAATTTGTTTAATGTTTTCTGGGTGTTTTGGTAACAAGTGTTACCTTTATTCTGTTACTTTTTTGGGTATGCCTAGTTTTTGGCGTCTTTCCCACAAGCTTTTTCTTGATATGCCCAAGGAATGTGCAAGCTGAGTTTCGGTCATCTTTTGTTGGTGCGAGAGAACGAAGTGCTTAAAGTAATCGTCTAATGTTGTGCCAATTAAAGTGCTACTTTCACCAGAAAGTGAGTGTTTTGTTGCGACATTTTGTATTTGTTGGTTGGCTAGTTTTAGGTTGGCGGCTTCAACCCTTTCTGGTGGGCTTAGAATAACAGCCCTTTCTATCGCGTTTTCTAACTCTCGAACATTGCCAGGCCAATGATGTGATCGAATTGCTCTATCGAACGCTTGGTTGTATTTGTAAATGGGTTTGTTGTGTTTTAGACAAGCCTTTTCTAAGAGAATTTTTGCCAACATAGAAATATCGTCTTCTCTTTCTCTAAGGGGGGGGAGAAGAAGTTCCATAACATAAAGTCGGTAATATAAATCTTCTCGAAATAGGCCATTTTTAACCATATCAATCAGGTTGCGGTGTGTGGCAGTAATGAGTCGAATGTTAACTTTGGTTGATTGCGTTGCGCCGACTTTCCGAATTTCCCCTTCTTGTAAGACTCGTAGCAGTCTGGCTTGCGCTTCTAGTGGTAATTCCCCTATTTCATCTAAGAATAGAGTCCCTTTATCGGCCGCGTAAATGAGACCATCATGAGAGGAATTTGCACCAGTGAAGGCGCCTTTTTCATGACCGAAAAGCTCTGATTCTATTAGGTTTTCTGGAATGGCGGCACAGTTTACGCTGATGATTGGATGGTTGTGGCGTCTACTTAAATTATGCAATGCTTTGGCGACAAGTTCTTTACCTGTCCCTGATTCTCCGCGAATGAGTACGGTGACATCTGTGCCGGCAATTTTCCTCATATCATTGAATAATTCTTCCATTGGAGGGCATTGACCGATAATGCCGCTGGCTGGTGTGCCAAGTGTTAAAGCTTCATTTTTGGGGACATTGGAGAGGCTTACAGTCGCGTCATTTTTTGGGGACGGTTTTGACTGATTCTGATCTTCTAGCTCCAGTGCGTTTACGACATGTTTTAGTAGTGTTTCTGAGTCGGTTGGCAGTGGAAGATAGTATAGAGCTCCCTGAGCCATGCTGTTGACGCCGGTGCTTAAACTGGCTTTGCTATCTAAGACAATGCGGTTAGGCGGGCTAGGGAGTTCTATGTGAGGTTCTTTGAGGTGATTAATCGCTTCCTGGTCAATTAGTAGAAGGTGAAATTCTGTTAGTTCATAGTACTTGTTGGCTTGTTCTAGGCTGTTGCTGGTGTTTACCTGAAAGCCGTATCTAGAAAGCCATTTTTCAGATTCTTTGAGTGGAGAGTGGTCAGGACAAATAATCATAATGCTGTGCATAAAATGTCACCTCTTGTAACTAGTGTAACGATTATACACATGGGGTATTTCAGGTCGAGAGGTGCTAGATAGAAACTAAGCCGTTTGTGTCGTTAGATTAAATGACGATCTTGGCTTTCTATGGGGAGGTATTTAATGTCTTTTAGTTTGTTTGGGTTCCACATGTTGATCGCTTGAGTTAATGCTTCAATAATAGATGAGGCATTATCTGCATTAATTTGTAGATAATGTAAGGCGCGCAGGAGTGTGGGTAAGTGGGCGTTCTCAATGGCTTTTGCGTGATTTTGTTTGCTTATTTTGTCTCCAGAAGGGTTGATGATAAGTGGGATGTGGCAAATGTCTGGTGGCGTCCAGCCAAGTACATCATAGAGGTGTAGTTGTTGAGCGGTTGTTTCGATTAAGTCTGCCCCTCTTACCAAATGGCTAATGTTTTGTAGGTGATCATCAACCACGACCGCTAGCTGGTAGGAGAAATATCCGTCCTTTCTTTTGAGAACAGGGCAATTATTTTTTAAGTCGTCAGTGAAAGTTAAGAGACCTTGGATTTTATCTCGACATTGGTAAATGTTTGGACTGGCTTTGAGGCGCCAGGAATGAGATGCTTCAACTGTGCTTGAGCATTCGGATGGATGGTTGCCATTGAATTGGGTTAGCGATTGGCGTGTGCAGTTACACGGAAATACAAGCTTTTGTCGTTTTAATTCGGACAAATATTCTTCGTAAGTTTCGCTGTGCTGGCTTTGTGTTCGAACGGGTTCGTCGGAATGTAGCTGGTAGCTTGTGAGGGTGTCGATAATTTGTTCGGAAAAGCTAGGTTTGCAGCGCGTGCCATCAACATCTTCTATGCGGATGATCCAACTGCCTTGCTGTTTTTTTGCATCCAGATAGCTCGCTAGTGCGCTGACTAGCGAGCCAAAATGGAGGGGGCCAGTTGGCGAAGGTGCAAAACGCCCCCGATAGTGCTTTGTATCGGTCTTAACGTGACTATTAGACACAGCAGTTAAACGCCGTTGTTAAACGTCAAGGCTTAGCCGCCGATTTGTTTCTCTTTGATTTCGGCCAACGTTTTGCAATCAATGCACATGGTTGCTGTTGGGCGCGCTTCTAGGCGACGAATACCGATTTCAATCCCGCACTCTTCACAAAAACCGTAGTCATCTGCGTCGATAAGCTCAATAGTTTGAGAGATTTTTTTAACCAGTTTACGCTCACGATCTCGTGCGCGAAGCTCTAGGCTAAATTCTTCTTCTTGGCTGGCGCGGTCATTTGGGTCCGCATAGTTTACCGCCTCTTCTTTAAGGTGGTGAACCGTACGGTCAACCTCCTCCATAAGGTTTTGCTTCCAGTTGAGCAGGATGCTTTTAAAGTGCGCCAACTGTTTCTCGTTCATGTATTCTTCGCCATCCTTAGCAACATAAGGAGTGAAGTCTTTCATTAATGACTCAGGGTTCATTTTTGGCATACGCATTGCCTCACTTCGCAGGTTTCCATTGTGGTAGCCTGTAACCGATAAAATTGGGGGTGATTTATTTTCGGCCGGAAACTTACCAGATAATGTGTCGGTTAACCACATTTTTTGCGCAAATTGTCGCGATATTTTTTAAACGAGTAGATAAAAGGTTGAGAAGGTGTAATGAAAGGGAGTCATAAATTAGCACATAGAGTGGAGCAAATCGCGCCGTTTCAGGTTATGGCTTTGTTGTCTCGGGCGAAACAATTAGAAGCGCGGGGAGAAAAGGTTATTCATCTTGAAATTGGGGAGCCCGATTTTGTTGCTGTGAAAGCGGTTGGTGAAGCTGGTGTTTTGGCGATTAAAGAAGGTAAGACAGGTTATACGTCGGCGACAGGTTTACCTGAGCTCAAAAAAGCGATTAGTGATTACTATCAATCTCGTTATGGCGCAACTGTGTCGCCTGAAAGGATTATTGTTACGCCGGGAGCATCTGGTGCATTATTATTAATGGCATCTCTGATGGTTGATTCTGGTGATGAAGTCGTTATGCCCGATCCTTGCTATCCCTGTAATCGCCATTTTTTAGTACAAGCGGGTGCGAAAGCTAATTTGATCAAAACCAGAGCAGAGCAGGGCTTTGAGCTAGAGTTGAGTACGTTAGCTGAGCATTGGACAGAAAAAACTTCTGGACTTTGGTTGGCCTCACCTTCGAACCCTACTGGAGCAGTACTGAGTAAAGCCTATTTATCGGAAGCTTGGCAAAAAGTCAGTGATTTAGGCGGGCATTTATTGGTGGATGAAATTTATCAAGGCCTAGTTTATGAAGGTGATGACTTTTCGGCCCTTTCGATCTCTGATGATATTTTTGTTATTAATAGTTTTTCAAAATATTTTGCGATGACAGGCTGGCGCTTGGGATGGCTGGTTGTGCCTGAATGGGCGATTGAAGGGGCAACAAAGTTAGCTCAAAACTTATTTATTTCTGCACCGACGGTTTCTCAGTATGCTGCTGTTCGGGCTTTTTCATCTGATGTATTGGCTGAATGTGAAATGCGGCGTCAAACATTGAATGCGCGTCGTTTGCTCTTACTGGCTGGTCTGAAAACGATTGGCTTGCCTGTGGTTGCACCGGCCCATGGCGCTTTTTATGTTTATGTGGATGTATCCAGTGTGACACAAGATGCGAAAGCCTGGTGTTTGGCATTATTAGAAAAAGAAAAAGTAGCGCTTACTCCTGGGGCAGATTTTGGCGTTAGCGATGCGCATAAGTATGTGCGTTTTGCTTACACTTGTAGCGAGCAAAAGCTAGAAGACGCGCTGGAAAGAATTGCTAGATTTATCAATGATTAAGGATTGAGTAAGGCGCAATTTTTACCCTCTGCGCCTTACCAATATGATGCCAGCCAGTAAGCAAATGATAATAGGGATGCTGACCCCAACAATAGGTGGAAAGCTTATTGCGACACTCATGCGGCCAAAAAGATTGAGTGCATTCTGGAAAGCTAAGCCAATAATAACGCCAGAAAAAATTCGTCCGCCCATGGTAGATGATCTAAGTGGACCGAAGACGCTTGAAAGTGCAACCAAAACTAAAGATAGGGCGGCGGCGGGTCGTAAGACCGTAATCCAAAACTCTAGCTCGTACTGTGCTGCGTCAAGCTTCTGTTGTTTTAGGTAGTGTTGATAGCTGTTAAGTTGACTAAGTGATAAAGAGTCGGGTTCCTGAGAAGCTAAGAATAAATGTTCAGGTTTTATACTGACTTTCCACTCTGAATGCTTCATGCTTTTTTTCTCTATATGGTCTCCTGCAAATGTGGTTTCTGTAACATCATTAAGTTGCCACTCTGTATCATTCGTGTGCTCTGCACTGGCGGCGGTTTTGATGTATTTTAATTGCTGTCCTTGAGGTGCAAAAATTTGTATGTTGTAAAGTTTTCCTTTGCTGTCGGCGGCATCAATATAAACAAAGTTGTTGTCGGCTTTTAACCAGACGCCACCAGTTAGAGAGAAGTTGCCTGTTTCTTGGTTTTGAAATTTCTCGATCAAATTTGCTTTCTGTTGAGCAACTGGAGCGATAAATTCAGAAATCCCCATCCCAATTAAGGAAACGAGTAGAATGGGTTGGCAAGCCGCTACACCAATTCGCCAAATAGGCATACCAGCAGCACGCATTACCGTTAATTCTGATGTCGCGGCCAGTGTCCCTAGTCCCATGAGGGAGCCGATTAATGAAGCAACTGGAATATATTCAGCTAATTTTCCGGGCATTCTATAAAGAATGACCTGTAACAAAGATTGGACAGTGTAATTGTCATTAACGTTTTTTATTTGATCTATAAAGGTTAGCGCAAAATCCAGTCCGAGCAAGACGACTGCGACAACCAAAAAGGCCCATAAAACACTGCTTGCAATGTATTTATCTATTTTGTTCATATGAGAGTTACTCGCCTGAGCCTTGTTCTAGAGGTGGTCTTGCTTTGTGACGCTCAAAAAATTGATTGAACTGAATAAATAGAAGCGCAGCAATGAGTATGAAAATACCATGTATCCACCATAAACCAAATTGGATAGGAAGATTCCCTTTTTCCAGAGCGGTTCTTCCCCAAATGAGCATGGCGATGTAGGTAATCATCAAGATAATCGCGGGTAGCATTTTGAAGAACCTTCCTTGTCTTGGGTTAACTTGGCTTAGTGATAGGCCAATAATTGCAAGAATAGGGATGATGAGAACTAAAGATATTCGCCATTGTAGTTCTACTTTGTCTAATAGATCTGAACTGTTGATCAAATATAGTGTGCTTTGAATATAGGGTTCTTCATCTATGTCTGTGCTACTGCTTTCCATTCGAACGGCGTAGGTGTCGAATTGGGTTACTCGGTAATTGGCGGTTCCGGGTTTGCCCTCATATCGAGTGCCATTTTTGAAAACCAAATAGTTTTTGTCGCCTTCTGAGCTGATGCGAATTTGTTCTGCATAATCGGCAAAGGTTTGCACAGGAATATTGGTGTTGTTTTTGCGAATAAAGTCGGAAAGAAAAATATTTTTCATCCAACCTTCATTGGGGGTGAAACTGTCGATGTAGGTTGTTCTTTGCCCTCTGCCTTCAAACCGCCCGGGTTTTAAAAAGTCAAATGTAGATAATTGATCTTTAGCTTGTGAGGCTTCTACTGCGCGATGTTCGCTAAATGGCGCTAGCCATAGATTAATGCCAGCACTGATAAGGCTAACAATTAGGGCAATACCTAATGTATAACCAGCAAGCTTGACTTTACTGATGCCGCTCGAAAAAAGTACTGACATTTCGTTTTCGATATAAAGTCGGCCAAAAGCAAGTAAAAGTGATAAGAAAAAAGCCAAGGGTAAGATCATCTGAACGAAGCTAGGGATATGGTAGCCAAGAATTATAAATAAAAACTTGAAGGTCATATTGCCGTCTGCAATTTGGCCTAAATAAAAGGAGAATCGGCCACTTAAAATAACGAGTAGCAAAATTAGCGTGACGCCAGCTGTTGACACCAGCACTTCTTTCGCTAAATATCTAAATAGTCTCAAGGTCACCTCTGGATGGATTCTGCTTTTTTAGCAAAGAGTTGATTACACATCTAAAGCCCCCATTATCTCGTGGTAAGAAGTATATTATCCAGTTTTTTTTAAAATGAGGCTTTTACACAGTAAATCTGCCTGCAAATGCAGTGTCAAGAATCTCTTAAAATACACAGTTGTCTGCTATAAAAGTGTGTTTTTATTCGTTTTTTGATCATGTGTGTTTTTGGCTCGGTGATTTCTTGTGTGAATGTCTAAATGTTATTTTGCCGAGGTTTTTTCATGAATATGGCGTTATTTGATCGCTTATCCGCAGTGCAGGCTGATTTGCTTGTTGCTTTTGTTCCGAGTGAAGGAGATTTTTCAGAGTCAACGGCATGGGTTGACGAAAATGCCAACGGACAAGTTTCTCAACTGCGTGAAACAGGCGTCTTCAAAGGTGCAGTGGCGCAAACTTTGTTGTTGCCAGCTGTGTCTCAAGATTTTGCTCAAGCTGTTTTGTTGGTTGGTGTTGGTAAAGAAGCTAAATTGAGCGACATGCAAGCTCGTAAGGTAGTTGCAGCGGTTGCGGCTCAAATTAAAGGCTTGCCATTTGCCTCTGTTGCCGTTGCTAGCGAAGGATTGGTTTTGAAAAACCGTTCCGCTTCAGATGTCTTGGCTTTAGTGGCTCAGTGGCTAAATGAAGGCTTCTACAATTTTATTGGCTTCAAAAAAGACGATGCTGAAAAAGCGACAAAAGTAACTTCTTTGCATTTACAGGGTACAGATGAAGCCGCTTTGGCAATTGGTACGGCGACAGCGAAAGGTTCGGCCTTTGCGCGTCAACTAGGAAACCTGCCTGGTAACGTTTGTACGCCAAGCTATTTGGCGTCTAAAGCTCAGCAGTTGGGTGAAGAGTACAGTATTGGTGTTGAATTGCTGGACGAAACGAAAATGGACGAGCTCGGCATGCATTGCTTGTTGTCTGTGGGTCGTGGCAGTGATCAGCCAAGTTACTTGATTGTGATGAATTACCGCGGTGGTAAAGAAGATGAAGCGCCGCATGTTTTGCTTGGTAAAGGCATTACCTTTGATACTGGTGGTATTTCTTTAAAACCTGGTCCAAAAATGGACGAGATGAAATACGACATGTGTGGTGCGGCGAGTGTGTTCGGTACGATGAAAGCGATTTGTGAGCTTAAGCCAAAACTTAACTTCACCGCCGTGATTGCTGCGGCAGAGAATATGCCAAGTGGTCGTGCTACTAAGCCTGGTGATATCGTTAAGACTATGTCTGGTCAGACGGTAGAGATTTTGAATACCGATGCAGAAGGTCGCTTAGTGCTTTGTGATGCATTGACTTATATCGAGCGCTTCAAACCGCAGTCGGTTGTGGATATTGCGACATTAACGGGCGCTTGTGTGGTTGCTTTGGGTAGCGTCAATTCTGGTATGTACGCGAACAATGATGAGCTTGCGTCTGAGTTGAAAACGGCAAGCCAAGCTTCTGCCGATAAAATTTGGCAAATGCCTCTTGATGAAGAGTATCAGCAGCAGCTAGATAGCAACTTTGCGGATATTGCTAATATTGGTGGCCCTGAAGCAGGTTCAGTGACAGCAGCGTGCTTCTTGTCACGCTTTACTGAGTCATACCCATGGGCACATTTGGATATCGCTGGTACTGCATGGGCTGGTGGTGCGACCAAAGGCGCAAGTGGCCGTCCAGTTGCTTTGTTGACGCACTATTTGCTAAGCAAAGTGTAAATAACTCGCTTTAGTACATAACATATGGTGTTTAAGGCAGTAATCGTTAGAGGTTGCTGCCTTTTTATTTATTTTTCAGTGAAAAAGCCTATCTAATCAAAGTGTTGTTTTTATACTTGTTGTATCAATTTTTTGTTCTGGTCTGTGGGAGGGTGGACTTTTGCTTTTTTCAGTGCGAAAGTTGAGCGTTGTAATTGATAAGTTAAACGATTTATCACGTTTGGCGTTTCTATTCTTGTTTCTTTAATTATTATTGGTTTTTTTATGTCAGATTTCGCTGCTCAGCATGATGATGGTTTTTTTGAACCAGATGAAGAGACTTTGATTTCGGCTTTGCGAAATCAAGATGATATTCCTATTTTGATGGATGTGGTTTCTGAATCGGTTGCTTCTTCTGTCAGTCAAGAAGCGCATTTGGCGCAGTCTTTTGATGAAGCTAAACATCAGGCAGAGACTTCCTCTAGCGAGGTTAAAAGTGACGAGCATAAGCAAGCTGACTCTGCTGAAATACCGCAATCTCATGACTTAGATGACATTATTACACTGGACGATGTGGTTAATGAGCCAGCTTTGTCTCACGCAGTGATTAGTAAAGCTATTGCAGATGTACTCGAAAAGCGTCTTCCTGAGTTGGTATCTGAAGTAATGCAGGCCTTGCAGGCTTCTAGTACTGACTCAAATAATAAAGACTAACTACAGACCATTCGGTTGACGGATTGTTAAGCGTTGATTGACAGCTTAATTTAGTGGCATGTTATTCTTTATCTTGTTATGACACGTTATAATTCCCCAACTTAAAATTTACCGCTATATAAGAGCCTTAAGACATCATAATGGAAAAGACCTACCAACCTCAGAGTATTGAACAGCCTATTTATAAACGTTGGGAAGAGGGTGGATATTTCTCCCCTCAAGGCAACGGTTCTCCATTCTCTATCATGATCCCACCGCCAAACGTGACTGGCAGCTTGCACATGGGGCATGCATTTCAACATACCTTGATGGATGCCATGATTCGCCGTGAGCGTATGAAAGGCAGCCGTACTTTATGGCAGCCGGGTTCTGACCATGCTGGTATCGCCACGCAAATGGTCGTTGAGCGTCAATTGGCCGCTCAGAATATTACTCGCCATGACCTTGGACGTGAAAAATTTCTTGAGAAAGTTTGGGAATGGAAAGGTCAGTCTGGTGGTACGATTTCTGATCAGATGCGAGTGTTAGGTGATTCTGTTGCCTGGGATAAAGAACGCTTTACTATGGACCCAGGTATGTCTGCTGCGGTGCAAGAAGTGTTTGTGCGTTTATTTGATGAAGGCATCATTTATCGTGGTCAGCGCCTTGTAAACTGGGATCCTGTTTTGCATACCGCTATTTCCGACTTAGAAGTAATTTCGGAAGAAGAAAACGGCTTCATGTGGTATTGCCGTTACCCGCTTGCTGATGGCGTGAAAACGGCGGACGGCAAAGATCACATTGTAGTCGCAACCACGCGTCCTGAAACTATGTTTGGTGATGCGGCGGTAGCGGTTGCCTTCGATGATGAGCGTTTCAAGGATCTTGTTGGTAAGTTTGTTGAATTGCCATTGGTCGGACGTCGTATTCCTATCGTTGCTGACGAATATGTAGATAAAGAATTTGGTACTGGCTGCGTGAAAATCACACCGGCTCACGATTTTAATGACTATGAAGTGGGTAAGCGCCACGACATGCCATTAATTAATATTTTCACTGATGATGCGGCGATTAATGACGTAGCACCAGAAAAATACCGTGGCATGGATCGTTTCGACGCTCGTAAAGCAGTAGTTGCCGATTTTGATGCGCTTGGCTTGTTAGAGAAAGTGGTTGATCACAAACTAAAAGTGCCACGAGGCGAACGCGGTAATACCGTCATCGAACCATACCTAACACAGCAGTGGTATGTGGCGGTTGAGTCATTGGCGAAGCCAGCGATAGAAGCCGTTGAAAACGGCGATATTCAGTTTGTCCCTAAACAGTGGGAAAACACGTATTTTGCTTGGATGCGTGACCTACAAGATTGGTGTATTTCTCGTCAGCTTTGGTGGGGGCATCAAATCCCTGCTTGGTACGATGCGGAAGGCAAACACTACGTTGGTAAAAATGAAGAGGAAGTTCGTGCTAAATACGGCTTGGCGGCCGATGTCGAATTGACTCAAGATGAAGACGTTTTAGACACTTGGTTCTCATCTGCGCTTTGGACGTTTGCAACCCAAGGTTGGCCTGAAGAAACACAAGACTTTAAGGAGTTTAGTGAGTCGGATGTTTTGGTAACTGGCTTCGATATCATCTTCTTCTGGGTCGCTAGAATGATCATGATGACGCTGAAGTTTACCAATAAAGTGCCGTTCAAAACCGTTTACATCACCGGCCTAATTCGTGATGAGCGCGGCGATAAAATGTCTAAGTCTAAAGGGAATGTTATTGATCCATTGGACTTGATTAATGGTATTGATATTGAATCTTTGGTTGCGAAGCGTACATACGGCATGATGCAACCACGCTTGGCTGAAAAAGTCGAAAAGAATACGCGTGAAACTTATCCTGAAGGCATTCAAGCCTATGGTACAGATGCTCTGCGTTTTACGCTTTGTTCCTTGGCATCCGGTGGCCGCGATATTAAATTCGATCTTAATCGTCTTGAAGGTTACCGTAACTTCTGTAACAAAATCTGGAATGCAACTCGCTATGTTTTGATGAACACAGAAGATCAGGACTGTGGTCAAAATGGTGCTGAGGTGGAACTGTCTCTTGCCGATAAATGGATTATTTCACGTTTGCAACATGCTGAAGAAGCCGTTAATCGCGCTTTTGATACGCACCGCTTTGATTTGGCATCCCAAGCCTTATATGAATTTATGTGGCACGAATACTGTGACTGGTATTTGGAATTGTCTAAGCCTGTATTGTGGGATGAAAATGCGACGGCTGCACAATTGACGGGTACTCGTCGCACCTTGGTTCGTGTGTTGGAAGCCTTTCTTCGCCTTGCCCATCCGATGATGCCTTTCTTGACTGAAGAGATTTGGCAGCGTGTTGCTCCACTTGCTGGTATCGAAGGTGAAACAGTCATGATGGGTGAATACCCAATGGCTAATGATGAGAAAAAAGACGCGCAAGCCGAAGCGGATGTGGAATGGTTAAAAGGCGTTATTGAAGGAGTTCGTAATATTCGTGGTGAAATGAATATTTCTCCTTCTAAGCCACTGACGGTTTTGTTCCGCAATGGCTCAGATCAAGATAAAGCACGTTTGGAGGCAAATTTAACTTTCTTGCAAACCTTGGCTAAATTAGACACTGTAACTTGGTTGAATTCCGGTGATGAAGCGCCAATGTCTGCTACCGCGTTAGTGGGTGATATGGAAGTGCTTGTTCCAATGGCGGGTTTGATTGATAAAGAGGCTGAGCTTGCGCGCTTGCAAAAAGAAATTGATAAAGCGTCAAAAGATTTGCAGCGTATACAAGGTAAGCTTTCTAATGACAGCTTTGTTGCAAAAGCACCAGCGGCGGTGGTTGAGAAAGAGCGTGCTAAGTGTGATGACTTGCAATTAACAGTGAGTAAACTGGAAGAGCAAAAGATCAGCATCGAATCTTTGTAAAAACGTGCTTTAAAAACATAAGGTAAGAAGTCTATTTTGACTTCTTACCTTACGCTTACTTAATAAAAATAAAAAAGAGGCGAGATGGTAATGGAAAGATTGAGTGGCAAAGTTAAGTGGTTTAACGACGCGAAAGGTGTTGGGTTTATTCAGCGAGAAGGTGAGAGTGACGTGTTCGTTCACTATAAATCTATTGCTTGTGATGGCCATAAGACTTTAAGAAAAGGCCAGTCTGTCAGCTTTTATTTGTCCACTACAGATTTTGGAGTGCAGGCGATGGATGTTTGTCTAGAAAAAGAGGCGCAAGTTGCATCCTCTGTTTCTAATCCGCCGCTCGAGAGTGCTTAGTTTACGCTGATTCTGTTAGCATTTTATGGGCAAGTTTGACAAAGTCGACAGGTGTTAAAATACCGATGAGCTTGTTGTCCTGAGTGACCGGTAGGCATCCATATTTATTTTCGATGAAGAATTCTGCCGCCACATCTAAGTCTGTGCTGGGTGTAATGGTTAGAATGTCGGTGTTCATTGCTTTTGCAACGGGTGTTTGTTCTTCTTTATGGCTTAGTTGCTGGGTTCCAAATTGGCTGACAAGATAAAAGGCATGACGTAAATACTCTCGTTGTGTGAGTAAGCCGATACATTCGCCTTCATCATTTACGATAGGTAGGTTGCGAATGTTTTTATCATTCATTAGTGCTTTGGCTTTCGCTAAAGAGTCGTTTTCTTTCAATGTAATTAAATTCGTAATCATCAAATCGGCTACGGTACGCATGAATAAGTCTCCTTATGTTTATTTCAGCGCTAATGCCCAGTGTAGAGCGGATCGTGTACTAAATGCAATGTGGCTGTTTTGAGGTAAATTAAGAATGAAAGATCAAGATTGGATGAAGTGTGCGCTGGAGCTGGCAGCAAAAGCGGCATCAGAAAATGAAATTCCAGTTGGCGCGATCGTCGTTCTCAATGATGAAATTATCGGTGAAGGCTACAATTCGCCAATCTCACTATGTGATCCTACTGCTCATGCAGAAATACAGGCTATTCGCATGGCTTGTAAAAAGATGAATAACTATCGACTCCCTGGTGCAACCTTGTATGTGACACTCGAACCTTGCTCTATGTGTGCAGGTGCTATGGTTCATGCGCGTATAGAAAGAGTGGTTTATGCGGCAACGGAGCCTAAAAGTGGGGTGGCAGAAAGTCAGGGACAGTTTTTTCAAGCACCATTTTTGAATCATAAGGTCAAAGTCGAGTCTGGTGTCTTAGCAGAAACGGCTTCAATTCAGCTTACTCAATTCTTCCAATACCGTCGTAAACAAAAAAAGCAGCTCAAGGAGCAGGCGAAAAACGCGATTTAGACGATTAATTTCGTCATTTTGTGTAGAAATTTCATACTCTGCTAGCCACTATTTGCTTCATTGATTTAAAATACCCGCACCATTTCCCCAAAACTACCAAGTGAGGCAATACTCAACATGCTAACTCTGCATGGTTCCGCAGCCCTATCAGCGTTTCGTAAGGCAAAGTTATTAGCCAATATGCAAGCATCTGTTCCATCGGTAACTGATGTGGATGCTCAATTTCTCCATTTTGTGGAGTTGGTCGATAATCAAACACTTACAACTGAGCAGGACGCTGTTCTTCAACGTGCTTTGGCCTACGGTCCTAAATCCTCCCAAGTCAGTTCATCTGATCAAAGTGTTTTAGTGGTTCCTCGTTTAGGAACGATTTCACCTTGGTCATCGAAAGCAACCGATATTCTTCATAATTGTGGCCTTGCGGCCGTATCCCGCGTAGAACGTGGTGTCGAATATTTTATTCATAGTTCGCAAGCGCTAACGCTTGAAGAGCTAGACCTGTTGTCTGCTATGTTGCATGACCGTATGACAGAAAGCGTGCTTCCGGCATTGAGTGACGCCTCTGACATGTTTTCTCATGCTGAGCCTGCACCAATGACCAGTGTCGATGTGTTAGGCGGTGGTCGAGCAGCGTTGGTTGAGGCAAACCAAACGCTAGGTCTTGCGCTTGCAGAAGACGAAATTGATTATCTTGTTGAGTCTTTCCTCGAATTAGGTCGTAACCCAATTGACGTAGAATTGATGATGTTTGCGCAAGCAAACTCAGAGCATTGTCGTCACAAAATTTTTAATGCGTCTTGGACTATTGATGGCGAAGAGCAAGAGCGCTCTTTGTTCAAAATGATCAAGAACACCCACGAACATAACCCTGATGGCACTTTGTCTGCTTATAAAGACAATGCGGCGGTAATGGAAGGTCACTTTGGTGGGCGCTTTTTCCCATCTTCAGATACTCGTGAATACGACTTTAGCCATGAAAACATCGATATTTTGATGAAAGTGGAAACTCACAACCACCCAACGGCCATTTCACCCTTCTCTGGTGCGGCTACGGGCTCTGGTGGTGAGATTCGTGATGAGGGTGCGACAGGTGTTGGCTCAAAACCAAAGGCAGGGTTGAGTGGATATACGGTGTCGGATCTTAAGATCCCAGGTTTTGAACAACCTTGGGAGAGCTACTATGGCAAACCATCTCGTATCGTAACGCCTTTGGATATTATGATCGAAGGTCCTATTGGTGGTGCCGCATTTAACAATGAGTTCGGTCGTCCAAACCTATTAGGTTATTTCCGTACTTATGAACAAAGCATCCAAGGTGCGTCTCAAGAAGAAGTACGTGGTTATCACAAGCCAATCATGTTGGCGGGCGGTATCGGTAATATTCGTCGTGAGCATGTTGAAAAACAAGAGATCAAAGTTGGCGCTAAGTTAATTGTACTGGGTGGCCCTGCGATGTTGATCGGTCTTGGTGGTGGTGCGGCATCTTCTATGGCGTCTGCCGATGGTAACGAAGATCTCGATTTTGCTTCTGTACAGCGTGGCAATCCAGAAATGGAGCGTCGTTGTCAGGAAGTGATTGACCGTTGTTGGCAGCTTGGCGATAAAAACCCAATCAGCTTCATTCACGATGTGGGTGCTGGTGGTTTGTCTAACGCCTTGCCTGAATTGGTAAAAGATGGCGAGCGCGGTGGTAACTTTGATTTGCGCAAGGTTCTGAATGATGAACCGGGTATGTCACCACTGGAAATCTGGTGTAACGAATCGCAAGAGCGTTATGTTATGGCGGTTTCTCCTGATCGTATTGAAGAGTTTACCGCAATTTGTGAGCGCGAACGTTGTCCTTTCGCTATTGTCGGTGATGCAAAAGAAGAAATGCACCTGCAAGTAGCCGATGAGCATTTTGATAACAAACCTGTTGATTTGCCAATGTCTGTCTTGTTCGGCAAGCCACCAAAAATGCATCGTGAAGCCAAAAAAGCAGTGATTGCAGGTGATGATTTTACTGCAATTGATGTGGATCTTGCTGATGCAGCAAAGCGTGTCTTAAGCTTGCCAACTGTGGCAAGCAAAAACTTCTTGATCACCATTGGCGACCGTTCGATTACTGGTATGGTGGCTCGTGATCAAATGGTGGGGCCATGGCAGGTACCTGTAGCGGATGTGGCGGTTACAACCTCTTCTTTAGAAAGTTATACTGGCGAAGCTATGACAATGGGCGAACGCACCCCAGTTGCTTTGCTTGATGCACCTGCCTCTGGTCGTATGGCAGTAGGTGAGGCATTGACTAACTTAGCGGCTGCGCACATTACTAAGCGTAAGCACATTAAGCTATCAGCAAACTGGATGGCAGCGGCGGGTCATGAAGGTGAAGATGAAAAACTTTATCAAACAGTAAAAGCAGTTGGTATGGAGTTGTGTCCTGCGTTGGATATTGCTATTCCAGTGGGTAAAGATTCCATGTCGATGAAGACTGTATGGAAAGAAGATGGCAAGGAAAAAGCCGTCACTTCTCCACTTTCTTTGGTGATCTCTGCTTTTGCGCCAGTCACAGATGTTCGTAAAACACTGACACCTGAACTACAAAATAAAGCGGATACGCGTTTGTTGTTAATCGATTTGGGTGCGGGTAAAAACCGTCTAGGCGGTTCTGTTATTGCTCAGGTTTACAATAAGTTGGGTCAGCAGGCGCCTGATGTGGATGATGCGGCTGTCTTGGCTGGCTTCTTCGATACGACACAAGCGCTTAATGCGGAAGGTAAATTGTTGGCTTACCATGACCGTTCTGATGGTGGTGTGTTTGCGACTTTGGTTGAAATGTCATTCGCTAGTCATCTAGGATTGGACATTGATCTGGATGAAACTATTATCAATCGTATGCAAGTGGCTCCTGCTTTATTCAACGAAGAATTAGGTGCAGTGGTTCAGGTGAATGAATCCGATGTGACTGAGGTGATTTCCGCTTATGCGAATGCGGGTGTCACGGTGACTCCGATTGCTACCTTATCGGGTGACGATAGCATCCGTGTTCGATTTGCAAGTGAAGTGATTCTTGAAGAATCGCGCATCAATTGGCAGCGAATTTGGTCTGAGGCTAGTTATCGTATTCAGGCTTTACGTGATAATCCAGAATCCGCACAGCAAGAGTTTGATAGTTTGTTAGACGCGAAAGATCCTGGTCTATCAGCAGAGCTAACTTTTGATATTAATGAAGATATTGCTGCCCTTTTTGCTAATAAAGGCAATAAACCTAAGATTGCTGTATTACGTGAGCAGGGTGTAAATGGTCAAGTTGAAATGGCTGCTGCTTTCCATAAAGCCGGTTTCACACCGGTTGATGTTCACATGAGTGATATCTTGTCTGGTCGTACAACACTAGATCAATTTAGTGGTTTGGTGGCTTGTGGTGGTTTCTCTTACGGTGACGTATTGGGTGCTGGTGAAGGTTGGGCGAAGTCTATCCTCTTTAATCCAATTGCTCGTGAGCAGTTTGAAGTCTTTTTCAACCGTCCTGATACTTTCACGCTTGGTGTGTGTAATGGCTGTCAGATGCTATCGAATTTGCATGAGCTTATTCCGGGTACAGATCACTGGCCTAAATTTGTTCGTAATGAGTCTGCGCAATTTGAAGCGCGTCTTGTGCAAGTAGAAGTTCAAAAGTCGAACTCTATCCTATTGGCTGGTATGGAAGGTTCTCGTATGCCAATCGCTGTGGCTCATGGTGAGGGGCAAACGGAATACCGAGATGAGCAAGATATTGCGGCATTGACATCTTCTGCTCAAATCGCGTTGCGTTATGTGGACAACTATGGTCAAGCGACCGAGCGTTACCCATTTAACCCAAATGGATCAGCACAAGGGATCACAGGGTTAACTTCTGAAGATGGTCGTGTGACTATTATGATGCCTCATCCTGAACGTGTTTATCGTACGGTTCAGCATAGCTGGCACCCAAGTGACTGGAAAGAACAAGCACCATGGTTACGCTTGTTCCAGAATGCGAGGAAGTGGTTAGGTTAATTTCTCCAGAAGGAATTGTTTGTTGTAAAAGCCCTCTAGTTGAACGACTAGGGGGCTTTTCAGTTTTATAGTAGTTCAACAAAATGTTAATGAAGTTTTGTTTTGCTAGAGGTGGGGGGTAAAAATTAGCCGTCTTGAACAATTAATGTGCAGAAAACATGTTTCTTGTATTTAATTTAACTTTATTTAAAAAAGTGCTTGCGCTAAAAGTTTTAGACGGTATTATACGCCCCCACTGACACGGACAACGAAGCAAACAAGAGTTTGCCACTTACTAAGGTAAGACGTTGAACGAAGGGTCAGACGCTCTTTAAAATAGATAATCAGATAATTTGTGTGGGCGCTCGCTGGAGGCTTCAGAAGATCCTTTTGGGATCAAAAAAATTGAAGTCTTGCGAAACGTCTAACACGTCAATTCGCTTTATGTTGGCTTGTTGTTCTTCGGGACAGTGAGTCGATTAAGTTATTGTTAGTGTAATAGATTTTGAGTAAGCAAACTTTTTAACTGAAGAGTTT